>JBFHRB010000009.1:0-28374 GCA_041591915.1 Nitriliruptorales bacterium
GACCTACCCTCCCGCGCGCCCGCCGAGCCAGGAGCCCGCGTGCCCACGAGCCCCGTCGACGTCCGCGACCACGCCTGCGAGCACGGTCGCATCCGCATCGTCCAGATGCACCGCCCCGACGCGCGCAACGCGATGGACACGGCGATGCTCGTGGGCCTCCTCGACGCGCTGCACGATGCGGATGCCGACGCCGGGCTGCGTGGGCTCTTGCTGACCGGCGATGAGGTGGTCTTCTCGGCCGGGGCCGACGTCCGCGAGGAGCACGACCCGGTCCGCCGCATGGAGCTCTTCGCCGAGTTCTACGCGTACCTCTCGACCTTCCGGCTACCCACGGCGGCCGCCGTCGAGGGTCCGGCGGTCGGCGGTGGGGTCGAGGCGGCCGGCGCGTGCGACGTCCGCTTCGCCTCGAGCGAGGCGACGTTCCGCTTCCCGGGCGCCATCTACGGCATCCCGGTCGGGCCGGTTCGCACCATCGGCCTCGTCGGCATCGGCACGGCGAAGGACTGGGTCTTCTCGGCCCGGGACGTGTCGGCGCAGGAGGCGCACGACCGGGGCTTCGTACAGCGGCTCACCGAGCCCGGACGAGCGTTCGCCGAGGCCCTCGCCTGGCTCGAGCTCGTCGCGTCGCGGCAGCCGGAGACGGTCGCCCTGCAGAAGCGGATGTTCGACAACTTCACGGGCCTCGGCGATCGCGTCGCCTGGGAGAAGGACGCGCTGCGGGTCCACGCCGAGACCGGCCAGCTGCCGGCCGACATGGGCCTGACGCTGCCGCGAACCGTGCGCCCACGGCGCGTCTGAGGGCGTTTCCGCCCCGCCAGCCGCCCCAGTGTCCGGATAGTCCGAAATAACTAGTCCTCATGTGGGATGCTCGGGGCCAGATGGACCGGCTGCCGCCCTTGCGGGAGGGCACACCCAGCGCGTCGAGGACCCCGCTTCGATGGCCCACATGTCAGCTCCTCAGGATCCGCACGCCCGAAGGGCCGAACCGTCCTTCGCGGACATCGGCCACGGTGTGCTCCTCGGCGTGGCCTGGGCGCTGCTCGGTGTGTTGTGGTTCCTGGTCATCCGCCAGGCTCCCTGGCGCCGCATGGTGGTGGTCGCCGCCGTGGTCATCGTCGCCACGATCGTCAACGTGGCGCTCACGCAGTGGTGGGTCTGGCACAACCGCCGGATCTACCGCCGGAAGGGTCCGCGCCGCGCCGTGCCCGAGGCCCCGTTCGAGTACGGGGTGGACGCCGTCGCGCGGCCCGTGCTGGCCGACTGGGACGACGTTCGGTCCGCGGACATCGTGCTCGTGGCGACGGATGAGAACACGAAGCGTTTCGTGGCTGCGTACACCGGTGATGCGATCCACCCGGAGGCATCGCCCGACGAGCCGCTGGCCCGCCGCCGCCGGGGTCGTCCCAACCAGCTGGCACCGTCGGAGTCGCCGGCATGAGCGCCATCTTCGACGCGATCGAGGCCAACCCCGTCTACCTGGTCGCCCTGTTCTTCTTCGCGGGCTACCCGCTCGTGACCAGCGTCATCTGGATCTCGACGTCGCTGTCGTACTGGCTGCGTCGCGAGCGTCGCGAGCCCGACCTCGCACCGACGCTGACGCAGACACCACCCGTCACGATCCTGGTACCGGCGTACAACGAGGAGCGCGACATCGTCGCCACCCTCGAGGCGTGCCTCGCCGTGCGCTATCCAGACGTCGAGGTCGTCGTCGTCGACGACGGCTCGACCGACGCGACGGTCCCGCTGGTCGAGCCCTACGTGCGCTCGGGGCAGGTCCGGCTCGTCAGCAAGCTCGTGAACGAGGGCAAGGCGCTCGCGCTGAACGACGCGCTCGGCTGCATCAACGGCGAGATCGTCCTCATCGTCGACGCCGACGCATCACCCGCTCCGGACATCCTCGAGCACATGGTCCCGCACTTCGTCCACGGTGCGCGTGTGGCGGCGGTGACCGGCAACCCTCGGGTCGCCGAGAAGCTCACGGTCCTGAACCACCTCCAGACGATGGAGTTCACGTCCATCGTCAGCCTGCTTCGACGCTCGCAGCGTGTCTGGGGCCGGATCCTGACCGTGTCCGGGGTCGTCACGGCCTTCCGCGTGGCTGCGCTGCGCGACGTGGGCCTGTTCAGCACCGACATGGCCACCGAGGACATCGACGTCACCTGGAAGCTCCAGAAGCGGTTCTACGACGTCCGGTACGAGCCGCGGGCGCTCGCGCTCATGCACGTGCCGACGACGATCGGTGGCCTCTGGCGACAGCGCAGGCGCTGGGCGCTGGGGCTGTCCCAGGTCATCCGCCGCCACGCCGGGGACGTGTTCTTCGACTGGCGCCGCCGACGCATGTGGCCGGTCGCCATCGAGGCCGTGCTGTCCATCGTCTGGGCCTACCTGTTCGTCCTCCTGACCGCCTTCTGGGCGCTGTCGCTCGCCATGGGACGGCCACCGGCTGGCGCGTCTCCCTTCCCCAACGCCTGGGGCATGGCGATCGCGACGATGGCCGTGCTGCAGCTGCTCCTCGGGTCGCTGCTCGACCGCCGTTACGAGCGGGGCGTGCTGACGTCGTTCCCCTTCGCCGTCGTCTACCCGCTCGCGTACTGGATGATCATGACGGTGGTGACGGTGGTCTCGACGCCCAAGGGCCTCCTCCAACGGCGATCGCCCGTGGCGCGGTGGCACTCCGTCCGGGGGACCTGACGGTCGCGAGCGTGCGCGCCATGAACCCCGCTCGGGGTGCTCGGCGCCGTCCCCTAGGGTTCGGGCCACCGTCCGCCCGCCGTGGAGTCCACGATGTCCGATCGCCCCGACCGCAACCTCGCCATGGAGTTGGTCCGCGTGACCGAGGCCGCCGCGCTCGCCGCAGCCCGTTGGCAGGGGCGCGGCCACAAGGAGGCCGGGGACCAGGCGGCGGTCGACGCCATGCGTCAGATGCTCTCCACCGTCGAGATGCGCGGCGTGGTCGTCATCGGTGAGGGCGAGAAGGACGAGGCGCCGATGCTCTACAACGGGGAGCAGGTCGGCAACGGCGAGGGCATCGAGATGGACGTCGCCGTCGACCCGATCGACGGCACGCGCCTGCTGGCCGAGGGGCGTCCGGGCTCCCTGGCCGTCCTCGCCTGTTCCCCACGCGGCACCATGTTCGACCCGGGCCCCATGGTCTACATGGAGAAGATGGTCGTCGGCCCCGATGCCGTCGGCGTCCTCGACCTCGATGCGCCGCTGAAGGACAACCTGGAGAAGGTTGCCAAGGCCAAGGGCAAGCAGGTCAACGACCTCACGGTCATGATGCTCGACCGCGACCGCCACGCCGACCACATGCGCCAGATCCGCGAGGCCGGCGCGCGACTGCAGCTGATCATGGACGGCGACGTCGCCGCGGCACTGCTGGCCGCATGGGAGGAGCGCAACGTCGACCTCCTCATCGGCATCGGTGGGACCCCCGAGGGCGTCACGGCCGCGTGTGCCGTCCAGGCGCTGGGCGGGGAGATCCTCGGTCGCATCTGGCCGCGCAACGACCAGGAGAAGCAGGCCGCGATCGATGCGGGCTACGACCTCGACCGCGTCCTGCGCACCGAGGACCTCGTGAGCGGGCAGGACACCTTCTTCGCCGTGACGGGCGTCACGCCCGGCCAGCTCGTCGAGGGCGTGAGCTTCGACGGCCGCGGCGCGATCACGGAATCGCTCGTGATGCGCGGGAAGTCGGGGACGATCCGGGTCATCCGTGCGCGCCACCAGTTCGACAAGCTCCGCGAGTTCGCGGTCGTCGACTACTAGGCGGAGCCGAGTCAGCCTCGGGTCACCTTCCGCGTGACGAAGTCGTCGACCAGCTCCGCGACCTCGTCCGGGAACTCGATGATCGCGCCGTGCGTGCCCTCGGGGAGCTCGCGCAGCTCGCAGTCCGGCACGTGGTCGACGAAGAACTGCCCGAGGGCGGGCGGGGTGAAGTTGTCCCGGCCGCCGATGAGCACCAGGGTCGGGACGTCGATGTCCTCGAGGTGGTCCCGTCCGTCGTAGCGGTGCATGCCGTTGGCGACCTTCATGATGATCATCGGATCACCGTTGCTGAAGTGCTCGAAGTACCCCGCCATGCCCTCGGTCGGTGTCTCGGGGCCGAGGGCTCGGATCATGCGGGCTGCCCACATCGAGACGGCCGGCGGCATGCGCAGCACCTTCGGTATGGCCTTCTGCACGGGGCGGGGCAGCAGCGGCAGACCGACCCAGGCGATCGGGAACAGGTAGACCCCGATCTTCGAGCCGTAGAAGGTGTGCAGCGGCGAGGCGTACGGGCCCGTCACCAGGACCAGGGAACCGACGTCGTGCGGACGCTGGCGATGGACCTCGATCGCGACCTGGCACCCCATCGAGTGGCCGAGCACCGTCGCGTCGGTGATGGCCTCGGCCTCGATCACCGCGCCGACGTCCTGCGCCATCTTCGGGATCGTGTAGTCGTCGCTGTGCAGACGCCGTGCGCGATACCCCTTGTTCCGTGGGTGGCTCGACGCGCCGACGGACCGGTAGTTGAGGATCGCGAAGCGGTAGCGGTCCTGCAGTGCGGGCACGAGGTACTGCCAGAAGTTGTCCGGGCACATGAAGCCGGCGCACAGCACGATCCAGGGCGCGTCGTCGGCCCCGACGACCGTGTAGCGGATGGTCGTGCCGTCGGGGGACGTCGTCTCGCGGTCCTTCGGCCAGACGTGGCCGCCCCAGTCGTCGGCGACCTTCGGATGCGCGTCAGCCGCCACCCGTTCCCTTCCCCTCGGCGCGAGCCGCGATACTAGGACCGTGAGCGAGATCGGCCTCGAGCCCAACCGGTCCTTCCGCAGCGCGGTGCGCTGGGGGTTGGCCGGCGCGATCGTCGGGGCGATCGCCGCCGCAGGCACGGTCCTGCTCGTCCGCGACGCCGCCGAACGGGCTGGTGCGGATGCGCTCTCGACCACGGCCCTGTCGCTCGCCGCGGCGGCGGCCGTCCTGCTGGGCGCCCTGGTCGGCAGTGGCGTGGGCTGGCTGCTGCCGCTGGGCGTGCGGGGCACGGGGTTCGCGGTCGTCGGTGCGGTCGGTGCCGTGCTCGTGGGCTGGGTCACGCCGATGGTGCCGGCGCCGTTGATGCTCAGCGCCGGCGCCCTGGCCGCCAGCGAGACGCGGTGGGTCCGGCTCATCGCCTTCAGCGGCCTGCTCTTCTCGACCGCCTCGCTGGTCGCGTTCCCGCTCGCCCCGCGGTTCGCGGGCGACGGTTCTGGCGTCGCGGGTCCCGCGTTCCTGGTCGGCGTGGCGTCGGGCTTCGTCGTCGCCTCGGTCGCCTATGCCCGACTGCGGCCCCGCACCGCCGCAGGCCCCGCGAGCATCGACGTCTCCGGGAACGGTCAGCGCCCCAACTGACCGTGACGTCCGCGCGGCGCGCGGAGCGCTCGTTCACCCTCCGTTCACCCGGGCGCGGGATCGCGGTTACCTGGTCTCCGTACCGTTCCGCGCATGGCAGACGAACTCCTCGCCGCCCCGGAAGGCCACAGCCCCGACGCGGCGGATCCCCCCTCCACGACGCCGCCCGGCTCGACCGACCCCGTCCTGCGACTCCGTGACGTGTCGGTCAGCTACGGCTCGTTCCAGGCCGTCCGCGATGTGAGCCTGGACATCGTGCCGAACAGGATCACGGCGCTCATCGGGCCGTCGGGCTGCGGCAAGTCGACGCTGCTCCGCTGCATCAACCGGATGAACGACCTCGTCGACAGCGCGCGTGTCGAAGGGACGATCGAGTACCGCGGGCAGGACCTGTACGGGCCGAGCGTCGACCCGGTCGAGGTCCGGCGGCGGATCGGCATGGTTTTCCAGAAGGCCAACCCCTTCCCGAAGTCGATCTACGACAACGTGGCCTTCGGTCCCCGCCTCATGGGCCAGACGAAGGGCCTCGACGACGTGGTCGAGCGGTCGCTGCGCGGTGCTGCCCTCTGGGACGAGGTCAAGGACAGCCTCGGCCAGAGCGCCCTCGCGCTCTCGGGAGGCCAGCAGCAACGGCTCTGCATCGCGCGCACCATCGCGGTCGAGCCCGACGTCATCCTCATGGACGAGCCCTGCTCCGCGCTGGACCCGATCGCCACGCTCAAGATCGAGGACCTCATGCGCGAGCTGACGGCCGAGTACACGATCGTCATCGTCACGCACAACATGCAGCAGGCCGCACGCATCTCCGACATGACGGCCTTCCTGAGCGTCGACATCGACGACAGCACCGGTGAACGGACGGGTGAGCTCGTCGAGTACGACGCCACGGAGAAGATCTTCACCGCCGCCTCGGACCCCCGCACCGAGGCCTACATCACGGGGCGGTTCGGCTGACGTCGCGACCTCCCCCGCACAAGGACTGATCCCACCATGCGCACGACCCTCCTTCGCCCCGCCGCCGCGCTCCTGGCCGCCGGCCTGATCGCCGCAGCCTGCGGCGGTGGCACGTCCGGGTCCGGCACCAGCACCGACACCAGCGGTGGCGGCGGCTCGGACATGAGCGGCTCGATCAACATCCAGGGCTCGTCGACGGTCGAGCCGGTCTCGGCTCGCGTCGCCGAGCTCTTCCAGGGCAACAACCCGGGCGTCGCCGTCCAGGTCGGTGGCCCCGGCACCGGCACCGGCTTCAAGGACTTCTTCTGCGTCGGTGAGAGCGACATCTCCGACGCCTCTCGCCAGATCAAGGACAGCGAGCTGGAGCTCTGCGAGCAGAACGGCATCACCGACATCCTGGAGCTCAGGGTCGGCATCGACGGCCTGACGGTGCTCACCAGCACCGAGAACGACGCGGTCGAGTGCCTCGGCTACGGCGACCTGTACGCCCTGCTCGGCCCCGAGTCGACCGGCTTCGACAGCTGGGCCGATGGCAACGCGATCCGTGCCGAGCTCGCTGCCGAGAACCCGCAGCTCTCCAACGGCGAGCTGCCCGACGTCGAGCTGGTGACGGCCGGGCCCGGCACCGAGTCGGGTACCTACGACAGCTTCATCGAGCTCGTCATGGAGGGCCTCGCCGAGGAGCGCGGGCAGGACAACCTGATCCGCAACGACTGGAGCGGGAACGCGAACGACAACGTCATCATCCAGTCGATCGGCGGGAACACCACGAGCCTCGGCTGGGTCGGCTACGCGTTCTTCGCCAACAACGCCGGCGCGGTCGACGCCATCGACGTCAAGGACCCCGAGTCCGGTGACTGTGTCACGCCGACGGATGAGACGATCGCGTCGGGCGCGTACCCGCTCTCCCGGTCGCTCTACATCTACGTCAACATGCACAAGGTCGACCAGAGCCCGGCCCTCGCGGCGTTCGTCGACTTCTTCCTCAGCGAGACGGGCCGCGCGCAGGTCTCCGGTGCCGGGTACGTCCAGCTGACGGACGAGGCGTGGGCCGAGACCGTCGCGGCCTGGGAGGCCGCCAGGGCATGAGTGCCGCACCGATCGACCTCACGGGGGACCCGCGCCGGCGACGGCGCGAGTCCGCCGTGCGATCGGCGTTCCTCGCGGCCGCGCTCGGGTCGGTCCTCATCACCGCGCTGATCCTCTACACGCTGCTCGGTGACGCCTACCGCTTCCTCACGCTGATCGACGTCAGCCAGCTCTGGGGGAGCGGCTGGTTCCCCAGCCGCAACGAGTTCGACGTCAAGACGATCGTCGTGGCATCCATCGTGGTGTCGCTGATCTCGATGCTGGTCGCCGGGCCCCTCGGCCTCGGCGCCGCCGTCTACCTGTCGGAGTACGCGGATCCGCGCACCCGACGCGTCGTGAAGCCCGTGCTCGAGATCCTCGCGGGCGTTCCCAGCGTCGTCCTCGGCTTCTTCGCACTCACGTTCATCACCCCCAACATCGTGCAGGCGATCTGGGACGACGCGAACCAGTTCAACATGATGGCTGCGGGCATCGGCGTCGGGATCCTGACCACACCGCTGATGGCGTCGATCGCCGAGGACGCGCTCCGCGCCGTGCCGCGTGAGCTACGCGAGGCGTCCTACGGGCTCGGCGCTCGCAAGCGCACGACGACCCTGCGGGTCGTCGTGCCCGCTGCCATCTCGGGGATCGTGGCGGCGTTCATCCTCTCGCTGTCTCGCGCCATCGGTGAGACGATGGTCGTGACCATCGCGGCCGGTGGCTCTGGCTCGGCCGCGTTCAACGCCAACCCGCTCGAGGGCAGCATCACGATGACCTCGGCGATCGCGAACCTCGCGATCGGCTCGGACAACCCGAGCTTCGGGTCGTCGTTCGTGAGCCTGTACTTCGTCGGCACGCTGCTGTTCCTGTTCACGCTGGCGCTCAACGTGCTCGGTGACCGGGTCGTCCGGCGCTACCGGAGGTCGTACTGATGGCCGCGGTCGAGACGGCAGCGCGCATCGACCTCCGCAACCCGGACGCCGGGCGCGAGCGGCTCCGCGAGCGCCTCTTCGAGGGCGCGATGCTGCTGGCGTTGCTCATCTCACTCGGTGTGCTGCTGACGCTGCTCTTCGACATCCTGGCAAGCGCGCTGCCACTCCTCGCTGAGCGCGGGACGGGGTTCGTGACCGCTGGGCTCTCCTCGTTCCCCGAGAACGCCGGAGTGGGCCAGGGCATCATCGGCTCCTTGCAGATCGCCTTCGTCACCGCCGTGGTCGCGATCCCCCTGGGCGTCGCGACCGCGATCTACCTCGAGGAGTACGCCCCCGACACCTGGCTGACGCGCTTCATCGACATCAACATCCGCAACCTCGCGGGCGTCCCGTCGATCGTCTACGGCCTGCTCGGGTTCGCGATCTTCGTGCGGTTCCTCGGGCCCCGCGATCTCGGCGGCATCGTGAACCTCACCGGCGGTCGTTCGGCCCTCGCCGGCGGCCTCACGCTGGCCATCCTCGCGTTGCCGATCGTCATCATCACCTCGGCAGAGGCGATCCGGGGCGTTCCGAGGTCCCTCCGTGACGGCGGCTACGGGCTGGGCGCCACCCGCTGGGACGTGACGCGCCAGCTGGTCCTTCCTCAGGCCCTGCCCGGGATCCTCACCGGCACGATCCTGTCGCTGGCGCGTGCGATCGGTGAGACGGCGCCGCTCCTCGTCGTCGGTGCCGTGACGGGCTTCCTGAGCACGGGCGGGGCCAGCTTCTTCGAGTCGCTGACGCAGTCCGGGTTCACGGCGCTGCCGATCATCGTCTTCGGCTGGTCGCGCCAACCGCAACCTGCCTACCAGGATGCGCTGGCCCCGGCTGCCATCCTCATGCTCCTGCTGTTCACGCTCAGCGCGAACGCGCTCGCCATCTGGCTGCGCAACCGCTACGAGCGTCGAGTCTGACCTCGGAACGAGGGACGTACCGTGAATGACAACCGCATCGCTGACCCGGCGACGCAGCACCGCGACACCTTCCACGACCGCCTCGACGAGCTCGAGGACCTGCTGGTCGAGGGCGCGCTGCTGATCTCCGGTGCGCTGCCCCAGGTCAACGAGGCCTACCTCGACAACCGCGAGGCGATCGTTCGGCTCTGCACCTCCCTGTGCGACCGCGTCCGCGAACTCGTCGGGCAGGCGGAGGAGCTCGGCTTCATCCTCATCGCGCGCGAGGGCCCGGTGAGCGGCGATCTCCGTCGCATCGTCGCCGTCCTCCGCCTCGTGCACGACGTCGACCGCTCCGCCAACCTGATGCGCCACGTCCCGGAGTCCCTCGAGCTGCACGACCCGCGTGAGCTCCCCGAGCGGACCTACGAGCTCCTGACCAGCCTGGCGCACGAGGCGACGGTCGTCTTCACGGCCGGGGTCGAGGCCTACCGCCAGCG
Source organism: Nitriliruptorales bacterium (assembly GCA_041591915.1). GTDB lineage: Bacteria > Actinomycetota > Nitriliruptoria > Nitriliruptorales > Nitriliruptoraceae > JBFHRB01. The sequence goes on from JBFHRB010000009.1 coordinate 9,757, forward strand.
CGACGCCGACGCGTTGTCACGGATCACGGAGCGGGACCTGGTCGTCGACGACCTCGCGAAGCGCGTGCTCAATGGTGACGTGGAGTTCGACCCGGGCGCGCACATGGCCCTCGGCCTCGTCGCCCGGTACTACGAGCGGATCGCGGACCACGGTGTCGCGTTCGCGCGCGACACGGTCTTCATCGTGACGGGCGAGCGTCCCGCGGATCACGAGGTCCTGCCGACCATCTCTGAGTAGGGTCGCGCGCATGCCCAAGATCCTGCTCGTGGAGGACGAGCGAGCGATCGCCGAAGGCCTGGCGATCACGCTCGAGGCCGAGGGCTTCCAGGTGCGATGGATCAACGACGGAGCCGAGGCCATCCCAACGTGGGAGCGGTACCGACCCGATCTCGTCCTGCTCGACCTGATGCTCCCCGGGCGGAGTGGGACCGACATCTGCCGCGACCTGCGCCAACGCAGCAACGTCCCGATCATCATGGTGACCGCCCGCGACGCGGAGGTCGATCGGGTGGTCGGGCTGGAGCTCGGGGCCGACGACTACATCACCAAGCCCTTCAGCGCGCGCGAGCTGATCGCCCGGATCCGCGCCGTCCTGCGCCGCGCGAACGACGCCACGCTCGTGGGTGACGAGCCGAGCGAGGCCTCGGGGGTGCGGGTCGATCGGGCCCGCCACGAGGTCACGGTGGACGGGGCTCGGGTGGACCTCCCGCCGAAGGAGTTCGACCTGCTGGCGCTGCTCGTCGACAACGCGGGCCGCGTCCTGACGCGTGACCAGCTGATCGACGAGGTCTGGGGCTCCAACTACCACGGTGACACCAAGACGCTCGACGTGCATGTCCGCCGGCTCCGCAAGCGCATCGAGGAGGAGCCGCAGGAACCGAGGCGGCTCCTGACCGTGCGTGGGGTGGGCTATCGATTCGCGGACGACGCGTGACCCGCACGCTCCTCGTCGTCGGTCCGGTCCTGGGCGCCCTCGCAGCGCTGCTCGCCCTCGCCATGGGGCCCGTCGGGGTGCTCGTCGGTGCCGGGCTGGGCCTCGTCGCGAGCCTCCTCCTCTGGCGCGTCCAGTCGGATCGCGTCGAGGAGGTCGCGACGGCCGTCAACCGGTGGCAGGGAAAGCTGGCACACGAGCCGCTCCGGCTGCGTGGGGGGCAGCACTGGGAGCGACTCGCCCAGTCGGTGAACGCCCTCGGCGCCGCCTACGCCCGTCGCGGCGAGCGGGTCGCCAGGGAGCAGCCGCGACGCACGCAGCTCGTCGATGCGGTGACGATCCCCGCGATGCTCTTCGGCTCCGACAACCGCCTGCTGGTCGCCAACGCGCCGGCGGACGAGTTGTTCGGCGCCGTCACGACGGATGGGCCCACGGCGATCCGGGCCGTCGGCTCCGCACCGCTGGCCGACGCGATCGCCGAGGCCCGCGAGCGAGGGGAGCGCATCGAGCTCGACGTCACCCATGGGGACCGTGACCTGGCCTGCGTCGCGGCGCCGGTCGGTGATGAGGTGCTGCTGCTCGTGGTCGACCGCACGGCTGAACGCCGTGTCCGCACTCTCCGGCGTGACTTCGTGGCCAACGCGTCCCACGAGCTCAAGACCCCCGTGGCCGGTATCAGGTCCCTCGCGGAGGCCCTCGTCCTGACGTCGGGGGAGGACGAGCGGACCGCCCGTCTGGCGAGCCAGATCCAGGGCGAGGCGGAGCGGCTCGGCAACCTCGTCCGGGACCTGCTCGACCTCTCCCGCCTCGAGGAACCGCATCCGGGCGACCCTCGCCCGTGCGACCTCGTCGAGATCGTGCGCGAGGTCGTCGCACGGCGTGCCGAAGTTGCGAGCACCGCCGGGGTGACCGTGACCGTCAGTGCTCCGGCTGCGGCCACCGTCGTCGGCCTGCGCGAGGACCTGCAGCGCGTGGTGGCCAACCTCGTGGACAACGCCATCCGCTACAACGTCGATGACGGTGAGGTCACGGTGCAGCTCGAGCCTGCCGACGATGCCTGGGTCCTGACGGTCGCGGACACCGGTGTGGGCATCCCGGCCGAGGCGGTCGACCGTGTCTTCGAGCGCTTCTACCGGGTCGACGTCGCGCGCTCACGCGAGACGGGCGGCACCGGCCTCGGCCTCTCGATCGTGCGCAACGCCGTCCGTCGCCACGGCGGGACGATCGACGTGGACAGCGTGGTCGGTGTCGGGACGACCTTCACGGTCCGCCTGTCCGCGGACACCCGCTAGGCGAGAGCCGGCCAGAACGTGCGACGGCCCCCGCCGGAGCCGGGGCCGTTCGATCACATCGTGGCGTGTCAGGCGTCGTCGCCGCCCTTGCCCTTGGCGGCCGCGCGCTCGGCGCGTGCCGCGTCGCGCTCGGCCTTCGCGGCGTCGCGCTCGGCGTCGCGCTCGGCCTTCGCGGCGTCGCGCTCGGCCTTGGCCTCGTCGCGCGCCTCGTCACGCGCCATCTTCGCGGCTTCCCGGGCGTCCTCGGCGCCGTAGAGGTCCGCGGCGGCCTGCGAGATCGCGTCGATCAGACCGCAGAAGACCTCGGCCCCCTCGAGCGTGCCCAGGTCGACCGGCACCGTCTCGGTGCCGGTGACCGCGGGGCCGTCCTCGGTCTCCTCGAGCACGGGGACGACGACCTCGGTCGCGGTGCCGTTCGCGGCCGCGCTCACGAACTTGCCGTGGTTGTTGTAACCGTTGAAGAACTGCTTGGCGACCTGCCCGTTGGGCGCGCACTCGGCGACCCGGCTGACGACCTCGCCATGGCCCTCGGCGTCCTCGTCGGCCTCGGGGTCGTCGCTCAGTTCGGCGATGACCTCGATGACCTCGGCCTCGTCCGCGTTCACGACCGCGGCGAAGGTCACGCTGTCGATCACCTCACCGAGCAGCTCCTTGGCCATCTCGACGAGCTCGGGGTCGAGGTCTGCCGTCACGGCGTCGGTGAGCAGGCCCAGCGACGCGAGGAAGGTCTCGAGCGCGGTCGGCTCCTCAGGAGGCGTCTCCGGGGCGTCCTGTGCGAACGCAGCGGTCGGGACGAGCAGGAGCAGGACAGCGAGGGCTGTCGCGGCGATGCGGCGCATGTGGTCGATCCTGTGGTCTCGTGTGGCGGTCTGGGCACCCCGCGAGGGCCTAGGCCCTCACCATCGGGGTCTCGGTAGGGGAGCGGGGGTCCTGTAGGCCGGGTTACGCCCTGACCGCGGCCGCGTGCGACCAACGCACCCCGTGTCCCTCAGTACGCTCCGGCGCCATGGCAGCCATACCCGACGACCTCCACCGCGACCGCGGCAAGACCCTGCGTGCCCCCGTGATCCTCGAGGTGCTCGCTGAGGAGATGCCCGACGCCGAGATCGCGCTCGACTTCACGAACACGTGGGAGCTGCTCGTCGCGACGATCCTGTCGGCACAGGCCACGGACGTGAAGGTCAACGAGGTCACGCCGCGGCTGTTCGCGCGTTGGCCCGGGCCGGAGGAGCTGGCTGGCGCGGAGCTCGCCGAGATCGAGGAGACCATCTCCTCGATCGGCCTGTTCCGGAGCAAGGCCAAGAACATCCAGGCGACCGCCCGGATGCTCCTCGAACGCCACGGCGGAGAGGTCCCGTCGACCATGGAGGAGCTCACGGCCCTCGCCGGCGTTGCACGCAAGACGGCGAACGTCGTGCTGTCCAACGGTTTCGGCGTCAACGAGGGCGTCGTCGTCGACACCCACGTGGCCCGTCTCAGCCGGCGGTTGGGTTTCACGCGCGAGCAGGACCCGAAGAAGATCGAGCGCGACCTCGTTCGGCTGTTCCCGCGCGAGCATTGGCTCGACGTGAGTGACCTCCTCATCCACCACGGCCGGCGTGTCTGCGACGCCCGGCGCCCGCGGTGCGAGGACTGTGTCGTGGAACCGCTGTGCCCGTCGAGCCAGCTCGCCGGTCGACGCGACAAGCGCTGACGAGCGTCTCAGCGACGGGCGCGTGTGCGTCCCCGAGCGAACGCGAACCCGTACCCGAAGAGCACGAACACGGCCGTGAACTCGAGCCGCCCCGCCCACATCTGGGCGATGTAGGTGAGCTTCAGTGGCAGTTCGAGGTCCGGGGAGACGATCCCGATCGAGAGCCCGACGCTCGCCGCCGCGGACGTCGACTCGAACAGCGCCTCCTCGAAGGGGTAGCCGAAGTAGAGGCCCAGCATCCCGCCGAGCAGGTAGGTCCACAGGAAGAGGAGCAGGATCGTCAGTGCCGGGCGTACGACTTCGTCGCGGACGATGTTGTCGCGGGTCGAGCGGTACGTGCTGACGTTGAGGGCGGCGTCCGGCAGGACCGTCCGACGGATGTCCTTCCACAGCGCCTTGCCGGCGAGTCCCACGCGGATCGCCTTGATCCCGCCCGCGGTGGAGGAGGCCATGCCGCCGAGCGCCATCGCGCCGACGACGGCCGCCGGGGCGACGAGTCCCCAGTCCGAGGCGTAGAGCCTCGAGGCGTTGACCGCGAAGCCGGTGCCGGTGTGGGCGCTGAGGATCGTGAAGAAGCCCTTGCGGAACAGCGCGAGCGGCTCCGAGAACGTGACGTCGGGCCCGGTCGCGAGCCCGATCATCGCCAGGCCCGACGTCGCCGCGAGCGTGATGGCGAGCGACTTCACCTCGATGTGTCGCAGCGCGGTTCGGGCACGGCCCCGCCACAGCAGGTAGTGGGTGCCGAAGCTCATGCTCCCGGCGATCATGAGGACGCTGACGACGGCCTCCATCGTGACCGAGTGGTAGTAGGCCATCGACGTCGACTGCGGCGAGAACCCGCCGGTGTCGAACGCGGCCATGAAGAGTGAGGCGGCGTGGAAGATGGCCCGTGCGGGCCGCAGGCCGGCGACCAGGCCTGCCACGGTGAGGGCGAGGGTGCCGACCGCGCCGAACACCAGCGCCACGAGGTAGATGAAGCGGGCCGTGCGGATGAAGTTCGGCAGGATCTGCTCGTCCCGCGCCTCGCCCACGTACAGCGTCCCGACCTGGCCGGGCGAGCTGGCCAGCAGCGTCAGCACGACCACGATGATCCCCTGGCCGCCCATGAAGTGCATGACGTGGCGGAAGAGGTTCATGGAGTGGGGGAGGTGGTCGAGGTCCTGGATGACGGCGAGGCCCGACGTCGTGAGGCCGGACATGGCGTCGAAGTAGGCGTCGACGTAGCTGCCGTAGTGCGCCGACAGGAACAACGGGACGGCCAGGAGCGCCGGCCCGAGCAGCCAGGCGCTCGCCACGGTCACCATGCCGTGCGACCAGTCGAGGGACCGCTCGGTGCGCAGCCGCAGCTCGCCGAGCCGCCCGAGGATGAGCCCGATGCCGGCGCCGACCGCGAGGGCGCTGGCTGAGTTCCACTCCGCGAGCGCAAGCGCGAGGAGTGCCAGCAGCAGTTCGACCGCGCCGACCCCCGTCAGCACCTTGCTGACGTAGTAGCCGATGATCCGCAGGTCCTCGCGGTCGGGTCGCAGGAGCATCGTTCAGCGACGCTCGTCGCGGATGCGCACCCACCAGGCGAGCGCCCCGGCCAGCCCGAGGAGCCCGACGGCGACCAGCGCCTGCAGGACGTTGACCGGGTCCTCGATCGGGATCTCCTCGGAGACCACACGGGCCTCCGTCGCCCGGATCGTGAGTCCTCCGCCGTCATCGGGGTCGGAGCGGAGCATCACGCCGGTGACGTGGAGCACGTCGCCTCGCCAGCGTGCGTTGCCGGCCCGGTCCGGCAGGTCCGCCATGGCTCCCGGGAGCCAGACGCTAAGCCCGCTGTTGGACCCGGCGTACTGCTCCGTCACGTCGAGGGGGCCCTGCTCGAGCGCGTAGGGGTCGTCGTTCATCAGGACCCAGGCGCCGTCGGAGCGCCGGAGGACGTCGCCGACGACCTCACCGACGTAGGTGACGATCTGGCCGTCGAAGCGGTCGGGGCACTCGACGGCGACGCCGCTCGAGAGCCGGCCGATCGGCTCGCCCGGCGTGATGATGATGACGCGCTCGCAGTTCAGCACGTCGCGGCCGGGCGCCTTCCCCTCGGGGACCTCGAGGCCGTCGGGCGGTGTCGGGAGCGGTGCGGTGGCGCGGACCACGCCGACGATGGCGACGGCGCCGGCGATCGCGGCGAGGGCGACGACCCACGGCACGAGCGCCTGGGGTCCGGTCGTTCGCGGGCGGCTCATGTGCGACCCCTTCCGAGGGCGATGACGTAGCCGAAGAGGGTGAAGGCGGCGAAGAACTCGAGGCGGCCGAACCACATCAGACCGATCGCGACGAGCTTGAGGACGGCCGGAGCGTCCGGCGAGAGCACGCCGAGCGAGAACCCGGTGTTGCTGGTGGCGGCCGTCGCGTCGAACAGTGCCTCGGTGAAGTCGAAGCCGAGCAGCATGCCGACGATGCCACCCGACATGTTGGTCAGCAGCCCGAGCAGCAGGAGGCTCACCGCCGCACGGACCGGGCCGTCTCGCAGGATCTGGCGTCGCTGTGCGTGGTAGGTCTCGACGACGAGGGCGGACTCCGGGAGCAGCACCGTCTTGATGTCCTTGACGATGCTCTTCGCGACGAGCCCCATGCGCAGCACCTTGATGCCGCCTGTCGACGAGCCGGCCATGCCGCCGACGGCCATCGCCCCGACCATGGCGGCGGGTGCCAGGAGCCCCCAGTCGGTCACGACGAGCCGGTCGGCGACGACGGACAGGCCGGTCGTCGTGTGCGCGGAGACCATGGTGAAGAAGCCCTTGCGGAACAGCATGGCCGCATCCGTGAACGCATCCGAGCGTCCGAAGCCGAGCATCGCACCGCCCGTCACGACGAGGAACGTGCCCAGCAGGGTCCGTGTCTCGAGGTGCAGGAAGAGCTCGCGCCGACGTCCGCGCCAGAGCTGGTAGTGCAGCCCGTAGGAGAGGGCGCCGGCGATCATCAACACGATCAGGGACAACTCGACCCAGCCGGAGTGGTAGAAGCCGACGCTCATCGAGGTCGGCGCGAAACCGCCGGTGCTCACGGCCGAGATGGCCAGGAGCGTGGCGTGCCAGAGCGCGCGTCCGGGCGGCAGGCCGCCGAGCCAGGTCGTGAGCGTGAGCGCGAGGATCCCGAGGAGTCCGTAGGTCGCGATGACCTTGCTGACGAACCGCGCGATCCGCGGCACGTTGGGCATGATCCGGTCATCGCGTGCCTCGCCGACCGTGAACGTGCCTGACTGCCCCGTCCCGACCGTGAAGACCGTCAGCGCGACGACCACGGTCGCGAGGCCTCCGACCAGGTGCATCAGGTGGCGCCACACGTTCATCGACGCGCCGAGGTGGTCGAGGTCCTGCACGATCGTCAGGCCCGTGCCGGTCAACCCCGAGAAGGCCTCGAAGTAGGCGTCCAACGGCCCGCCGAAGTGGCCGGACAGGAACAGCGGTACGGCCCCGAACAGGGCGGCGACCAGCCACGCCGCTGCGGCGGTCGCCATGGCGTGCGACCAGTCGAGGTGCTCGCGGCTCCGCAACCGGACGGTGCCGGTGAGCCCGGCGCTGACGGCGAGGCCAGCGCCGACGCCGAGTGCGGTGGCGTCGTTCCACTCGCCGCGCAGCACCGCGAGCCCGGCCGTCGCGAGCATGAGGACCCCGAGGCCGGCGACGACGCGTGCGGCGTGGAAGCCGATGAGTCGGAAGTCGTCCCAGTCGGGGCGGAGGAGCATCTAGAAGATCCAGGAGACCACGACGGCCATCAGCCAGCCGCCGAGCGCGACCGCCAACGAGAGCAGAACGATGACGCCCACGCCCCGCGATGCCTGGCGCGCGAACGTGTCGTCCCGGTCGGTCATCCGTCGATCCCGAGGAGGAGGTGTTCGAGCTCCGTCTCGATCTCGGGCGTCGTGAGAGCGACGATCTGGTCGCCTGGTCGGATGACGGTGCTGCCTCGGGGGATGATGATCTCCGGTCCGCGGAAGATCGCGCAGAGCACGGCGTCGTGGGGCAGGCCGAGGTCGGCGACCACACGTTCCGGCGGCGCGTCGGGGGACTCGGCGTCCGGGAGGCGCACCTCGATGATCGAGGCCCGCCCGCCGTGCAGCGTCGTGAGGTGCACGAGATCCGACGCGAACTCGTTCTCGAGGACCTGGGACAGCAGGACGGTCGACGAGACGGGCTCGATGCCCATGTGGCGGAAGATGTCGACGTTCTTCGGCGAGTTGACGCGCGCGATCGCCCGTTCGACGCCGAACTCGATCTTGGCGAGCTGGCACGACACGAGGTTGTCGTCGTCGTCGTGCGTGGTCGCGACGAACGCGTCCGCACGGCTGAGTCGCGCCTGGTCGAGGTAGCGGACATCGCAGGCGTCGCCCTCGATGACCAGCACCGACGTCGTCGCGACGAGCTGCTCGCACCGGCCGGGCTCGCGCTCGATGACCGTGACGTCGTGTCCCTTCTCGACGAGGTCGCGCGCGATGTAGCGCCCGATCTTGCCGCCACCGGCCAGCACCACGTACATCAGGTGTCCTTGCCGTCGGTGGTGGGGCTCGTGGTCTGCAGGAGCCCGCGCATCTTCGCGTAGACGCCCCGACGGGCCGCGGCGACGACGAGGTCGCCGTGCTCGAGCCGCTCGTCGTCGCGCGGGATGATCACCCGCGGCCCGCGCTGGATGGCGCACACGCGGAGACGGCCGTCGAGCTCGAAGTCGCCGACCGTCATCCCGTGGCCGCTCGCCGAGATCAGCATCTCGACGACCTGGACGTCGCCGTACTCGAAGGTCATGTGGTGGCGGAAGGTTCCCTTCCGCAGCGAGTTCAGGAAGAGCTTGGCGAGGACCCGCGTACCCGACACGTACTCGATGCCGAGCTTCTGGTAGCTCGACTCGCGATCCGGGTTGTAGAGGCGCGCCACGGTCCGTTCGACGTCGTACAGGTGCTTGGCGATCTCGACCGCCATCAGGTTCGCGTTGTCGAACTTCGTCACGGCGACCAGGCCGTCGGCGCGGCCGATCCCGGCGCGTTCGAGGTCGTCGCGGTCGGTGACGTCGCCCTTGATCGTCTCGCCGTTGAACGCCGATCCGAGGCGATCGAAGGCGCGCGGATCGTTGTCGATGACGATGACGTCGTTGTCCGGCTCGCGGGACAGCTCCTCGGCGATCTCCGCACCGAGCCGCCCGCACCCGCCGACGATGATGTGCACCCGTGGTCCTCTCCGGTCCGCGCAGTATGCACCGATGCGGCGGTCGCGCACGCGAGGGAGGCGAACCCGGCCGGGGCTACCCTCCGGGTGATGACAACCCTCTCCCGCATCCTCCTCGCGGCCCCGCGCGGCTTCTGCGCCGGGGTCGATCGCGCCGTCCTGATCGTCGAGAAGGCGCTCGAGGCCTATGGACCCCCCGTCTACGTCCGCCACGAGATCGTCCACAACAAGCACGTGGTCGAGCGGCTCGCCGACATGGGCGCGGTGTTCGTCGAGGACGAGCAGGAGGTGCCCGAGGGAGCCGTCGTCGTGTTCAGCGCCCACGGGTCCCCGCCGGCTGCCTACCGGAACTCGCGCGCCCTGGGGCACACGCTGATCGACGCGACCTGTCCACTCGTGACCAAGGTCCACCACGAGGCGCGGCGCTACGCCGAGCGCGGCATGGACATCGTCCTGATCGGCCACGAGGGCCATCAGGAGGTCATCGGGACCATGGGCCAGGCGCCCAGGTCGATCACCCTGGTGGACACGCCGGACGACGTGGACGCGCTCTCGCTCCCCGGCGACAGCGAGGTCGCCTACATCACGCAGACGACGCTGTCGGTCGATGACACGGAGGCGGTCGTCGACCGGCTCCGCCAACGGTTCCCGCTGATGGTCGAGCCGAAGAACGCCGACATCTGTTACGCCACGCAGAACCGTCAGGACGCCGTCAAGGAGCTTGCCTCGTCGTGCGACCTGATCCTCGTGGTCGGCTCGCAGAACTCCTCGAACTCCAAGCGCCTCGTCGAGGTGGCCCGTGACCGCGGCACGCCGGCGCACCTCGTCGACGATGCCTCGGAGATCGACGAGGCCTGGTTCGAGGGCGTCGCCACGGTGGGGCTCACCTCGGGGGCGTCGGCGCCGGAGGTCCTGGTCGAGGGGGTCATCGCCTGGCTGCGCGCGTGGGGCGAGGACGTCTCGGTCGAGACACTGGAGGTTTCGCGCGAGGACGTGGAGTTCGCCCTGCCGTCCAACCTCGCCCGCAAGCTCGCCGAGAGCGCCTGAGGGTCAGTCCTCGCCGTTGCCCCGGGCCTTCACGTAGGCCTCCCAGAGCACATCGGCGAGGAGCTCGGCCTGCCATGGTCGCAGCCCTGCGGCGGCGCAGAGCTCCTGGGGCGACGACGGGTCCGACACGATCGCGCTCCACAGCGGTCGGCTCGGGCAGAGCACGCCGCTCTCGAGCCCGATCTCCTTCGCCAGGCCGGCGCGTGCCTTCCGCATGGCGTCGTAGGCGTCGCGGTCCGTGTCGGTCCAGCGGCGCCCGTTGGTCTCGCGGGCTGTCGGCGGGAGGTGGCGGGCTCGGCGGATGGCGTCCATGAACTGGTCGGCGTGCTTGCGGGCGCGTCGCCGTCCGGCCCGTCGGACGATCTCGCCGGAGGCCGACGGTGGGTCCTGGGCGAAGGCCACGAGGATGTCGTCGCGGAGCAGGCGCTGGGGTGCCGTGTCGGTCTCGCGCGCGATCTCCTCGCGCAGCTCCCAGAGCTCGCGGAGGTAGGTGCGCTGCTCGGGCGTGAGGCGCCCCGCCCCCTTGGTCCGTTCCCAGTCGCGGTTGTCCTCATGGGCGCGGCTCACCGTGGCCTCGAGCTCCTGCTCGAACCATGACAGCCGGCCCACGGCCTGCAGCTGCGCCTCGAGCTCCGACCACAGGCGGGGGAGGAACACGACGTCGCCGGCGGCGTACTCGCGCATCTCGTCCGTGAGTGGTCGCGCCTCCCAGTCGGCGCGCTGCAGCTTGTCCTTGTCGGCCGTCAGTTCGATGCCCAGCACCTCGGAGAGGAGGTTGCCGAGCCCGGTCGGCAGGCCGAGCAGGGCCGCCGCGATGGCCGTGTCCCGGACGTCATCGGGCCGGACGGCTGCCGACGCGAGGGGGTCGAGGTCGTTCTCGATGGCGTGGAAGACCGACACGCGGCCAGCCAGGAAGGCACCCAGCGGCTCGAGGTCGTCCGGCTCGACCCCGTCGACGAGCACGCACGTTCCGGGCACGCCCACCTGGACGAGTGCGGCCTTGCGGAAGTAGCGGTGCGAGTCGGCGCGCTCGACATCGACGCCGACGACGGGCTCGTCGACGTGCGCGAGTTCGTCGGCGATGGCCTCACGGCGGTCGACGAAGCGGATCACTGGGGTGTCGGTCACGGTGTGGAGGCTACTGTGCGGGACTCCGACCCACCCTGGAGGCCGCGTGTCCGAGCCCCGACCGGGCCTTCTCTGCGTCCACCCCCATCCCGACGACGAAGCCATCGCCTGTGGCGGTGTGCTCGCCCGGTACGCCCGCGAGGGGCTGCGCACGGCGGTCGTCACCTGCACCGGTGGTGAGGAGGGCGAGAACCAGGGCGGCATCGACCTCGGCGGCAGGTCGATGGGCGAGGTTCGGGCCGAGGAGCTCGACGAGGCGCTGGACATTCTCGGCGTGGCCGAGCGCGCACGGCTCGGCTATCGCGACTCCGGGATGGCGGGTACCCCGACGACCGAGCGCCCGGACTGCTTCCACCAGGCCGACGTCGACGAGGCGGCGGCGCGGCTGGCCGCCCTCATCCGCGCCTTCCGCCCAGCCGTCATCGTCAGTGACGACGAGCGCGGGACGTACGGCCACCCCGACCACGTCAAGGCGCACATCGTGACCAAGCGCGCCGTGGAGCTCGCCGCCGACCCGACGGCACTCGAGGATGCTGGTCCCGCGTGGCAGGTCGCCAAGCGTTACGTCCATGCCTTGCCGAAGGACGGCATCCTCGAGCTGCACACCCGGTTGCTCGAGCTCGGGCTGCCGTCGCCGTTCGGCACGGACCCGATCCCGTCCGAGGACGGTGTGCCGTTCGGGACCCCGTCGGATCAGATCACGAGGGTCGTCGACGTCGTCGTCCAGCTCGAGACCAAGCGGTCGGCGATGGCCGCGCACCGCTCCCAGATCGGGGCTGACTCGTTCTTCCTCAACCTGCCCGACGAGATCGCGACCGAGGTGTTCGGCCGTGAGGCGTTCGTCCTCGAGGACGGGAACCCCGGTGCCGATCTCGAGGACGACCTGTTCGCGGGGCTGCGATGAGCGAGGACCAGTCACTGCTCTTCCGCAGGGTCTTCGGCCAGTTCGCGACCGGCGTGAGCGTGATGACGACCGACGCGGACGGCGTACGACACGGCATGACGGCGAACGCCGTGACGTCGGTCTCGCTGGAGCCACCGCTCGTGCTCGTGTGCGTGCAGAAGGACACGGTCATGTCGCGCTCGGTGGCGGATGCCGGCGCGTTCGCGCTGTCGTTCCTCTCCGAGGAGCAGGAGCACCTCTCGAACTTCTTCGCCGACCCGGAGCGCCCGATCGGCAACGCGCAGTTCGTGGACGTCCCGACCCACACCGCGGAGACCGGGGCGCCGCTCCTGGACGGCTGCCTGGCCTGGGTCGACTGCCGCGTCTGGGAGACCTATGACGGTGGGGATCACCTGATCGTCGTCGGTGAGGTCCTGGGCCTCGGGAACGAACGACCGGACGGCCCACCCCTGCTGTACTTCCGCAGCGGCTACGGGATGGTTCGGTGAAGCGCGCCGAACTGGCGGTGCGCACGGCGACCACCGTGGTCACCGACCTGACCGCGGAGGTCCAGGCCTTCGTCCGCGGCGAGGGGGACGGGCTCGTCAGTGTCTTCGTCCCGCACGCGACGGCGGGGGTCGCGCTCATCGAGACCGGTGCCGGGAGCGAGCCGGATCTCGTGGCGGCCCTCGAACGGCTCCTCCCCGTGGACGACATCTACCGCCACCGTCACGGCAGCCTCGGCCATGGTCGGGATCACGTGCTGCCCGCGTTCGTGGCGCCGTCGATCACGATCCCGGTCGACGACGGCCAGCTCTACCTCGGCACCTGGCAGAGCGTGGTGCTGGTCGACACCAACGCCGACAACCCGGATCGCCGCGTGCGGCTGAGCTTCCTGCCCGGCTGACCGGAGGATCGTCGTGTCCAGCTCTCGAAGGCGCCGGTTCGCGGCCGAGGCGCTGGGGACCGCGTTCCTGCTCCTGGCGATCGTCGGGTCGGGGATCGTCGCGGCGGCCGATGGTGACGGTTCACGGGCCCTCTTCGAGCATGCCGCGGTCGTCGGCGTGGCCCTCACGGCGCTGATCGCCTCACTCGGGCCCGTGTCGGGCGCACACTTCAATCCCGTCGTCACGCTGGTCGACGCCGCCTTCGGGGGGATCGACCGACGCGACGTCGTGCCCTACCTCACGTCGCAGGTGGCCGGAGCACTGGCCGGGACCGGCCTCGCCAACGTGCTCTTCAGCGAGCCCGCGTTCGCGATCGCGACGAAGCGGCGCGCGGGCGTCCCGTTCGCGACCTCGGAAGTGGTCGCCACCCTCGGGCTCGTGCTGGTCATCTTCGCGCTCGTCCGTGCCGGAACGCCGTCGCGGATCCCGGCCTCGGTCGGTGCGTACATCGCCGGGGCCATCTACTTCACGTCGTCGACCTCGCTGGCGAACCCGGCCGTCACGCTCGCTCGCTCGCTCACCGACACGTGGACGGGCATCGCGCCGATCGACGTGCCGGCCTTCCTGATCGCCCAGCTGGCCGGCGGAGCACTCGCCTACGCCCTCGTCCGTTGGCTCTTCCACCCCACGCCCGAGATCGCGGCCGCGGTCGTGGTACCCCACGACCCGGACGGGCCTGCCACCTGAAGGAGGCAACGATGACCACCCCGACCGTGCTGTTCCTGTGCGTCCACAACGCGGGTCGCTCGCAGATGGCCGCGGGGTTCCTGCGCCATCTCGGCGGCGAAGGCGTCCGTGTGCTGTCCGGGGGCTCGAACCCCGGGGAGCACGTGAACCCCACGGCGGTCGACGCGATGCGGGAGGTCGGGATCGACATCGCCGACCAGGAGCCCCAACGCTGGGACGACGAGATCCTGGGCGCCGCGGACGTCGTCGTCACCATGGGGTGCGGCGACACCTGCCCCATCCTGCCCGGCAAGACGTACCTCGACTGGGAGCTGCAGGACCCCGCAGGCCAGGGGCTCGACGTCGTGCGACCGATCCGCGACGAGATCGAGCAGCGGGTGCGCGGCCTCATGGCGGAACTCGGGGTCGAGGTGTCCGCCTAGCCCGCCACCGCGACGTCGCCGGACCTCGCGTGCGTCCTAGTGCGGCGTCCCGAATACACGATCCCCGAAGTCGCCCAGCCCCGGCACGATGTAGGCGTTCTCGTCCAGCAGCGGGTCGATCGCGGCGACGACGATGTTGGTCGCCGGGTTCTCGTCGATGATCCGGTCGATGGCGATCTGTGTGCCGACCACGGCGAGCACGGTCACGCCGGCGGCGCCCTCGCGCCACATCTGGGCGACCGCGCTGCTGGCCGAGCCGCCCGTCGCGAGCATCGGCTCCAGCAGCAGGACCCAGGCGTTCTCGAGCGACGGGGCCTTGCGGTAGTACTCGCGCGGCTCCTTCGTGTCGGCGTGGCGCTCGAGTCCGACCATGCCCACCGGGATGTCGGGGAGCACGCTGTGCACGCCCGGCAGGAGCCCGAGTCCCGCCCGCAGGACGGGCACGGCGACGAGGGGCACCCCGGGCACGCTCACGCTGGCCTCGCCGAGCGGGGTCTTGACGGTGCGGACCGTGGTGGGCACGTCGCGTGTCGCCTCGATCGCGAGGACCGCTCCGAGGTGGGCGGCCGCGACGCGGAAGTCGCTGGGGTGGGTCATCTCGTCGCGCAGCTTGACGAGGAGCGACCCGGCGGCCGGATGGTCGACGACGGTGACGGACGACACGATCGCTGCCTTCGGTCGGAGCCTCACGATGCGCAACTAGCCTACGTCTCGCTGCGCGAACACTGGAGCGGACGGACGTGCGACGACGTCTCGCCCTGGCCGTCATCGCCGCGCTCGCCCTCACCGGCTGCCCGGGCGACGTTGCCGAGGACCTGCCGCCCGCCTCGACCGAGGCGCCCCGCCCGCTCCCGACGCTCACGGTCGGCGGTGGTCGCCTCGGGATCGTCGAACCGCCCCTGAGCGGCGTGCCGCCCGTCGTGCGCGACGTGTACCTCCGGGCCCTCGAGGACGTGCTCGCCAACGCCCCCGCGGAGGTCACGAGCGTGCGAACGCTCACCCCCGACGACACCGTCTTCAAGCTCGACCTGCTCGAACTGCTGGCGCAGGACCGCCGCGACCTCGTCTGCGCGGTCGGACCCGACGTCGCCGACGACGTCGTGGCGGCCGCGCGCCGCTTCCCCGCCGTGAACTTCTGCGGGGTCGGCCAGCTCGCGGCGCAGCCGCCGGAGAACGCACACACCATCGCCTACCGCATGTACGACGGCGCCTACATCGCCGGCGTCGTGTCGGGCCTGAGGTTCGACCCGGCGCTCGCCGACACGAACGTCGGCGTGCTCGTCGCGAGGGGCGCCGACGAGCGCGCCCGTGCCGCCTTCCGCGAAGGCGTCGCTCGCGTCGGCGGGTCGATACCGATCGAAGCGGTGGTCGTCCAGCCAGCCGAGGGCGAGTCCGTCGCAGATGCCGCTGCACGGATCGCGGCCGAGCTGATCGCCGACGGTGCGGTGACGCTCCACGTGACCGAGGGCGTCCCACTCGCGCCCGTGCTCGAGACCGCGCGCACGCTCGGTGCCGGGGTCGTTGCTGGTGGACCGGAGGTCCAGGCGTCCCTCGCCTCGCCCGCGCTCGTCCTGGCCTACGACCGCGTGCTCGAGGTGGGGCTGGCCCGCATCGTCGACCTCCTCATCGGTGACTGGAGGTCCGGTGCCACGTCGCTGGGGCTGCGGGAGGGAGCGATCCGGGTCCAGGCCGGAGGGTTCCCCGGTGCGGCCGAGGTCCTCGACCGCGCACGTGGCGCGATCGAAGACGTCCGCGAGGGCCGCGTCGATCCGGGCGCCCCTTCGGGTTGAAGCCACGCGCGGTCGGGCGGCGCCGCTCCTACGATGCGACCGACCTACCGAGGACCGCCTCCTGCGACGCGCGAAGATCGTTGCCACGCTCGGACCCGCGCTCGATGACCCCGCCAAGCTCAAGGCGGCCATCGCCGCCGGGATCGACGTGGTCCGCCTGAACTTCTCGCACGGCGAGCACGAAGAGCACGCGCGGCGGCTGGAGCAGGTCCAGGAGGCTGCTCGGTCGCTCGGGCGGACGGTCGGGAGCCTCGGTGACCTCCAGGGCCCAAAGATCCGCCTGGGGATACTGCCGGACGATGGCGTGCCGCTGACCAACGGTGCCGAGGTCGTGCTGGTGTCGGGGGTCGAGCAGCTCGATTCGTACGACGACGGCGCTGGCACGCCCGTCCTGCCGGTGGTGTACGAGCACCTGGCCGAGGACGTCGAGCCCGGTGCGCTCATCCTCATGGACGACGGCCTGCTCCGGCTCGTCGTGTCGCGCATCGACGGGAACGAGGTGCACGCGCGCGTCGTCGCCGGTGGGCCAGCGAAGTCGCGGAAGGGCGTGAACCTGCCGGGTGTCGACGTGAGCGCGAGCGCGCTCACCGAGAAGGACCGCGAGGACGTGCGGTTCATGGTCCAGCTCGGCATCGACTGGGTCGCGCTCTCGTTCGTCCGCCACGCGAAGGACATCCTCGAGCTCCGCGAGATGATCAACAAGGAACTGGGAGGCGAGGCTCCGATCATCGCCAAGCTCGAGCGTCCCGAGATCGTCCCGCACCTCGACGACATCATCCGCGCCACCGACGCCGTCATGGTCGCGCGCGGCGACCTCGGCGTGGAGATCGGGCCCGAGCGGGTCCCGGCGCTCCAGAAGGAGATCATCGCCCGGTCCAACAAGGAGGGGAAGCCCGTCATCACGGCGACGGAGATGCTCGACTCCATGATCCGCAGCCCGCGCCCGACGCGCGCGGAGGCCTCCGACGTCGCCAACGCGATCTTCGACGGCACCGATGCGGTCATGCTGAGCGGCGAGACGGCAGCGGGCCGCTACCCGGTCGAGGCCGTGCGGACGATGGCGCGGATCATCGAGGTCGCCGAGACCTCGCCGCAGTTCGTCGAACCACCGCTCCCGGTGGCAGCCGGACTGTCCACCGCGCGGATCGTCGCCAAGGCCGCGGTGCAGGCGGCGACCGACGTGGACGCGAAGGCGCTGGTGGTCTTCAGCCTCTCCGGCTCGTCCGTCCAGCTCGTGTCGAAGTTCCGGCCGAGCGTCCCCGTGATCGGCCTGACGACGCGGGACGCACCCCTTCGACGGCTCGCCCTGATGTGGGGGACCGAGGGCGCGCTGGTCCCCGAGAAGGACCACACGACGGACCTGATCCTGTCCGCGGAGGACGTCTGCCTCAAGGGCGGCTACGGCGAGCGAGGGGACGCCGTGGTCATCGTCTCCGGACTGCCCGGCGGCCTCGGGGGAACCAACCGGCTGGTCGTGCACCGCCTCGGCGAGGTCGCTGGCTGAGCACCGCCGATCGGCCGGTCAGCGACCGGCCGGGGGCACGTACCATCGGGGTGATTCCGGGCCGCTCGGGCCCGATCGGGGACCCCGCACGTGACCGAGACACACCACCCGTCCGCCTCGACCCCGCCGTCCATCCGCCGGCGGGGTCGGCGTGTCACCACGGCGGCGGCCGCGGTCTACGCGGCACTCAGCCTCGGTGCCCTCCTGGCGTGGTGGTTCGCCGGCGACGCGTGGTGGGCCCAGCCGCTGAACGTCACGACGTTCTGGTGGTCCCTGCCGTCCGTTCCGCTGGCACTCATGGCCGTCCTGTCGCGCCGGTGGCGGATCGCGGCGTTGCTCACGCTGCCCGCCGTGATCTTCCTCTGGTCGTACGGTGGCCAGTTCGTGCCGAGCGTCCGTGAGGCGGCGGCACCGCCCGACCTCCGGGTGGCCACGTTCAACACGCTCGTGCACACGCCCGACATCCAGCACATCGAGGCACTCGTCGCCGCCGCCGACCCTGACGTCCTGCTGCTGCAGGAGATCTTCCCGGAGCGCCAGCAGGAACTGCTCGGTGCGCTCTCGGACCGGTACCCGTACTCCTGGTTCGGTGACGGCCGACTGGTCGGCGGCGTCGGCGTCCTGTCGTCCTTCCCCGTCGCCGACGTCCGCGAGGTCGCGGGCGCGACGCCGCACGCGCGACCGACCGCGGTCGTCCACCTCGACGTGGACGGCCGGGCGGTCCAGGCCGTCGCGCTGCACCTGACCTCGCCGTGCCTGTCCTGTGGTGACTCCCTCTCCGCACGGCTCGACGCCGAGGCCGCGGCCCGTGCAGCGGAGATCGAGGCCGTCCTCGCAGCACTCGACCCGGACGTGCCGGCCGTGGTCGCCGGCGACTTCAACTCCACGGACCGCTCCGGCCCGTACCGCCAGCTCGTCGAGGTCGGTTTCGAGGATCCCCACGCCGAGGTGGGCGTGGGCCCCGGATTCACGTGGCCGGCCGACGCGGCCCAGCCCTGGCTGCGCGTCGACTGGGTCCTGGTGCGTGGCCTGGAGTCGGTCCGGAGCACGGTCGGCGACGCCGGGCCATCGGACCACCGGCCGGTCATCGTCGAC
>JBFHRB010000010.1:0-26833 GCA_041591915.1 Nitriliruptorales bacterium
CGTCGAGGTCGGACGAGGCCGCGCGATCGAGCGAGTCCTCACGGTCCGGCGGCGTGTACGTCGGCGTGCGCACAGGACCCTCCATGCGACCTCACGACCACCCAACCCGGCAGCGCGAGGCTACCCCAGCCCTGCCTACCATCCCGCCCGTGGCCCAAACCGGGTCGCCTCCGACCCGTGGCAGGAGCCGCCCGTGTCAGATCGTCTCGAACGTGCCCGCAACGCCATGCGCGACCGCGGCGTCGATGCCCTGCTGGTCGGAGCGTCCGCCGACCTCGAGTACCTCGTCGGCTACCACGCCCTGGCCATGGAACGCCTGACCCTCCTCGTCGTCCCGGCTGACGGCGAGGCGACGCTGGTCGTCCCGGGGCTGGAGGCTCCGCGCGCCGAGGCGTCCGGCGCCACGCAGCACGCACGGCTGCAGACCTGGGGCGAGGTGGACGACCCCTTCGACGACGCGGCCGCGCTCCTGGCTGACGTCGGCGACGGCACGCTGGCCGTCCAGGACCAGCTGTGGGCGGCCTTCCTCCTGCGGCTGCAGGCCCGGCTCCCGGGTGCCAGTTGGCGGGAGGGGGGAGAGGTCATGCGCGCCCTGCGTGCCGTGAAGACGCCCGAGGAGCTGACGCGGCTGCGAGCGGCGGGTCAGGCGATCGACCGGGTCCACGAGCAGGTGCCCGGCCTCCTCCGTGCCGGTCGAACCGAGGCCGGGGTCGGTCGCGACATCGCCGCCCTCATCGAGCAGACCCACGACAAGGTGGACTTCATCATCGTGGCGAGTGGCCCCAACGGCGCCAGCCCCCATCACGAGACCTCCGACCGGGTCATCGAGGAGGGCGACCCGATCGTCGTCGACATCGGCGGGACGCTCGATGGCTGGTGCTCCGACTGCACCCGGAACTACGTCGTCGGGGCCGCGCCCGCCGAGTACAACGAGCTCTACGCGGTCCTGCGCGCCGCCCAGGTGGCCGGCGTCGAGGCCGCGGCGGTCGGGACCCCGGCCGAGCAGGTCGACGCAGCATGTCGTGGCGTGATCGAGGACGCCGGCTACGGCGAGTACTTCGTCCACCGCACCGGTCACGGCATCGGCATCGAGACCCACGAGCACCCCTACATCGTCAGCGGCAACGACGAGCCGCTGGCCGCCGGCATGACCTTCTCGGTGGAGCCGGGCATCTACCTGCCGGGTCGGTACGGTGCTCGCATCGAGGACATCGTCGCCGCCGGAGTAGGCGGCGGTGAACGCCTCAACCTCACCACCCGTGACCTCGTGGAGGTGCGCTGATGTCCGACGTACGAGTGATGCGGGCCCGCATCGAGCAGGTCAAGGAGCTCGCCGCGGAGTACCGCGAGGAGTCGTCGGCGCAGAGCGCTGACGGCCGGCCGTGGGACGCCCCGATGCCGCAGGGCGGCATCTTCTGGATCGCGACCAACGCGGGGTCCAGGGAGGCGCTGGGGTACGCCGCGGGGACGCTACGGCCCGAGGGCTGCACGGTCGGTCCGGTCTTCGTCCGGAAGGAGGCCCGCCGGCGTGGCGTCGGTCGCGCGCTCATCGCCTCCATCAGCCAGTGGGCCAACGACACGCGGGTGCCCGTGGTCGAGATCTCGGTCGCGGCGGACAACCCCGACGGCCAGGCCTTCCTGGAGTCGCTCGGCTTCCAGCCCCGACGGATCCTCATGTCCATGACCCCGCAGGACGCCAAGCCCGCACCCGCCGCCCCTGACGCCTGAGGTCCCCGATGGTCCACACCCTGCCGGAGGAGCAGCGCCACCTCCTCGAGCTCGTCGAGGGGTTCGTCGCCAACGAGGTGCGACCTCGGGCCGACGCGTACGAGCGCGAGGACCGGTTCCCGCGGGAACTGTGGGACCAGCTGGCGTCGATGGACCTGACAGGGCTCCCGTTCCCCGAGGACATCGGTGGATCGGCGCTGCCCTACCGCACCTACCTGATGGTGCTCGACGAGCTCGGGCGTGGCTTCGCGGCCCTCGCCCTTGCGGTCTCGGTCAACACGCTCGTCGCTTGGGCGATCGACCGCTGGGGCACCGAGGACCAGCGTCAGGCCTTCGCCCGACCCCTGGTCGAGGGGAGCGGCATCGGTGCGTACTGCCTCAGCGAGCCCGACGTGGGTTCCGACGCGGCCGCCCTGAGCTGTCGCGCGACGAGGGACGGTGACGCCTACCACCTCAACGGGGTCAAGGCCTGGATCACCCATGGTGGCGTGGCCTCGAGCTACCTCGTCTTCTGCCGCACGGGCGACGTCGGAGCATCGGGCATCTCGGCCGTCCTGCTCGAGGCCGACCAGGACGGCATGACCATCCTCAAGCACGAGGACAAGATGGGGCTGCGCGCATCGCCCACGGCGCAGTTGGCGCTCGAGGGCGCGGTCGCCACGCCGGACCGGCTCCTCGGCGAGCAGGAGGGCATCGGGTTCAAGGTCGCGATGTCGGCGCTCGATGGTGGTCGGCTCGGCATCGCCGCGGTGTCCACGGGCGTCGCGCAGGCGGCCCTCGACGTGTCGCTGCGGTACGCGAAGGAGCGGACGCAGTTCGGCCGTCCGATCATCGAGCACCAAGGGGTGAGCTTCCTGCTCGCCGACATGGCCACCCAGATCGAGGCTGCTCGCGAGCTCTACAAGTCGGCGGCCGACCGGCGCGACCGCGGCTTCGAGGTCGGCAAGGTGTGCTCGATGGCCAAGCTGTTCTGCACCGACACGGCGATGAGGGTCACGACCGACGCCGTCCAGGTCCTCGGCGGCGTGGGCTACACGAAGGACTTCCCGGTGGAGCGGTACATGCGGGAGGCCAAGGTGATGCAGATCTTCGAGGGCACCAACCAGATCCAGCGCCTGGTCATCGGCCGCAAGCTGGCGCAGGGGTCGTGACGGAGCCCGTCGAGGGCGGGGATCCGCTCACCCGCCGCGGCCTGAGGATCCTCGTTGCCCTCACCGTGGTGTTCGGCGGGGGCCTGCTCGCGCTGTCCGCCTCGAACGGCGGACGGGCAGGCCTGACCGGCCTGCTGCTCGGGACCGCGTTCGCCAGCGCCCTGACCTCGCTCTACGCCGTGCTCACGGGCGCCAGAGACGTGTTCCTGTCTCGCCCGGTGGGCCGCTCCCGATACGGCCTGGCGGCGGCGACGTTCATCGCCACCCCGATGCTCTTCAGCATGGTCGCGAGCCTCGGCGGCTGACCCCGACGGGGCCCGACTGACGAAGCGCTGCCTACGGTCTCGCCTACGACCCCGGTGGTAGCCTCAAGGGCGCTGCACAGCGTCTGGAAGGAGAGGTCGACGGACCTGGCAGCAGCCCCTTCCCCCGACGTCGTCTCAGGCGCCGGAATTGCTCGCGTCATCGAGCCCGTCGGCGTGCTCCCGCAGGCGGCCTGGCGGCTCGACAACCGGCCCGATCTGCTCACGGGCGAGGCGCGGATCGACCTCGAGCACCTGGTGCTCGACGCGGCCGCCTTCGACGCCTGGCGGCGGGCGGCCGACGGCGATCCGGGGCGCATGCGCGCGGCGCTGCTCGAGACCTGCGCCGAGCGCGGCAAGGTCTGCCACCCCCAGACGGCGACGGGCGGCATGTTCGTCGGGCGACTCGCCGAGACGGGGCCACAACGGCGGCAGCCCCAGCTCGCCATCGGGACGCAGGTCGCCTCGCTCGGGCCACTGACCGCAACTCCCGTCTGGCTGGCCTCGGTGTCGGACTGGGACGGCAGCGGCCGCGTCGTGCCGTGCCGCGGGCATGCGATCGTCGCGGGGGCGACGCCCATCGTGGCGCTCCCTGACGGGGTTCCGGCGCCCGTGGTCGCGGCAGCGCTGCCGGCCGGGCGCATCGTCGCAGCGCTCGAGCGAGCCCAGCCCGCAGGCCAGCGTGTCGCGATCATCGGCGGCCACACGGTCGAGGGCCACCTCGCCGCTGTCTGCGCCCGCGAGCTCGGCGCGGCGAACGTCGTGGCCGTCGTCACGACCCTGCACGACGCGCGCCTCTGCGACCACGTCGGTGCTGCCGAACCCACGATCGTCGCTCCCACCGACGCGGTCGACTGCGCGGGTGCGGTGGAAGCCGCCCTCGGCGGACCAGCTGACGTGACCGTGGTCGCGATGCCGGGCGCCGGCCTGACCGGGGCGGCCGTGCTCGGAACCCGCGAGGGCGGCCGGGTCCTCGCGGCGAGCGACGCCACCGTGCTCGCTGCGCTGGGGGAGTCCGCTGACGCGCTGGGCCGGTCGCTCGAGGTCATCGCACCGGTCGGGCACGGGCTCCGCGCAGGCGCCGCCGTCGCCGACCTGTTGTCGGAGCACCTGCCGCTCGCTCGCACGGTGGCCTGGGCCGCTGGGCTCGGTCCGGACCCGCTGGGGGGCGCATGAGCACGGTCGAGGGAACACGGCCGGCCGACGCCGGCGACACCCAGCGCCCGCGGGGCACGCTGATCACGGCGGACCGCATCGTCACACTGGGGCGGGGCCGCTACCAGGCGCGCTGCCTCGTCGTTCGCGGGAAGCGGGTCGTCTGGGTCGGCGACGACCCAGAGCTCGCACCGCCCCACGCGGACCGCCTCGACCTCGACGGGTGCACCATCGGCCCCGCCTTCGTCGACGCGCACGCCCACCTCACCCCGACGGGCATCACCCTCATCGGCCTCGACCTCAGCGGTGTCCGAAGCGGGGGCGAGCTGCTGCGGGCCGTCCAGACCTACGCGGAGCAGCACACCGGGCGGGTCGTCTGGGGACACGGCTTCGATCCGCACGACTTCGCGGACGACCTCCCCGACGCGGACGAACTCAGCGCCGCGGCCGGCGGCATGGCCGTGTTCCTCAGCCGGGTCGACGGCCACAGCTGCATCGTCGACCGGGCCACCCTTTCGGCGGCGCCGCTGGCGAGGGCACACGGCGTCGAACGTGACGCTGACGGTGAACCCACCGGCCTGTTGCGCCGCGAGGCCAACCACATCGTCCGGCGGTGGTCGGTGGGCGCGATGACCGACGCCGAGCTCAAGCAGGCACGCTTCGCGGTGGCCAAGCACGCGGCCTCACTCGGGATCTCGTCGGTCCACGAGATGGGCGGCCCGGACATCATGGGTGCGGCGGACTTCGATGCGTGGCTGTACGGCTCGTGGCCCATCGAGGTCATCCCCTACTGGGCCGGACTCGACCTGCGGTTCGTGATCGAGCGCGACCTCAAGCACATCGGTGGCGACATCCTGCTCGACGGCTCCCTCTCCTCGCACACGGCCGCACTCGTGGATCCGTACGAGGACATGCCCCACGTCCGGGGCCACCTCGAGTTCGAGGACGACACGCTCGTCGAGCTCTTCATGGAGGCGACCCGAGCCGGGGTCCAGGTGGGTGTCCACGCGATCGGCGACGCAGCAATCGCCCAGGCGGTTCGCTGCTGGCGGGCGGTGGACGACCGACTCCCGGACTACCTCGAGGGCGGCGTCCGGCGCCTTCGGCACCGGCTCGAGCACGCGGAGGTCATGCACGACTTCGACCTCATGGACGACATCGCCGACCTCGGGCTCGTCATCTCGGCCCAGCCGCAGTTCGAGACGCTCTGGGGACAGGCGGGCGGCGTGTACGAGACCCGCCTGGGTGCTGCCCGGGCCGTCGACACCAACCCCCTCCGCGAGCTCGCGGACCGTGGCGTCGCGCTGGCCTTCGGCTCGGACGCCAACGTCAGCTCCATGGACCCCTGGGCCACGGTCGCGGCCGCCCAGGACCGCCGCCACAACCAGCATGGCATCACGCGACTGGAGGCCGTCTCGGCCAGCGTGCTCGGCGGTCGGCACGCTGCGCGGCAGGAACGCTGGGTGGGGTCGATCCGGGCCGGCAAGCGTGCGGACCTCGCCGCGTGGGAGGGTGATCCCTTCGCTGCCGAGGACCCGCGCGGTACCCGCTGCGTCATGACCATGTACAAGGGCCGGATGACCTACGGGGAGCTGCCGCTGCCTCGCTGGGAGCTCCAGCCGCTCGATACGCCCGCACGCTCGTGAGCACGGACTGACCTCGGTCTTGACGCGCGCCCGGCGAGCCAGCAGTATCCGCTCCGCTCCGGGCCCCACCAGGGCCCGGCCGCGTGGGTGAGAGGGGCCGGTGCGGTGGGGCGGACGTCGTGGTCGGGTGACCCAGGTCACCACGTGGGCGCGACGCCACCACCGGAATTGATGCCCTCGCGGGAACCGGTCCGGGCCTAGTAGAAAACTCTGCGCGCCAGCTCCGCCAGCGCGCGGCGGTCCCACCCGCCCGGACGGACCAGAGCCGGGAGGCCACGTACGTGGCCTCCCGTCTGCCCGTCCGGCCGTGCTGCTCCCTTGCAGGAGTCCCGAGCGACTGCTACCAACCGCCCCCCAAGTGCCGACAGAGCCCCACGGATCCCCCCGATCCGCCACAAGGAGCGCCCCCGTGGTCGACGACGAACTCGACGAGGTCGAAGAGCTCGACGAGGACGAGGAAGAACTCGACGAGGACGACGTTGCGGACGTCGACGCGGACGACGACGCTGACGACGTCGACGTCGACGAGGAGGCACTCGAGCCGGCATTCGACGACGACGGCGAGGAGGGCGACGAGCCGGTCGTCGACCTCGACATCGCGGTGTTCGACGAGGAGCCCGACGAGGCCGACGACGTCGAGGACGCCGACGACGACGGTGGCGACGAGGAGGACTCCCTGAAGGAGGGCGAGTTCGTTTGCACCTCGTGCTTCCTCGTGAAGGGCCCGTCCCAGCTCGCAGACACGAAGGCGATGCTCTGTCGCGACTGCGCCTGACGCCCGGGCGCACGGCGGGCCTGCTCGCCCTCGCATCCGGGTTCGCTGGCCTGTGGGCCCATCCCCCCTTCGGGGCGTGGCCGCTCGTCTTCCTCCAGGTCCCGCTCCTGCTCGGGGCCGTGGCGATCGTCCGTCACGCCGGCGACGTCGGCGCGGCCGCTCCGATCCGGCTCGGCCTGCTCTCCGGCATCGTCACGTTCGGCCCCATGCTGGGCTGGCTCGTCGAGCCCGCCGGCTACCTCGCGCTCTTCCTGCTGACGCTGATCCAGGCACTGTGGATCGGCCTGTTCGCGCTCGTCGCGAGCCGCTGGGTGCTGTCCTCGTGGGTCGTGCTCGTGGCGCCCGTGGTCTGGACCGGCATCGAGGCCTGGCGTGGGATCGCGATCCTGAACGGGTTCGACTGGGGCGCGCTCGGCTACGCACACGCCGGGGGCTCGTGGCTCCTGCCGATGGGCCGCATCCTCGGGATGCGTGGCCTGACGCTCTTCACGGTGCTGATCGGTGTGCTGCTCTTCGACGCCGTGCGTCGTGGCCTCGTGGCGACGCACGGCCTCGAAGGTTCGGCCGTGGACCGCTTCAACGCGACGTTGCCCCACAGCCAGCCGCCGCTCCTGGGCTTCGTCGCCGCACTCATCGTCGCCACGCTGATCAGCGTCGAACCCCCGGCGACGGAGGGGACGCTCGACGTCCTGGCGGTCCAGGGGAACGACCAGTTGCGCTGGACCGGGGGCGCCGCCGAGGAGGACGCCTACATCGCCTCGACGCACGCCGCGCTCACCGCGGCGGCCATCGAGGAGGGGGGCGTGCCGGACCTCGTCGTGTGGCCGGAGTCCAGCGTGGACCGCGACCCCTACGCAGCCCGGGGGGCCGACCTGCTCCCCGCCGTCACGTCGACCGCCGCATTGCTGGGGGACCGCGGCACGCTGGTCTTCGGCAGCAACCTCGACGGTCCGCGCGAGCGCACGTTCCTGAACTCGGTGGTGGTGGCGGACGTCGACGGGAGCGTGCGCGACCGCTACGTCAAGCACCACCTCGTGCCGTTCGGCGAGTACGTGCCCTGGCGTGAGGTCCTCGGGGACTTCCCCCCGCTGCGACAGGTGCCGTTCGACGGCGTCCCGGGGCCGCGAGGCACCACGATCGCCGTGGACGGGGTGAGAATGGCCGTGGCCATCTGCTTCGAGACCCTCTTCGGGGACGTGGTCCGGGACAACGTCAACGCCGATGGCGGCGCCGGCCTCATCCTCGCGACGACCAACGACGCCTCCTTCGGAGAAACCGCGGAGCCGGCCCAGCACCTCGCGCAGAGCCAACTCCGTGCCGTCGAGACGGGCCGGTGGGTCGTCCACGCGGCGATCAGCGGCTCGAGCGCCTTCGTCTCGCCCGCGGGCGAGGTCCTCGATGCCACCGACCTGTTCACCGCGACGACCATCCGCCGTGACATCCCATTGGCCCAGGGGCGTACGCCCTTCCTCGTGCTCGGCGACGCCGTCGGCGTACTGACCCGGGTGGCCGTCGTCGCCTACCTTCTGGCGGCCCTGTCGCTGTCACTCGTCCGACGCCGACAGCGCGACGTGGACCACGCGGAGATCGTGTCCTGAAGGCCATCGTCGTCATCCCGACCTACAACGAGGCGCGATCGCTGCCCGTCGTCGTCGCGCGTGCCCGGGAAGCGGCCCCTGAGGTGGACGTGCTCGTCGTCGACGACAACTCGCCCGACGGGACGGGGCGCATCGCCGACGACTTGGCAGCGAAGGATCCCGCGGTCGACGTCGTGCACCGCCCGGCGAAGGGCGGGCTCGGGCCCGCCTACCGGGAGGGACTCGGCCTCGCGCTCCAGCGCGGCTACGACGTGGCCGTCGAGATGGACGCCGACCTCTCGCACGACCCGGCGGACCTGCCCCAACTGATCGCGGCCACGGAGACGGCCGATCTGGTCATCGGCAGCCGGTACGTGCCCGGCGGCTCCATCGAGAACTGGCCGGCGCACCGCCTCGCGTTGTCATCGTGGGGCAACCGGTACGTCAAGGCCGCGACGGGCATCCCCGTGCGGGACGCGACGAGCGGCTTCCGGGCCATGCGGCGAGAGCTCCTCGAGGAGATCCCCATCACGGGGCTGCGGTCCGACGGCTACAGCTTCCAGCTCGAGACGGTCGTCCGCGCCTGGACCGACGGCTGGCTGATCCGCGAACTGCCGATCACGTTCGTCGAACGGCGAGACGGGGCGAGCAAGATCAGCCGCGCCATCGTCGTCGAGGCCCTCTGGCGCGTGGCCGTGTGGGGCCTCAGGACGCCGCGCTCGCGCCCCGTCCCGCACCCCCGTTCGGTTGCGGCACGGGTCGACACCATCGGGGACGAGGTCGGGTAGCCTGCGCCACCCACGAGGGTTCCCCGGCGGTGCCGGAGCGCTCCGAGCGACGCCCGGACCTTCGAGCCCCCATCGTCCAGCGGCCTAGGATTCCACCCTTTCAAGGTGGCGACACGGGTTCGAATCCCGTTGGGGGTGCGTAGCAACGCTTCCGCCATCCACCGTCCATCAGTACCGGAGCACGCGTGGCCAAGAACACCGAGATCGAGGTCCCGATCGAGCGCCAGAAGGCCGCGCAGGCCGCTGGCAACTTCGAGCTGGACGACCTGCCCGGCCGGCTCAAGGAGCCCGCTGCGGCCGTCCGCGTGGGGAAGACCCCGGCCGCCGACAAGGCCATCAAGGGTGTCCGCACGCTCAAGGGCATCGCCAAGCTCAAGCCCGGCCAGGTCATCGCGAACTACGGCCGATCGGAGTCCCGCTGGGCCTCCGACTACCAGAAGAAGCGCGCCGGCAACGCGGACTTCTTCGAGCTCCTGAGCTACGCGCGACAGATCATCGGGCTCGACGAGAAGGGCAACCTCCAGATCTGCCTGATGGGCCACGCCGGCCAGGGCCCGTGCATCCCGTTGTGGGTCCCGCGTGAAGAGGTGACCCTCACCGTCCAGCCGAACGACATCATCCTGCGCTTCGACGACATGTCGTTCGAGTGGGGTTGATGGCAGGGGACTTCCAGGACGAGCTGGCCTTCGCCCACGAGCTCGCCGACCTCGCCGACGCCGTCACGCTGCCGGCCTTCCACCGCGGACTCGACGTCGAGACCAAGGAGGACGGCACGCCGGTCACGGCGGCCGATCGCGAGGCCGAGCGCGTGATGCGCGCCGCCATCCGCGCCCGCTTCCCCGGTCACGCCGTCCTCGGGGAGGAGGACGGCCTTGATGGTCCCGAGGGTGCCCCCACGTGGATCCTCGACCCCATCGACGGG
Source organism: Nitriliruptorales bacterium (assembly GCA_041591915.1). Lineage (GTDB taxonomy): Bacteria > Actinomycetota > Nitriliruptoria > Nitriliruptorales > Nitriliruptoraceae > JBFHRB01. Next base: position 10,045 of record JBFHRB010000010.1, read on the forward strand.
ACGAAGAACTTCATCACCGGCATGCCCGTGTACGGCACGCTGATCGCCCTGCAGGTCGAGGGCGAAGGTGTGGTCGGCGTCTGCTCGGCACCCGCCCTCGGCACCCGCTGGGACGGCGTTGCGGGTGGGGGCGCGCGCCAGGACGGCCGTCCGATCCGGGTCTCCGACGTCACCCGACTCGCCGAGGCGCAGGTCTGCTTCGGGGGGCTGAACTACTTCGCCGACCGCGGCCTCCTCGGCGTCGTCGAACGGCTGGCGACCCAGACCGGGCGGCAGCGCGGCTTCGGCGACTTCTGGCAGCACTGCCTGGTCGCGTCGGGCCACGTCGAGGCAGCGCTCGAGGCAGCCGTGAGCCTGTGGGACCTCGCCGCGATCCAGGTGATCGTCGAGGCCGCGGGTGGGCGCTTCACGTCGCTCGCGGGCGAGCGCACGGCGTCGGGCGGCGACGCCATCTCGAGCAACGGGCACCTGCACGAGGCCGCCCTGGCGCTCGTGGGCGACGCGTCCACAGGCGCCTGACACTCCTCCTCCGCCGGGTCACACCCACTGGGTACCGTGGCGACCATGAGCACGGCCACCGAGACCACCGACGACGCCGCTGGGCCTCCTGAGCCCGGCGCGGCCCCGCCGGAGCCCGCGCCGAGCGACCGGGACGGCCAGACCTCGCTGCCGGACATGGGCGAACTCGAGCCCACCTCGCCGCCCCTCATCGACGACCAGGGCCGCGTCCGCCTGTCGTTCAGCCGCATCGAGTCGTACACGAACTGCCCGGCGAAGTTCCGGTACGCCTACATCGACCGCATCCCCGGCCAGCCGTCGCCGTCGCTGTCGTTCGGGACGTCGATCCACAGCGTGCTCGAACGGTTCTACAAGCAGCCGGTCCAGAAGCCGCCCAGTGTCGAGAAGATGCTCGGATGGCTGAAGGAGGAGTGGGAGTCCGAGGGCTTCGAGGGCGTCTCCCGCACCTTCCAGCTCGAGTGGTACGAGCATGCGCGCGATGTCCTGGCTCGCTTCCACTTCCGCGAGGCACCGAACTACCGACTCCCCGCCGCCACCGAGCAGTGGTTCGACCTCCCCGTCGAGGACGTGGCGGTGGTCGTCGGTTCGATCGACCGCGTCGCCGCCGACGACCACGGCGCGCTCGAGGTCATCGACTACAAGACCAACAAGCGGGCCAAGACCGTCGAGCAGGTCCGCAACTCGCTGCAGCTGGCCATCTACGCCATGGCGTGCGAACACCTCTACGGCCAGCTGCCCCGGTTCGTCACGCTCTACTTCGTGGTCCCGGGCATCCCGGTCCGGGTGCCGATCGAGGACGTCGACCTCGATCGCGCCCGGCGGGTGATCATCGAGACCGCCGAGCGGGTACGCGCCGAGGCGTACGACCCCACCCCCAACCGACTCTGCGACTGGTGCGACTACCGGGCCAGCTGCCCGGCGTGGGAGGGAGAGGGCCCCGAGGTCCTCGGTGAGGCCGAGCGGCAGCTCGTGACGCTGCGCCGCAGGATCAAGCGCGACGTGCGTGCCATGCGCGAGCTGGAGGCAGGCGTGGAGCGGCTGCGAGAACGTGTCCGTCGGTCCGAGGAGGACCCGGCGAGCTGAGCCCGCGTGGCTAGGCTCCCGCCGACCACCACAGCGACGGGAGCAGCACCCCATGGGCGAGCGCGTGAAGGACGACATCGTCGTCAAGGCCCCGGCCGACAAGGTCTGGGCGGCCATCAACGACCTGGATGCCTACACCCAGTGGGCCGACGGCGTGAAGAGCGTCGAGGTCGTCGACACCGACGACGAGGGTCGACCCGCGAAGGCGAAGTTCCACGTCGACGCCAAGGTGCTCGAGGTGAAGTACACGCTGGTGTACTCGTACGGCGAGAACGTCGTGTCGTGGGAGCTGACCGAGGGCGATCAGCTGAGCCAGCTCGATGGCTCCTACACGCTCGAACCGCAGGGCGACAGCACCAAGGTGACGTATGCGCTCGAGCTCGACGCGACGATCCCGCTCCCGGGCTTCCTGAAGAAGCGCGGTGCGAAGCAGATCCTCGACACGGGCCTCAAGGGCCTCAAGAAGCGCGCCGAGTCCCTCTGAGGATGGTGCGGGCGACGAAGGACGAGGTCGAGGCGGCGTACTTCACGCTGCTGCGAGCCCGTGAGCGCGTGAGCTCACTCCAGCGGTACGCGGAGTTCCTCGAGCGTGAGCAGCTGCGGCTCGACCGCTTCGTCGCCGACGGCGACGCCCTCGACGCACACGTCGACGCCGCCCTCCGCCGCTCGTTGCGCCACACCGACCGCCCACTGGCACAGGCGATCAAGTCCCGACGCGACGTGATGGTCGAGGAGCTCAAGCGCCTCCCGGAACGCCTCCGGGCGGCGGAGGAGTTCGTCAACGAGTGCGAGGAGGAGCACCAGCGCCTCCGGGCTCGTGGCTGACGGCCGATGTACCGCGACGACCCGCTCGAGCAGGAGCAGGAGCTGCGTGACGTGGCCGGTGACGACGCCGTGGACGTGCTGATCGCCGCTCGCCGTGAGCTGGAGGACGACCCGGTCGAGGCGGCCCTCGATGCCCTGCGCGTGCTCCAGGGGTGGGTGGACGACGATGCGGCCGGCGCCTGGTTCACGTCGTCACAGCGCCGACTGGACGGCCAGACGCCCATCGAGGCGCTGGCCGAGGGCGCGACCGACGACGTCCTGGACGCAGCCCGTCGGTGGGCGGCGGCCCAGGGCTGAGCTGCTCGAGCGCGCGGCGTGCGCTGCCGGGGCCGCTGACCGCGCAGCGTCGGGTACGCTGATCGGGTCCTGGACGCGTCTGGCGCGCCGCATCCCTGCCTCCGGCCCGCGGCCGCACGCCGTCAGCGTCATCACCACAGACCTACGAGGTACACAGCATGGCCACCGGTCGCATCAAGACCTACGACGCCGAGGGCAAGTTCGGCTTCATCGCTCCCGACAGCGGGGACAAGGACCTCTACGTCGCCGCGGACCAGCTCGAGGGCACGCCCTCGCCGGGTGCGCTCGTCTCGTTCGAGGTCCAGGAGACCGAGGGCAAGGACCGACACGTCGCACTCAACGTCAAGGTCGAGTCCGAGGCGCCGCGCTTCAACCCCGTCGGCCGCACGATGGCGGCTCCGCCGACCTGGTCCGAGCTCGAAGAGCGTGACCGCCAGGCTCGCGCCGCCCGTCGTCGGCGCCGCTGAGCCCGTGCCCGCGGGGGTCGTCCACGCATCCGGGCCGGTACCGACACCGGTCCGGGAAGCGGACACCCACGAGGAGACCACGCGCGATGGCCCGTGGGACGTCATCGTCTGGGACGACCCGGTCAACCTCATGTCGTACGTGGTGTACGTCTTCCGCAAGGTCTTCGGGTTCCCCGAGGCGGTGGCGCGCAAGCTGATGCTCGAGGTCCACAACAAGGGCCGCGCGCTCGTCGCAACGGAACCCCGCGAGATGGCGGAGATGTACGTCCACCAGCTCCACAGCCATGGCCTTCACGCGACGATGCAGCGCTCGAAGTGAGCGCGACGTTCAAGCGCCACGGAGACGGCGTCCGCATGGAGCTCGAGTCGTTCGAGGTCGAGCTCCTCGCCGAGCTGCGTGATGGCCTGCACCGACAGCTCGTCGACGGTGACCACGCCGATCCCGTCATGCAGCGGCTCTTCCCCGCACAGGTCGCGCCCGAGGACGAGTTCGTCGACATGGAGGTCCGTGACCTCATCTACGACGACCTGCTGCGCGAGCGCCTCGACGGCCTCGAGGCGCTCCACGCCATCATCGACCGGGGCAAGCCCCACCGTGGACGCCTTCGCGTCGACCTCAAGCACGACGAAGCCCCCCTCATGCTCGGCGTGCTCAACGACCTTCGCCTGGCCATCGGGGCGCGCATCGGCATCACCAAGCTCGACCGCGACGAGGTCGACGAGGATCATCCGGCGGCGTACCCGGTCGCGGTGATGGACCACCTGGCGTGGTTGCAGGAGCAGCTCCTGTCGATCATCGACCCCGCGTCGGTGTCCTCGGAGGGGCCCGAGGTCTGATGGACGTCGGACTCGGGGTCAGCGAGGACCTCACGCTCGCGGCGCAGGCTGGCGTCGCCCGTGAGGTCGAGGCCGCGGGGCTGCGGTCCCTCTGGACGAACGAGGCCAGTGGGCGCGATGCGCTCGCGCTGTGCCAGGCGTGGGGCGAGTCCACGGAGCGCATCGAGGTCGGCGTCGGCGTTGTCCCGATCTGGACGCGGAGCCCCGCCCAGCTCGCCATGGCCGCCGCGGCGCTCCAGGAGGCCACGGCCGGTCGGTTCCTGCTCGGCCTCGGCGTGAGCCACCCCGTGACGATGGGCGCCTGGCACGGTGCCGAGGTCACGAAGCCCCGAACAGCGGCGTCGGAGTACCTCGACATCCTGCGTGCGCTGACGTCGGGCGGGACCACCGACCACCGCGGAGAGGTCTTCTCGTCCCGCCGGTTCCGTCTCCAGATCTCCCCGTTGCCTCCGCCCGTGCCTACCTATCTCGCAGCGATGGGCCCGCGGATGCTCGAGCAGGCCGGCGCATCGGCCACGGGCGTGCTCCTGAACTGGTCGTCACCCGACGAGGTTCGCGACGCTGCCGCACGCGCTCGGGCTGCGGCAGCGGGCGAGTTCGAGGTGGCGGCCTACGTCCGAGTCGCCGTCGACGAGGACCGCGAAGCGGCGCGCCGGGCACTCGCCCGCGAGGTCGGCCGGTACTGCGCGCTGCCGGCCTACGCCGCCCACTTCGAGCGGCAGGGACTCGGCGAGTTGGTGACGCTGGCCAAGGAGGCGCACAAGCGTGGGGGAGAGGCGGCGGTCGTGGAGGCCCTGCCGGAGGCCCTCCTCCTCGACGTCGGGTGGTTCGGCACCCCCGGGGACGATCCTGCGGGCGCGCTGGCGCGCTATGCCGCCGCTGGCCTCGATCACCTCGTCGCGAGGGTCGTCGTCGTCGAGGATGCCCGGCGGTCGATCCGCGCGGCGCTGGGCGCGCTCGAGCGCGTCACTGCTGGCTAGCCGCGTCGGACGAGCCGCCGGAGATCACTGGCCTCGTCCAGCCCGAGTCGCCGGGCGGTGAGCAGGTACGCGAGGCCTGCCGGACCCAGCACGATCGGTGCCGCCGCGAGCGGATGCAGGGGGTCGGCCAGGGGTCCGAGGAGGAGTGCCACGAGCACGGCGACGCCGGTGGCGGACGCGATGCGCGCGAGCGCGCCGCCACCGAGCGGGACCCGACCGATGCGAGACGTCAGGCGACGCCGCAGCCACGTGTACTCGAACCACGAACCGACCGCCGAGCCGAGGCCCAGCCCCACGGCGCCGAGGCGCAGGACGCCACCCTGGCTGCGGATGTCCGCTGGGAGCGGACTGAAGGCCGGGATGTCCCCGAGGAACCGCAGACCGGTCTGGGCCATGCCGAGGCGGTCGAGCGAGAACATCGTCAGCAGCGCCACGGTCGCGCTGAGGACGACGCGGATCGCCGCTGTGCGGGCGGGCGTGGCCGCGTCCCCGATGGCGTAGTAGGCGTTCTGGAGCAGCCGGCTCTGCGTCGTCGCAACCAGCCCAAGGCTGTACGCACCGAGGACCGCCCACACGACCCTCGTCTCGACGACACCGAAGTCCCCCGACTGGAAGAGGGCACCGACGACGAGGTCTCCGACGACGACGTACATCGCCACGGTCGGGACCACGAAGAACGCGATGCGTCGGGCGCCACCGGACAGGCGCTCGAGCAGCGTCTCGCGCTCGGCCACGAGATCGGTGCTGGACAGCTCGGGAAGCTCGGCAGCGGCCACGCTCATGCCGAACAGGCTCACCGGCAGGATGTACAGGGTCTGCGCGAACCCCAGCAGGCCGACGGCGCCGGCGGCGAGGAGGGACCCGAGCAGCGTGTCGAGCCAGGCGCTGACCTGCACGACGCCACGCCCGAGCACGACCGGCCCGAACGCCCGAACGGCCTCGCGCACGCCCGGCCGCGACGTGTCCGGGCGGAGGCGCAGTCCGCGGGCAAGTGAGCGCACCGTCGGGAGCTGGACGAGGAACTGCAGGACGGAGCCAGCGAAGGTGCCCCAGGCCAGGGCGATCGCGAGGTCGGCCTCGTCGGTGGTCACGGTGAGCGCGACGGTGACGAGCACCGCGATCTGGGCGACGTTCCACAGCACCGGCGCCACGTACGACAGGAAGAACCGACGGTGGCTGTTCAGCACACCGAGGCACCAGGCCGACAGGACGAGGAAGCCGATGCCGGGTGTGAGGATCCGGATCAGCGTGACCGTCAATTCTCGGGTCTCGCCGGTGAATCCGGGGGTGATGACGGCGGCGAGCGGCGCAGCGAAGACCACGCCGAGCAGGACGAGGCCACCGGCGACCAGCGCCAGGAGCGCGGCGATCGCGCCCGCGACCCTTCCGACCTCCTCCTCCTCGCCGTCGGCGAGGAGTCGTGAGTAGACCGGGATCATCGTGGCGGACAGGACGCCCTCACCGAGCAGGTTCTGCAGCACGTTGGGTATCCGCAGTGCCGCACGGAAGGCGTCGAGGGCCGCCGAACCGCCGAAGTAGTGGGCCAGCGCACGTTCCCGCGCGAGGCCGGAGAGGCGAGAGAGCAGGATCCCCCCGGCGACGAGGGCGGAGTTGCGACGGGAGTCCGAACCCGCCACAGCGCCTCCTGGTCGTCGAAGCGGGCGCAGGGTACGGCTGCGCCTCCGATGCCAGTCTGGCCGAACGGCCCGGCGTCGCCGAGGAGGTGGCACATGCACGGATCGGCGACGGGAGCGAGGATCGGTGCAGGGGATGGGCACTCGCGCGGCGAACCCCTCGGTGTCCGTCTCCTACGTCGTGAAGAGGTCCTCGATGTTCCGCCGCGCCGCCGCATCCCTCCTCGGGGGCATGCTCGCCCTGGGTCTCGTCGCCGCTGACACGCCCGCGGATCCCGTCGCGCCGGGGCCCAACGCCGTCGTAGCGTTCCTCGACACCGGCATCAACCCCTATCACGTCGTCTTCCGCGACGACTCTCCCCGCGCCTTCGCCCACCCCTCCACGTACCTCGAGGGCTTCCCTGCGGAGGCCGAGGCGCTCGAGCTGTCGTTCGGCGCCAGGAGCTACGCGGAGGCCGTGCGCGCGGACTGCGACATCTGGGCGGGCGTCGAGCCCGGCAAGCTGTACTGGTTCCCGGGGACGAGGATCATCGGCGGCATCCGGTTCGGTTCGCACGTGACGCCGAACTGCAACGCCAACCGCATCGCCGCGAACATCCTCGACACGAACGGACACGGCACGATGGTCGCGTCCCGCGGTGCGGGCGCGGGCTACGGCGCCTGTGAGGACTGCCTCATCGTCGCCGTGCAGACGCCGATGTCGGCGTCCTTCGGCGTCGGGTACCAGCCACCCGAGATCGACGCCGTCGAGTGGCTCGGCGAGAACGCGACCTGGATCGACGCCCAGTCGAACTCCTGGGGCCCGATCGCCCCGGGGTACGACCCCACGAGCTCGACGAACCTGCTGGTGACGAGCCAGCGCCTGGTCGAGGCGGTCGAGGCCAGCGCGCAGCGCCACCTCGCGTTCTGGGCCTCGATGAACGGCACCGCCTATCGCGCCGGGGTCGTCGGGCACCCGACGGCGCTGGCCCCGCACCTCACCCCGTCGGCCATCTCCGTCGGAGGCCACGACTCCGGCTACGTCGCCGTCTGGCCCGGTTGGTGGCCGCACATCGTCTCCGATGCGTGTGACGCCTGGGCTGCCCACGACGACTCCATCACGAAGTCGGACGACGATGTCGCGGGCGGCACGTCCGGCGCCACGCCGTTCGCCGCCGGGGGCGCAGCGAGGATCCTGCTCGAGGCTCGCCGCATCCTCGAGGACGCGAGCACCGGGGTGGCCGATGGCGTCGTCGCTCGCGGTGAGCCCGGCCTCGTGTCGGACGGACCGCTGGCCGACGGCGAGTTCACGCTCGCCGAGTGGCGCAGCGTCACCTTCGCGACGGCCACGCCCCGCCCCAAGGCGCAGTTCGAGGACGGCCCCGGCTGCGGCCTCACGTCGGCGCCGTACAACCACACGGGCGTCAAGTGGGAGAACGTGCCCGCGGCCTACCCCGAGTACATCCACATCGGGTACGGCGCCGTCGACCGGGTGGCCATGTCGCTCGCGTTCGACGTGCTCGCCGGGTCGGCCTCGCTGCCGGACCGGTCCGCAACCGACGCGTTCTTCGAGCTCGACGACACGGGTCGCCGCACACTGCACGACGTCTGGACGACGTTCTAGCCCGCGCCGAACACGTGCACGTCGGCGACGCAGAGTCGGCCGCCGCGGTCCAGCACGGCGAGTTCGATCTGGTGCCGGTTCCCGTCGGACAGCACGACGGTGCCGCTGACCCGGCCGTCCCCGTTGCTCACCTCGACGCTGGTCAGATCCTGGGAGCGGCCACCCCCGAGGTCCTCGAGGTCGTGTTCGGGTACGCGCGCGTCACAGCGGAGTGAGGACGCCGCGAGGACGTCGTCCGCGCGAACGGCCGTCAGGTACTCGTTGGCGACGTCGACGTAGGGGCGGGTGCTGTCAAGGATCAGCCAGACGAACGCGCCGACGCCGCCTGCGCCCAGCAGGACCAGCGCCACGACCACCCAGAGCACGACGCGCACGGCCCGACCCTGATCGGGGGCACGGCGGAGGTGCTCGGGCACGAGGTCAGGTGGTGGCGGGACGCCGGGGGAGTGGTAGGCCGGAGGCGGGTACGACGAGGCCGGTGGGGGTTGCTGATCGGGTGCCGGCCAGGACAGGTCGTCGGTCGGTTCCCCGAGGTCATCGCGCGGCACGTCGTCGCGCGGGACATCGTCGTCTGGCCGGTTGTTCACGATCGCCACCTCGGGACGCGCTCGAGCAGGGAGTCGAGCCCATGGGCCCTGCACCAGTCCTCGAACTCGGGCGGTGCTCCCTCCCAGCAGAGGTCCTCGATGGTCTCGGCCAGGGGGACGTCGGTGACCAGGGTCGCGAGCATCCGGTACAGCACGGCAGCGTCTCGCTGCTCGGCGAGCGTGGCGGCGAGGCCGCGTGCGCCACGGACGTCGACGCCGTCCCACTCGTCAGGGTCATCGGGGATGGCATCGACGTGGCCGAAGCGCTGCAGCACCGCCGCCGCGCCCTTCTTGCCGAAGCCGGGCAGACCCGGGATGCCGTCGGCCGCGTCGCCGACGAGGGCCAGGTAGTCGGGGATCGAGGCGGGAGGCACCCCGTGCTTGGCCTCGATGGCGGCCGCGTCGAGGAGGACCCGCTGCCGGCGATCCAGCTGGACGACCCGGTCGTCCGTCGTCACGCACTGCCCGAGGTCCTTGTCCGGCGTCATGATCCGGACCTGCTCGACCTCGTCGCGGAAGCGCGCTGCGGCGGCGGCGAGTGCGTCGTCGGCCTCGAACTCCTGCATCGACCACACCACGAGACCGAGGGCCGCGACGCCCTCCTCGACGACGTCGAACTGGGATCGCAGCGCGGGGTCGATGCCCTCGCCGGTCTTGTAGCCGGGGAAGGCGTCGTTGCGGAAGGACTCGATCGGGTTGTCGAACGCGACCCCGAGGTGGGTGACCTCGCCGTCCTCCTCTCCGGACAGGAGGAAGAGCAACGACGAGAGGACGCCGTGGGTCGCCTTGATGTCGCTGCCATCGGGAGCCGTACGCGACGGACGCTTGCTGTAGTGGCTGCGGAACAGCTCGTAGGTGCCGTCGACGAGGTGCAGACGCATGCGAGCTCCGGCGGGCGTGCAGGACCCGCGACCCTAGCGTTGAACCGCGTTACCCTCGATGGAGGCCGGGAGGGCAGGACCATGAACGCGCCGGGGCGTCCGCGGATCCGCCTCGCGCGTCCCCGGGACATCGACACGACGGACCTTGCACCGCCTCCGCGATCGGTGCAGGCGTCGCCCTGGCTGATCCCCGATCCGCACGAGGCCGACGAGGACGGTGTGGTCGGGGTCGGGGCGGACCTCGCCCCGCCAACCCTCGTCGACGCCTACCGGCGCGGCATCTTCCCCTGGCCCCACCCCGGCGTCCCGATGCCATGGTTCTCGCCCGACCCCCGCGGGGTCATCCAGCCCGGCTGCTTCCACGTGAGCCGGAGCATGCGCCGTTCCCTCCGACGCTGCGGGTTCACGACCACCGTCGACCGGGCCTTCTCGGAGGTCGTCCGCGGCTGCGCGGACCGTCGCGAGGAGGGCGGAACCTGGATCACCACGGCGATGTTCCGGGCCTACCGCAGGCTGCACGAGCTCGGCTGGGCCCACTCGATCGAGGTCTGGGACGGCGAGGAGCTCGTCGGCGGCCTGTACGGCGTTCAGGTCGGCGGGGTCTTCACCGGCGAGTCGATGTTCCATCGGCGCAACGACGCGTCGAAGATCGCCCTGCTCGACCTCACGAGGCGGTTCGACGACGTGGGCGGGCGGCTGGTCGACGTGCAGCTGACGACCGACCACCTCCGCTCGCTCGGCGCCGTGGACATGCCGCGGTCGCGGTTCCTGGAGATCCTCCACCACCAGAGGGATACGGACGTCCGGCTCCCGCTCGGGCGGCGGAACGCTGCCGACCTGGCTTCCCGACCGGAATGACCCGCGGCCGCGGGCCGTTGCCGTGGCTGGCCACCCGCTGAGCTGTCGACCGAGAAAGGGTCCTGAACGTGCCGACGCACGACCGCTCTCGTGCGCTGCGTGCCGACCAGGTCGCGGACGTCGTCGCCGGCGAAGCCTTCCCCGACTGGGTCGATGCCGTGCCTCCCGACCGGGTGGGGCTCGAGGCCGAGTTCCTGCCCGTCCAGCTCGGACCCCCGAGCCGACGGCTGACGATCGACGAGACCAGCGCGCTGGCGGCGGATGCCCTCGCGGCCATCGGCTTCGTCCCGGACACCGACTACGGCGGGTTCCGGGGGCGGGACGGCACGAGGATCACGTTCGAGCCCGGCGGACAGCTGGAGGTCTCCACGGCGTGCATGGACGACATCACGTCGGCGACCGGACTGCTCGACCAGGTCGCGACGACCATCGCCGGCGCGCTGGCACGGGGGGACGCTGGGCTCGCGGCCGCGGGTGCCGACCTCTGGCACCCACTGGAAGACGTTCCCCAGCAGCTCGCCCACGCCAGGTACCCGGCGATGCACGCGTACTTCTCCCAGCGATCGGCCCATGGTCCCCGGATGATGCGCCACACCGCGTCCCTGCAGGTGAACCTCGACGGGGGAGGTGCGGAGGAGCGGCGTGAGCGGTGGACCGTCGCCAACCTTCTCGCGCCAGCGATCGCCGCATCGTTCGCGAACAGCCGAGGCGCCGTCGACGGCCGCGACGTCTCGAGCGTCCGTGCGGTCACCTGGCGCGGGCTCGACCCGACGCGCACCGGCTTCCCCAGCGCGCTGGTGTCGGGTGAGGCGGATCCGGTGGCCCAGCTCGTCGAGGCGGCGTTGGCCGCCGACGTGATGCTCGTCCTCGGGAGCGATGACGGAGCGGTGCCCGGCCGACCCGGTTGGACGTTCGAGGCCTGGCTGCACCAAGGTGATCCCCTGCACGGCTGGCCCACACCGGACGACCTCCGCTACCACCTCACGACCCTCTTCCACGAGGTCCGGGCGCGGGGCCCGCTCGAGTTCCGGGGCATCGACGCGCTCCCCGCCACGTGGCGGGCGGTGCCCGTCGTCCTCCTCGCGGGGGCGCTGTACGACCCGAGAGCACGATCGGACATCCGCCGCGTCCTCGAACCTCGGCGGCCGAGGCTGCCCGAGCTGCTCTCCACGGCGAGTACCGTCGGCGTCGCAGATGGCGCACTCTGTGCGATGTCCGTCGAGGTCTGGAGCTACGCCGTGGAGGGAGCCACCCGGCTACCGCGCGGGTATGCGCGCGCCACCGACATCGAACGTGCACGGGCCTTCATCGACGGCTACACCGCCCGCGGTCGTACGCCGGGCGACGAGCTCGCCGAGCGGCTGTCCGACGACCCCGCGCTGGCGCTCCGCTCGGTCCTCGAGCCGCTCGCCGCCCAGGACGGTGCGCGCCGATGACCGCGGCGCCGACCCACCCAGACGTGGCTCGCGAACAGGTCCGCGAGCTCCTCGCGCGCCGCAGACGGCGGACGCTGGGACTCGTCCGTCCGCTGACGGACGAGGAGCTGCGCACGCAGTACCTCGACTTCCTCAGCCCACTCGTGTGGGACGTCGGCCACATCGGCAACTTCGAGGAGCTGTGGTTGCTGCGCAACGTCGACGGACGACCACCGTCGGACGAGCGACTCGACCACCTCTACAACGCGTTCGAGAACCCGCGAGGCGTGCGCGGCGAGCTCGAGATCCTGCCCCGCGAGCCGGCGCTGCAGTACCTGGCCGACGTGCGGGGCGAGGTCATGGCCCTGCTCGACCGGGTGGAGCTCGACCCGAACGAGCCGCTGCTGCAGGACGGGTACGTCTACCGGATGATCAGCCAGCACGAGGCGCAGCACCAGGAGACCATGCTGCAACTCCTCGACATCCGAACGGACCTCGCCCCGCACGCATACGAGCTGGACCCGCGCCCGAGGTCGACGCGCGCCGTCGACGACAGCGAGCGCGTCACCGTGCCGGGTGGCAGCTTCCTGCTCGGTACGACCGACCGCGCCTCGGCCTACGACAACGAGCGGCCGCAGCACGAGGTCGAGGTCGCCGCCTTCGCGATGGACCGCTACCCGGTCAGCAACCGTCGCTACGCGGCCTTCGTGGCCGACGGCGGCTACGCGCGACCGGAGCTGTGGTCAGAAGGTGGCCGAGCGTGGCTCGCCGAGGCGGGGCACGAGTCGCCACAGGGCTGGATGCCCGACGGTGACGGCGGGTGGAGCGTGCGCCGGATGGGCCACGTCCTCCCGCTCGACCCACAGGAGGTGCTCCAGCACGTCTCCTACTGGGAGGCCGAGGCGTTCTGCGCCTGGGCCGGCGGCCGACTGCCCACCGAGCACGAATGGGAGAAGGCGGCGACATGGGACCCGGCCACGGCCTCGAAGCGGGTGTTCCCGTGGGGTGACAGCCCGACCTTCGACCGCCGTGCCAACGTCGGGCTTCGCCACCTGCGCCCGTCGCGCGTCGGCGCGTACCCCGACGGTGCCTCGGCCTACGGCATCGAGCAGCTCGTCGGTGACGTCTACGCCTGGACCTCGAGCGACTTCGTCGGCTACCCGGGCTTCAACGCCTTCCCCTACCCCGAGTACAGCGAGGTCTTCTTCGGCGGCGACTACAAGGTCTTGCGCGGGGCCTCGTGGGCGATCGACGACGCGGTCGTGCGTGGCACGTACCGCAACTGGGACCACCCCAAGCGCCGCCAGATCTTCGCCGGTGTCCGCGTGGCCTACGACGTGTCGGAGGGCTGAGTCATGTGCCGTCTCGCCGCCTACCTCGGACCGCCTGCGCCACTGTCGACCCTGCTGTACGACGGCGAGCACAGCCTGTACCACCAGGCCTATCAGCCGCGCGAGATGTTGCACGCGACCGTGAACGTCGACGGGACCGGTGTCGTGTGGTGGCCCGACGACGTGCCACCGGGTGATGCGCCGCTTCGCTACGTGACCGCACAGACCCCGTGGGCGGACACGAACCTCGTCGCCCTCGCCCCTCGCCTGCGCGCACGCCTGATGATCGCCGCCGTCCGAGCGGCGAGCCCCGGCATCCCGTACGGCCTCGGCCAGGTCGCGCCCTTCGCCTACGAGCACCTCGCCTTCTCCCACAACGGGTGGCTGGGCGGTTTCCGCAAGGGCACCGGCCGGGAGCTGGCCGAGCGACTGCCGGCCGACCTCTATGGCGCGATGGAGGCCGTCTCGGACTCCATCGTGGTGTTCAAGACCTTCATCAAGCACCTCCGCGCCGGGGCCGACAACGAGCTGCGGCCCGCGCTGCAGGCCACGCTCGACGAGGTCATCGAGGTGATGCGACGCGCCGGCGAGGCCGCGACGCTCAACCTCGTGGTCAGCGACGGGGACCGCATCGTGGCCAGCCGGCTGTCCTTCGGCGAGCGCCACAACAGCCTTTACGTACTGTCAGGGTCCGAGCACCACCCGGACGCGCTCGTCCTCGCGTCGGAGCCACTCGACGACGACCCCGCCTGGTGGCCGGTGCCCGCCGGGCACACCGTGACGCTGACACCTGAAGGCGCCGAGACGACGCCTCTCGACCTGACCTGACCCGGAGCCCCCACCGTGTCCGAGACCATGATCGAGCGCATCTCGACGCCGGCCGACATCGCCGAGGAGATGGCACGTGACGTCCGCGAGGGACTCACGCAGCCCCAGAAGAGCCTGCCTCCGAAGTACTTCTACGACGAGCGCGGCTCGGAGCTGTTCGAGGAGATCACCCGCCTCGACGAGTACTACCTCACCCGAGCCGAGACGGAGATCCTCGAGGATCAGGCCGGGGCGCTGATCGACCGGGTCCGGCCGGAGGAGATCGTCGAGCTCGGTTCCGGCTCGTCCCGCAAGACGCGCCTGCTCCTGGAGGCCATGCACGACGCAGGGACGGGCGACCGCTACACGCCGCTCGACGTGAGCGAGGGAGCGCTGCGATCGGCATGCAGCGACCTCATCGCGGACTACGACTGGCTCGTCTTCGACGGCATCCTCGGCGACTTCCACACCGACCTCCCGCGCGTGCCCCGACACGGTCGTCGACTCGTCGCGTTCCTGGGCTCGACGATCGGGAACTTCGACCCGGAGGGACGAACGGTGCTGCTGAAGGACGTCGCCACCATGCTCGAAGGCGGCGATCGCTTCCTGCTTGGCGCCGATCTCGACAAGGATCCCGACGTCCTGGTGGCTGCGTACGACGACGCCAGGGGAGTCACGGCGGAGTTCAACCGCAACATGCTCCGCGTCGTCAACAACGTGCTGGGGTCGGACTTCGATCCCGCCCGGTTCGCACACGAAGCCCGCTACGAGGGCCGCTGGCCGAGGATCGAGATGCACCTGCGCGCCACCGAGCCCATGCGCGTCACGTTCCCTACGCTGGGCCTCGCGGTCTCCTTCGAGGAGGGGGAGACGCTGCACACGGAGATCTCGAGCAAGTTCACGCGTGAGATGATCGAGGCGGAGCTCGAGGCCGCAGGGCTGGTCATGGAGGCGTTCCTCATGGACACGCAGGGACGGTTCTCCCTGACCCTCGCAGGGAAGGCGTAACGGCATGGCAGTGAACGTCGAGAGCGGGGTCGAGAAGGAGCGGCGGATCCACGCCGACGTGGCCACGGTCTGGGAGCACGTGTCGGACATCGCGACCCTCGGTGAGCTGATCCCCGGCGTCGACGCGATCGAGCCCGACGGCGACCACTGGCGTTGGCGCATCGCCGAGCAGCAGGCCCTCGGCTACTCGTTCTCCCCGAAGTTCTCGACGGACTTCGACGCCGACGAGGACACCCACGTCGTGCACTTCCGCCAGCTCAACGGCTCGGGCGGTGGCGCGATCCGGCTCACCGGCGACGGTGACGGGACCAACGCGCACGTCGGCCTCTCACTCAGCATGGAACTGGGCATCCCGAAGCTCCTCCGAGGGGCGGCGCGGAGCCTGCTCCACGACCGACTGAGCGACATGGTCGGGGGGTTCCTCGAAGCGCTGGACGAGCGCGTCAGGGCCTGACCCAACCGCGACGGCGCCCTGCGACGAACGCACGTTGAGAGGCCGAGGGGCGGGCGACCGCTACCCTCGACCTCAGGCAAGCGGGCGCCTGTGCGCCCGCGGGGCCATCGCCCAGGACGAGTCCGTCCCTTCCGCCACCCGGCCGACGGCCGGGTCGCACCCACCGCGTGCACCGACGTGACCGGCCAGCCGCCGGCAACCTGGGAGGACCTTCTCTCGTGACTGACTTCAACGACTACAAGATCAAGGACATCGCCCTCGCTGCGTGGGGCCGAGCCGAGATCGGCATGGCCGAGAAGGAGATGCCCGGCCTCATGGCGCTGCGCGAGCGCTACGGCGCCGAGAAGCCCCTCGAGGGGGCGCGCATCGCCGGCTGTCTCCACATGACGATCCAGACCGCGGTGCTCATCCAGACCCTCGAGGAGCTGGGTGCATCGGTTCGCTGGTCGAGCTGCAACATCTTCTCCACGCAGGACCACGCGGCTGCGGCCGTCGCCGACAACGGCACCCCGGTCTTCGCCTGGAAGGGTGAGACCGAGGACGAGTACGAGTGGTGCATCGAGCAGACGCTGCGGTGGCCCGACGGGTCCGGACCCAACATCCTGCTCGACGACGGTGGTGATCTCACCAACATCGTCCACGACCGCTACCCGGACCTCATCCCCGAGATCAAGGGCGTGTCGGAGGAGACGACGACGGGCGTGCACGCGCTGCACATGCGCCAGAAGGCCGGCAAGCTCCTCATGCCCGCCATCAACGTCAACGACTCCGTCACCAAGTCCAAGTTCGACAACCTCTACGGCTGCCGCGAATCCCTCATCGACGGCATCAAGCGGGCGACCGACGTCATGATCGCCGGCAAGGTCTGCCTCGTCGCCGGATACGGCGACGTCGGCAAGGGCTGTGCCCAGGCGCTGCGGGGGATGGGCGCGACGGTGGTCGTCACCGAGATCGACCCGATCAACGCCCTGCAGGCGGCCATGGAGGGCTACCGCGTGGTCACGATCGACGACGTGGTCGGCGACGTCGACATCTTCGTGACGGCGACGGGCTGCGACGACGTCATCACCGAGGACCACGTCCTGCAGATGAAGGACCAGGCCATCGTCTGCAACATCGGCCACTTCGACACCGAGATCCAGACGGCCGCGCTGCGCAAGTACGAGTGGGAGAACGTGAAGCCCCAGGTCGACCTGGTCCACC
>JBFHRB010000011.1:0-25985 GCA_041591915.1 Nitriliruptorales bacterium
GACGAGGAGGTCAGGCCCGAGGAGTCCCTGGATGATGTTGACGCCCGGGTATCGCGCACGGTAGGGATCCGGACTTGGGGGTCCACCGTCGTTGCCCTCGTAAGGGTCGACGACGGTCGCGCGGTATCCAGCCGCGTCCAGGGCTCCGGCCAACTCACACCGCGCACCCCCGAGGTCGAGGACGCGATCGCCAGCGGGCAGGTGCTCCTGGACAGCCTCGAGGACCCACGGTCTTTGCGCGTCCTTCAGGTCTCCCTTCACACCTGTGAGGCCTGGATACTCCTCGCAGTAGCGCACGTAATCCCTGACGCGCGTGTAGCCCAGTGCGACAAGTTCGAACATGCGGTACCGCCGGCGTCTCGATGGCTGGGACGACGGGAGACTAGACCCGGCCTGTCACCGGGGCGTCGGGCGGCTCGACAACACGGCCAGCGGTAGCCCGATCGACCGACGACCTCCCCGGAC
The DNA here is from genome assembly GCA_041591915.1 of Nitriliruptorales bacterium. Classification (GTDB taxonomy): domain Bacteria; phylum Actinomycetota; class Nitriliruptoria; order Nitriliruptorales; family Nitriliruptoraceae; genus JBFHRB01. The sequence goes on from JBFHRB010000011.1 coordinate 466, forward strand.
GGTCGCTATGCGACGGCCGGGCTGGATGGCGTCCCTCGGCGCGCGGAGCCGGTCCCCCATCGCCGCCGCGGTCGCATCGAGGTCGGTGGTGGCGAACGCGAGGCCCCAGAAGGTGGCAGGGCCGCCGTCCGGCTCGGGTGGGGCGATGAGCTCGATGACGCAGGTGCCTGCGAGGACGAACTCCTGCCACACCGTCTGACCGCGGAGCGGACCGATCCGCTGCCGTCGCGAGGTGAGGCCGATCGTGGCCAGGGCCGTCAGCGTCCGGGCCATGTCCCCCGTCCCGACGACGACGTGGTCGACGAGGTCGACGCCGTTGGGGTGCGTAGGCCCCGCGGGACACACGGCGCCCTGGGTCGTCGCCAGGCCGTCGACATGCCCCGCAGCCGAGGTGTCGAACGACCACTGGGTGATGCCCTCCGGCGCTTCGCCACCGACACGGATACGGACGCGCCCGACGTCGACGTGGCCGTCTCGGACGGAGAACCCGAGCTCGGCCCAGGCCTCCTCCGGCGAGGGGATCCAGAGGCCGGTGAGCGTCGTCACGGGTGGCCCTCGGGTGCATCCGCGGTTTCGATGGTCGAGGTCGGCCCGAGATCGCGGACGTCGTCGCCGACCGAGATGCGTCCGCCCTGGACGACGCGCGCGGTGATGCCGCCGTGCCCTCGCATCGCGTTGTACCCGCCGGGGCCGAGCGTCTCCTCCATCCGCGAGCAGGGGTGCGCGGGACCGGTGCCCTCGAGAACCGCTCCCCCGACCCGGAAACGCCGGTCGCGCAGGGCGCTCACGTTGATGCCGGAGACGCTGACGTTGCGTCGTGCATCCGCCGGGGCGACGGGGTGGCCGACCAGCGCGGCCACGACGGCGAGATGCTCTGCCTGTATCAGGGTCACCTGGCGTTTCGACCGGCCGGACGAGGCGTGGTGGTCGCCACGCAGCCCGGTCCCGACCTCGGCCTGCACGCTCGCCACCACCTCGATGTCTCCTCGCCGCGCGGGAGACAGCCCGATCCAGTCCACCCGCCCCGGGGACGGGAAGGTCCCGCGCAGTTCGTGGAGGTCAGGCATCGTGAGGCGTCCTGTGGTCCAGGTCGCGGAGTCCGAGGTCGGCCACGACACCGGCCATCTCGTCGCCACGATGGAGCTTCGACACGGCCGTCACGAACGCCGAGCGGTTCAGCCTGCAGGCGACCGCCAGCTCATCCAGCTCCTCACGCTCCTCGGCCGTCAGGTACAGCGCCGTGAAGGCCGGGTCCTCGACGCGCGGCCTCCTCGGGACCTCTCGCCCATCCAGTGCCTCTCGGAGCCGGCGGCCGTGCTCGGCCGCCGCGGCGAGCACGACGTCGCCTGCCGACCAGTCGAGGACCTCGCCTGCCTCCAGCAGCCACGCCTTGACGGGGCGTGGGAGCGTGAGCCCTACGTGCTTGCGGGGCTCTCCCCCACCCTTGCCCGCACGCGACCGCTTCGTCGGCATGTCCTCACCTCCAGCCGGCCTTGCCCCGTTATATGACGCGCTCGCGACCGTAGCCGGTGCGGCCCGCTCGGCCGAGCAGGCCGACCGCCCGTCAGCCGGCGAGCGCGACGTCGTTGCCGTCCGGGTCTCGGACCACGACCTCGTCGAACGTGGCGTAGAAGTCGAACTCCCTGCCCCCATCCGCCGTGAGGCGGACCGTCAGGCTGTGCGTCCGGCCGTCGGGGACCTGGGCCCGGCCCTCCATCGACCATCGCGGCGCCCACTCCCCCCTGGTGGGGGCCGGACGATCCAACAGCTCGCCGGTCAGGACGGGGCCGTCGAAGGAGTCGACGACGTCGACCAGCTGGGCCTCCGTGAACGTCTCGAGGGTGACGGTCCCGTCCTGCATCCGACGCCGCAGGCTCGCCAGCACGACGTTGACGGGGTGAAGGACGACCTGCAGACGCCGGTCCTCTGGGGCGGGTTGCACCGGGTGGGCGGCCGGGTCCGGCTCGATCGTCGCCCCGAGCACACGGAACTTCGTGTCGAGCTCCAGGCCCCACAGACGGGCCCCCTCGAGGACGGTCACGAGCGCAGCGACGTCCGTCATCCCTTCACCCCGTTCACGATCAGGTCGGCGAGGTAGCTCGCGAGCTCGTCCACGGGTACGTCGGGCGGGTTGATCCCGTAGCTCACGAGGAGCCTGGCATAGGCGTCTGCAGCGACCTCGAGCTGTGCCTCGTCGAGGTGGGGCAGGTCCTCCGACAGCAGCTGGCGCAGGACCGGCTGGAGCGCGGAGAGCACCGGGCCGGTCGACGTCGTGAGGAAGGGAAGCAGCGCCTCCGGGTCCGACTCGAGCAGCCGATCCAGGAGCGGATGGTCACGCGCGAGGCGCAGGACCGTGGCGATGGCCCGTTCCATCTTCGGTCGCAGCTCGGTGATCCCGTCGACAGCGTCCAGCACTGCGGAGATGAAGTCCTCCTCCTCGCGGAGGATGACCGCCGAGACGAGGGCCCGCTTGTTCCCGAAGTACCGGTAGACGGTCTGGCGCGAGACGTCGGCCTCGTTGGCCACCAGCTCGAGCGTCAACCCGCCGATGCCCTCCGTGGCCGCCACGGCCAGCGTGGCATCGAGGATGGCGGCGCGCGTGTCCGCGACAGCCATCGCCCGTTGCTCCCTCGTCCGGTTCGTCGCGATGTTACGCCTGCGGCCCACCTGTCACACGCCTGGGCGGCGCTACCTTGCCAGCGAACCGCCGACCGGGATCGAACATGGACGCCGCCACCGCCGCACGCGAAGCCGCCCCCGCCATCAGCGCGCTCGGGGCCCTGAGGTTCGGGCTCCACCAGGAACTCGCCGAACTCAACGATCGCCACCGCTGGCATCGCGTCTACTTCGCCGGTCGAGCGGCGCCCGTCGCCCACTCGCCGCGACTCGCGGAAGCGTTGCTGTGGTTCTTCCCGTCCCACGCCGTCCAGTCCTCGCTGACCAGGGTCGCGGAGAAGCAGGACCTGGGGGAGTTCACGGCCGACTACCTCGAGGCTGTGGCGGCGGTCGGCGACCGGGTGTTCGCCGACACCCCTGACGCCGCGGAGCTCGCGGAGCTCATGCAGAGGCTGGTCGACGCGATCGACCACCGCGGGGCGCCCATGGCAGCGGCCTGGCACGACGTCCCCACGCCGGCCACGACGGGAGCGACGATCGAGCACCTCAGCATGATCCTGCGAGAGTTCCGCTTCGACCAGCACGTCCACGTGCTCGTGAGCCACGGCCTGCAGAGCGTCGAGGCGATCGCCCTCACCGCGCTGTGGAAGGACCGCGATCCGCAGGGCCAGGCCGAGTTCTTCGGCTGGCGCGAGGCGGAGGACCTCGGCGAGGCCATGCGCAGGCTCGAGGTGAGCGGACGCGTCGACGACCAGGGGAAGCTGACCGACCGGGGGCGCGAGGAGCGCGACGCGATGGAGGACCTGACGAACGCCCTGGCCTCGCAGCCGTGGTTCGCGCTCGATTCCGATGAGCGCGGTCGGCTCGTGGCCCTGCTCCGAGCCGCCGCCGACGCGATCAAGGGCTGACCGACCCGTTTCACCAGCGCACGCCTGACGCGTCGTCCCACGGTCCCCCACCTACCCTGCGCCCGACACAGGAGGCACCGTGACGGCTCTACCCGCGTTCCGCGCGACCGCCGACGACGCGTCGGGACTGGCCGTCGACGCGCTGCTGATCGGCGTCAACACCAGCGGCGTCTGCGCCCACGAAGCCCTCCTCCGCGCGCTCGGGTACCGCGACGTGCCCTTCGACGAGACCTTCACGGGGCGCGTCGGCGAGTCGCTGCGGCTGGCCGGGAGCGGCATCGCCGCCCGTTCGGTGGTCCTGGTCGGCGTGGGCGAGGGCGAGCCCGGCGACGACGTCCGACGCAAGGCCGCCGGGTCCGCAGTTCGAGCACTCGGCGATGACGCGCGCAGCATCGCGATCCTCTCGACGTCCGATGACGTGGACAGCCTGGGCGCCCTGCTCGAGGGCGCAGCGAGCGGCGCCTACCGCTTCACCGAGGGTCGCTCGGAGCCGGACCGAACGGCGCTCCGACGCGTCCTCCTCGCGGTGGACGACCACCAGCTCAAGGCAGCACGCGCCGCCGCTCGCCGCACCCGTACGACGATGGCCGCCGAGTACCTCGCGCGCGACCTCACCAACCGACCGCCAGCCGACAAGTCTCCGGCGGCGATGTGCGACTTCGCCCGCCGGGCCATGCCCGACGAGATCGAGGTCGAGGTCTGGGACGAGGCGCGTCTCGAGGACGAGAAGGCCGGTGGCCTGCTCGGCGTGGGCAGGGGCTCGTCACGGCCACCCCGCATGCTGATCCTCCGATACCGCCCGGACGACCCCGCCGGCCACGTCGCCCTGGTCGGCAAGGGGATCGTCTTCGACTCGGGCGGCATCGACCTCAAGCGCCCCTGGCCCTCGATGGCCACGATGAAGACGGACATGGCGGGCTCGGCCGCCGTGATCGCGGCGATGTCTGCGCTCCCGGCGCTGAAGGTGAAGACCGCGGTGACCGGCATCGCGTGCCTCGCGGAGAACATGCCGTCAGGAGAGGCACAGCGCCCCGGTGACGTCCTGCGCACCCTCGATGGCACGACCGTCGAGGTGCGCAACACCGATGCCGAGGGGCGTCTCGTCCTCGCCGACGGGCTCGGCTACGCCCGTTCGCTCGACCCCGACGCGATCGTCGACCTCGCGACGCTCACCGGTGGTGTCATCTACGCACTCAGCGACCTGGCCTCCGGGGCGATGACCAACGACGTCGAGTTGCAGTCCGAGATCCTCACGGCCGCGGAGGCCTCAGGCGAGCCGATGTGGCCCCTCCCGCTCTGGGAGGACCTGCGCTACGACCTCGACTCCGACGTGGCCGACATCCGCAACCTCAACACCGCCCACGGCGGCAGCACGCTGTTCGGCGGGCTGTTCCTGCGCCACTTCGTCGGCGACGTGCCGTGGGTCCATCTCGACATCGCCGGAGCCTCGTACACGAAGAAGGCCCGACACCACTACCCCGTCGGCGCCACGGGAGCCGGGACGCGCACCATCCTGCGCTGGCTCGCCGCGCGCAACGACTGACCACCAGGAGCCCGCGTTGCCCTCCCTCCGCGATCTCGACGACCGCCGGGCGTTCGCCGCCCGCCACATCGGCCCGTCCGAGGACGAGCTGCAGCAGATGCTCGACGTCCTGGGCCTCACCAAGGTCGACGAGCTGATCGACCTCGCCGTCCCGGGCGCCATCCGGTCGGACGAACCCCTCGACGTGCCGGGCCCGATGACCGAGACCGAGGCGCTCGCCGAGCTGCGCGAGCGCGCGTCCCGAAACGTCGTGCGCAAGCCACTCATCGGCCTCGGCTACCACGGCACGCACACGCCGGGCGTGATCCTGCGCAACATCCTCGAGAACCCCGCCTGGTACACGGCGTACACGCCGTACCAGCCCGAGATCAGCCAGGGTCGGCTCGAGGCGCTCCTCAACTTCCAGACCATGGTCAGCGACCTCACGGGTATGGACCTGGCCAACGCCTCGCTCCTCGATGAGGGCACGGCCGCCGCCGAGGCCATGACGATGGCGTGGCGCATGCACCGGGGCGACCGCGCCACGCTCTACGTCGATGCCGACTGCCACCCCCAGACCATCGCGGTGGTGCAGACCCGCGCCGAGCCGGTCGGCATCAGGGTCGAGGTCGGCGACCTCAGTGACACCGCCGCCATCGGCGACGACGTGTTCGCCGTGCTCATCCAGTACCCCGGATCGAGCGGCGCCGTCCGTGACCACGCACCGTTCGCCGCGGCGATGGCGGAGCGGAAGGTCGCGGTCATCGCCGCCGCCGACCTTCTGGCGCTGACGCTGTTGACCCCGCCCGGTGAGTGGGGCGCCGACATCGTCGTCGGCACGACCCAGCGATTCGGCGTGCCGCTGGGCTACGGGGGCCCGCACGCCGGCTACCTCGCCACCCGCGAGGCCCACAAGCGCACGCTCCCCGGCCGCATCGTCGGGGTCTCGGTCGACACCGAAGGGCGTCCCGCCGCCCGCCTCGCCCTGCAGACCCGCGAGCAGCACATCCGCCGCGAGAAGGCGACGTCGAACATCTGCACGTCGCAGGTGCTGCTGGCCGTCATGGCCGGGATGTACGGCGTGTACCACGGCCCAGACGGCCTCACCCGCATCGCCGAGCGCGTCCACCGCCTCACCGCCGTCCTCGCGGCCGGGCTGCGCCAGGGAGGGTTCGAGGTCGCCCCGGAGGCGTTCTTCGACACCTTCACGGTCAGCGTCCCCGGACGGGCCGAGGACGTCGTGACCGCGGCCGACGTGGCCGGGTTCGCGATCCGCCGGATCGACGACGACACCGTCGCGCTCGCGCTCGACGAGACCGTCACGGTCGCCGACGTCAACGCCCTGCTCGCCGTGTTCGGCCTGGAGGACGTCGACCTCGACGCGCTGGACCACGACACCGCTGCGGCCATCCCATCGAGCCTGCGGCGGAACTCGGAGTTCATGACCGCCGCGGTGTTCCACGACCACCGCTCCGAGACCGAGATGCTGCGCTACCTGCGGCGCCTCGCCGACCGCGACATCGCGCTCGACCGGTCCATGATCCCACTGGGCTCGTGCACGATGAAGCTCAACGCCACGACCGAGATGGTCCCGGTCACCTGGCCGGAGTTCGGCGGCCTGCACCCCTTCCAGCCTGCCTCCGACGCAGCCGGATACCTGCAGATGATCGGCGAGCTCGAGGACTGGCTCGCGACCATCACCGGCTACGCCAAGGTCTCCATCCAGCCCAACGCCGGGTCGCAGGGCGAGTTCGCGGGCCTCCTCGCGATCCGCGGGTACCACCTCAGCCGCGGCGACGACCACCGCACGGTCTGCCTCATCCCCGAGTCCGCCCACGGCACCAACGCCGCCTCCGCCGTCATGGCCGGGATGGACGTCGTCGTCATCAAGTGCGACGAGGACGGCAACATCGACGTCGATGCCCTCCGGTCGAAGCTCGACGACGTCGGCGACCGCCTCGCCGCCCTGATGGTCACCTACCCGTCCACCCACGGCGTGTACGAGTCGGCCATCACCGACATCTGCGAGATGATCCACGCGAACGGCGGCCAGGTCTACATGGACGGCGCGAACCTCAACGCGCTCGTCGGCGTCGCCAAGCCCGGCCGCTTCGGCTCCGACGTGAGCCACCTCAACCTGCACAAGACGTTCTGCATCCCCCACGGCGGCGGCGGACCGGGTGTCGGGCCGGTGGGCGTGGCCGAGCACCTCGTCCCGTTCCTGCCCAACCACCCGCTGCTGGCCGAAGCCGGCCCGGACACCGGCGTCGGCCCGATCTCCGCCGCGCCGTTCGGCTCGGCCGGCATCCTGCCCATCTCCTGGACCTACGTCGCGATGATGGGTGCCGAGGGACTGCGTCGCGCGACCGAGGTCGCGGTCCTCAACGCCAACTACCTGGCCAAGCGCCTGTCGCCCCACTACCCCGTCCTCTACACCGGCGAGAACGGCTACGTCGCCCACGAGTGCATCATCGACATCCGCGGGATCAAGAAGGACACGGGGATCTCCGAGGACGACATCGCCAAGCGACTCATCGACTACGGCTTCCACGCGCCGACCATGTCGTTCCCGGTGGCGGGCACGCTCATGATCGAGCCGACCGAGTCCGAGTCCAAGGCCGAGCTCGACCGCTTCGTCGACGCCATGGTCGCGATCCGGAGCGAGATCGAGCGCGTCCGCTCGGGCGAGTGGGCCGCGGACGACAACCCGCTCGTGAAGGCCCCGCACACCGCCGAGGACCTGATCGCCGACCGCTGGGCCCGCGACTACACCCGCGAGCAGGCCGCCTTCCCGCTCGACTCGCTGCGAAGGGACCGCTACTTCCCTCCGGTCTCACGGATCGACGGGGCGTACGGCGACCGCAACCTCATGTGCTCGTGCGAGCCGCTGACGAGCTACGAGCAGGCGTAGGCACGGCGAAGCGGGGTCTGCGCTCGGCCTCTCGCGGGTTTCGGAGGCACGGGGAGCAGGTGAAGTCCTAGCCTCCTGACCGAGGCGAGGACGATCATGGCCGGCAACCCGTTCGACGTGCCGCTCGACGGCACCCCCATGACGGTGGAGCGCCCCGATGGGACCCGCCTGCACACCGTGGTCCTCGGGTCCGGACCACGCACCGTGATGCTCGCGCACGGCTACGGCGGCTCCCAGAAGGGGTGGAACGTCGTCGGGGCGGCCCTGGCGCAGCAGGGCTTCCGGGTCATCGCCTTCGACCAGCGAGGGCACGGGCAGTCGACGGTGGGCAGCGACGGTGTCGGCACGTCCCAGATGGCATCGGACTACGCCGCCATCCTCGCGGCGCACGAGGCCCGGGACGCCATCCTGGTCGGGCACTCCATGGGTGGGTTCCTGAGCATCGCCTTCCTGCTTGACCACGACGGCCGCGAGCGCGTGGGCGGCCTGCTCCTCATGGCGACCTTCGCCGGCGACGTGGGCCGCAACAACCCCCAGAACAAGCTCCAGATACCGCTCATCCGCTCCGGCGTGCTCGTGCGACTCCTGGCTCTCCGGCCCGTCGCGGTCGGATTCACCAGGAGCCTCGTCGGTGTCCCCTTCGACAAGCGATACGTCGACCCGTTCGTCGACACGTTCCGGTCCCAGGACCACCGTCGCCTCGTCCCCATCCTGACGGCGCTCGTCGAGGAGAACCGGTACGACCGCCTCGGCGAGCTGACCCTGCCCACGACCGTCGTCGTCGGCTCTCGGGATCGGACCACGCCCCCCTTCCACACCGCGGACCTGCACGCCGGCATCGAGGGGTCGAGGCTCGTCGAGGTGCCGGACAAGGGCCACTTCCTCAACTGGGAGGCGTCGGACACCATCGTCGCAGAGATCGCGGCACTGGCCGACCGCCTCTGACGCAGGCAGCGCCCGGAACACCAGAGGCCGCACCCGGGGGTGCGGCCTCTACTGTGCGTCGCTGCCTCGTACTACAGCCCGAGCTCCGCCTTCAGCTCCTCGAGCTTTGCGTCGGCCTGGGTCATCGAGATGGCCTCGCGCAGCTCGGTCTCGGCGCCCTCGGGCGTGGCCTCGCGCAGCTCGGCCCGGGCCTGTGCCTCGGCGAGGCGCTTGTCGATCTTCTCCTCGACGTTGGCGAGGCTCGGCGCCTCGGTGTCGAGGGCGGTGTTGAGCGAGTCGAGCGCCTTGTTGACGCTCTCCTGCATCTTGGCCTGCTCGAGCGCACCGACCAGCTGCATCCGCTTGGCGGCGAGCTCCTGCAGGCGCATGGCGTTCTGCTCGACCGCCCGCTTGGCGTCCTCGGCCTGGTTGACCGCGACCTCGTACTGGCCCTTCAGGCCGTTGAGGTTGGACTCGGAGGCCTGGAGCTTCATCGCGATGGTCTGGGCCGCGCGGGTCCACTTCTCCATGCCCTCGGTGTCGCCCGCGTTCTTGGCGGCCTCGGCCTTGAGCAGCGCCTGCTTGGCCATCTCGCGCGCCTCGCCGACGTCGTCGGCGGCCTTCTCGATCTTGCGTTCGAGCTGGGTGCGGTGTGCGACGACCTTCGCGGCCTGGTTGCGGAGGTTCTGGTCGTGCTCCTTCGCCTCCTGGATGGCCTGCTCGATCTCGATCTCGGGATCCATCAAGGCGTTGGCCTTGGTGGAGAACAGAGCCTTCAGGTAGCCCCACATGCGCTTGAACACGGTCGTGATCCCTTGGTGATGGTGGATGCGTTGGCGGCCATCCTAGACCGCCGGCTCGGGCGCCGACCCGGTCAGTTCAGCGGCGTCGCCGCGCCCGGCCGCCGCCGCCGGACGAGCCGCCCCCACGCGACCGCCGCGAGGAGCCACCCGACGAACGGCGCGAGGAGCCACGGCTCCGGCTCCCACCCGCGAGCCCGCCCAGCCCGCCGATGGCGCCACCGATGCCGCTGCCGTAACGGCGGCTCGTGCGTCGGCCGTACCTGCGGGCCTGCCCCATGCCCCCGCTCATCATGCCGTCCAGGACCTCGCCGAAGACGCCGCCGGCCATGCCGCCCATCATGCCGCCGCCCATCCCACCGCGGCGACCACGCGCGGCCGGTGGCGGCATCGGCATCGACGACCCGCCGGTGTCATCGAGGTCCGGCTCCGGCAGGGGCTCGAGCTCCGCGGGCTCGGGACGCGCGGGGATCGCCCGCCCGTCCATCTTCGCCTCGGCGGCCTGGAGCTGCCAGTACGCCTCGTCGAGGTCGATCGTGACGTCGCGGAGGTCCTGAACCGAGGCGGCGCCCTCGAGCGCGTTCTGGGCCTCGGCGAACGTCGCGCTGGCCTGGCTGTACCAGGTCTGCACCTCGGGGTCCTCGGACAGGCGCACACGATCCTCGTTCTCGAGGATCTCGTTCGCCACCTCGTCGAGCTTGCCGGTGAGCGCCGCCTTGGCCTCCGTGAGGTTGACCTCCGCTGCCTTCTTCGACGAGCGCTTCCCGTTCCAGACCGTGAAGCCGATCAGTCCGACGATGCCGATGATGAAGATCCACCCCCACGGAAGGCCGCCGGACGAGCCGGAGGACCCGGTCGAGGTGGCGCCGACCCGGGCGCCGAGCGAGTCCGCGAAGTCCGCGAAGCCGCGGGCGGGCGAGGTGTCGAACGCGTCGAAGCTCGCGTCGACGGCCCGGTCGACCTCGCTGGACGAGAACTCGGAGCTGTACGCGCCGATCTCCTGGGGGGACACGACGATGACCGTGCCGCCACCGAGCTGGTTCACGACGTCCTCGGCGAAGACGTCGTTGAACTCGCTCGGCTCGCTGTCGAGCCAGGCCAGGTAGATGCGGTTCTCGATGGTGCGCTGGTTGCGGACCACCGCGTCGAGGTTCGACCGGTCCGCCGACGACAGGCCCTCGGCGAAGTAGCCGTCGTCGCGGATGTCGGAGGCCACGCTGCGGACGCTCTGGGCCGCGGCGGGGGCCGCGAGCACGAGCAGCAGCAGGACGGACAGGACTGGGGTGGTGGCTCGTCGCATCATGCTGGCAACCCTATCCGCATCAGGACGCTGGCTACCCTGCCGGCCATGCTCATCGGTGCCCACGTCCCAGGCGACGACCCCCTCGGCGCGGCCGCGGCGCGCGGCGCGGACTGCGTCCAGGTCTTCCTCAGCGACCCGCAGGGCTTCAAGATGCCGAAGTCCCGCCCCGACGCGGAGGACCTCCGGGCCGCGGACCTGCCCATCTACGTCCATGCCCCCTACCTGATCAACCCCGCGACGACGAACAACCGCGTCCGGCACCCGTCCCGGCAGCTCCTGCAGAAGACCTGCGTCGCGGCGGCCAACATCGGCGCGGAGGCGGTCATCGTGCACGGCGGCCACCTCGCCGACGGCGAGGACCCCCAGATCGGGTTCGACAACTGGCGCAAGACCTTCGAGCGCCTCGAGTCCGAGGTCCCGGTCTACCTCGAGAACACCGCCGGCGGCGACAACGCGATGGCGCGCCACTTCGACCGCATCGCCGGCCTGTGGGAGGCCATCGCCGCCGCGGGCGACACGGAGGTCGGGTTCTGCCTCGACACCTGCCACACGCACGCGGCGGGCGAGAAGCTCGTGGACGCCGTCGAGCGCATCCGGGCGATCACGGGACGCATCGACCTCGTCCACCTCAACGACTCCAAGGACGAGTTCAACTCGGGGCGCGACCGCCACGAGAACCTCGGGCACGGCGAGATCGACCCCGAGTGCCTGGTCTCGATCGTCAAGGACGCCGGAGCGCCGGTCATCATCGAGACGCCCGACGATGGCGACGCCGCCAACCAGGCCGACGACATCGCCTGGATCCGCGGGCGCCTCTGACGCCGGGAGCGTCCCTCAGCCGGTGTTGCGCAGCCCGGCCGCGATCCCGTTGATCGTAAGGCTCAGTGCGCGATCGAGCGTGCGCCCCCACTGGTCGCCCCGACGTCGGCGGTCGAGCAGCTCGATCTGCAGGCCGTGCAGTGGCTGCAGGTAGGTGTCGCGCACCTCGAGCGTGCGCTTGAGGACCGGGAGGTCCGCGAGCAGCTCGTCGCGCCCCACGATGCCGAGGAGCTCCTCGATGGTGCGGCGGTGCTCCTCGAGGATGACGTCGTGGATGCCGACGCTCGCCTCGGGAACGAGCCGTTCGACGTACCGCTCGGCGATCGTGAGGTCGGTCTTGGTGAGCGTCATCTCGACGTTGCTCAGGAAGCTCTGGAAGAACGGCCACCGGGAGAACATCTCCCGCAGCACGTCCTCCAGGCCCGCGTCACGGGCGGCAGCGAGGCCGCTCCCGACCCCGAACCAGCCCGGCACGATCTGGCGCGACTGCGTCCAGCCGAACACCCACGGGATCGCTCGCAGCGCGGAGATCCCGGTGTCCGCTCCCCCGGGACGGCGTGACGGGCGCGATCCGATCTTCAGGCCGGCGAGCTCCTCCACCGGCGTGGACGTCGTGAAGTACTCGACGAGCCGCTCGTCCTCGACGAGCTGGCGGTACGCCGCGAAGGCCGCGTCCGACACCGTGTTCATCGCGCCGTCCCAACGAGCCAGCGTCGCGTCGTCCTCACGCGACGTTCGGTGGATCGTCGAGGCCTCGAGGACCGAGGCGACGAGGAGCTCGAGGTTGCGGCGAGCGAGGCCCGGCAGCGCGTACTTGTCGCTGATCACCTCTCCCTGCTCCGTCAGCTTCACGTCGCCGTCGAGCGCGCCGTAGGGCTGGGCCAGGATCGAGGCGTGGGTCGGCCCACCGCCCCGGCCGATCGTGCCGCCCCGGCCGTGGAAGAGCCGCAGGTGCACGCCGTGGCGGTCCGCGGTGTCGCGCAGCGCCCGGATGGCACGGTGGATCTCCCACTGCGACGTCGTGATGCCGCCGTCCTTGTTGGAGTCCGAGTACCCGAGCATGACCTCCTGCTCGTCCCCGCGCGCGGCGACGATCGGGCGGTAGGCCGGGTCCTCGAGGAGTGCATCGAGGATCTGCCCTGCCTGGCGCAGCTCCCCGATCGTCTCCAGCAGCGGCACGAAGCCGATGCGGGCCATCGGCTCGCGCACGTCCACGAGTCCCGACTCGCGCGCGAGCACGGCCGCGGCCAGCACGTCCTCGGGCCCGCGGGTCATCGAGATGATGTAGCTCTCGACCGGCGCGTCGCCGTAGCGGTCGAACATCTCGCGAAGTCGCGTGAACAGGCCCGTCGTGCGCGTCGCCTCCTCACCGATCGAGGTCGTGACCATCGAGAGGGGCCGAGGCGCGGCGAGCTCCTCGCTCAGCACGCGGCGCCGCTCCTCCGGGCTCGTCGGGTAGGTCTGGCCAACGCGGCCGTACAGCTCGGCCAGGGCGCGGTGGTGCTTCTCGCTGTGCTCACGGATGTCGACGACGGCGAGGTGGAAACCCCCGGAGGCGACCACGCGCAGCAGGCGGGCGACGAGTCCCTGTGCCGCGAGCTCGCCACCGTGCTCGCGCAGCGACTCGTGCATCACTCGCAGGTCGTCGGCGAACTCGGTGCTGTCGCGGTAGTCCTGCCCGGGCACGTGTGCGGTCCCGTCCCTCAGCCGTTCCATCGTGAGGTCCAGCCGGCGGAGGGCGTAGCCGCACTTGAGTCGGTAGGGCTCCTCGGCGTTGAGGTGCGCGAGTCGGCGGTAGACGTCGGGGTGCCGCTCACGATCGGATTCGAGCGACTTCGACAGCTCGGGTGACACGTCGCGGATGCGCGACGACGTGCTGAGCGTGGTCGCCACGTCGATCAGCTGCTCGCGCAGGATCCGCAGCGCTCGCTCGTGCAGGAGACCGACCACGTCGGTCGTCAGGTCCGGCGTGATGTTGGGGTTGCCGTCGCGGTCGCCGCCCACCCAGGTGCCCAGGACGACGGGCGCCGACATCGGATCCAGGTCGATCCCGAGCTGTGCGAGCTCGGCGGCGACGTCGTCGAAGAGGTCGGGCAGGACCTGGGCGTGGATCTGCTCGAGGTAGTAGATGATCGAGCGGGCCTCGTCGAGGGGCTGTGGCTTGTCCAGGCGCAGCTCGTCGGTCTGCCACAGCAGGTCGATCTGCTCAGCGATCCGACGGTCGAGCCGGGCCCGCGTCCCGTCCGTGCAGCGGGGGTCGAGCCGGTCCTCCAGCATCTCGGCGATCGCCGAGAGCTTGGTGAGGATCGAGCGCCGCGATGCCTCGGTCGGGTGCGCCGTGAAGACCGGGCGAACCTCCAGGCGATCGACGATCTCCGACAGGAGGTCGTCGTCGATGTCGCTCTCGCGCAACAGCGCCGTCGTCCGGTGCAACCACCCCCGCTCGGTGGGCTCCGGCGTGCGCATGGCATCGAGGCGGTGGACCTGTTCGACGACGTTGGCCAGGTGGAAGTAGGTCAGGAACGCCCTGGCGAGCCGGATCATGTCGAGCGGCGACTGCCGCGCCAGCAGGCGCGCCAGTGCCTCGGCCCCCTCGTCCTGACGGGTGGCTGCGTCTCGCGCGAGCCGCCTCACGTCCTCGACGAGGTCGAGGAGTCCCTGCCCCTCCTGACGGACGAGCGAGCGACCGAGCTCGTCGGCGAGCATGCGGATGTCGCTGCGCAGGAGCTCGTCCAGGGCCGGGTCCTGCGCCACGATCACTCCTCCTCGTCGTCTTCCAGGTCAAGTCCGAACCGGGTCACGAGCGCCCGGTAGTCACGTTGGTAGAACAGTTTGCAGCGGACATCGGGATGGTGCTCGCGCAGCAGGCGGAGCTTGCGGTTCTTCTTCGTGACCAGCCGCTGCGCCGAGACGGTGATCTCGATGTACGTGTCGAACGCAGGAAGGTAGAAGTCCGGCTGGAAGTACCTCGCCGGTTCGCCGTCCTCGCCCCACTCGATGGGGAAGGCCGTCGGTTCGTACTCCCACGCGATGTGATGGAAGTCCAGCAACCGCGCGAAGCGGCGCTCGGAGGCATGCTGGAAGGTGACGTCGTCCGACGGCAGCGGCCCGGTGTCAGGTGGCTCCGCGGGGTCCTTGGCCAGCTGCCACAGCCCGAACTCGCTGACGTCGGGAACCCCGGCCGCCGGCCCCCGCACCGCGGGCGGCGCGGGAAGGCGCAACTCGCCAACGGCACGGTCGGTGCCATCGGGCGCGGCGGGCGCGTCGGGACGGGGCGGTGGCTCCGGAGTGCTCGGGATCAGTTCGCCGCCACGTCAGGGAGCTCGGTGTCTGGCGGAGACCCGGCGATGGCGACGGGCTCCGTCGGGAAGGCGGTGACCTCCCCCTTGAGCTCCTCGACGACGGGCGCCACGGCGATCGCGAACACGCCCTGCCCCTTGGCGAGCAGGTCGATGATCTGGGCGTCGTCGTCGATCGCGTAGACCGAGGACCCGTCGCTCACCACCGTGACCTGTGCCATGTCGAGGCCGCGCGCCTTGAGCTCGTCCATGGCCTTGCGGACCTTGCGGAGGTCCACCCCGGCATCGGTGAGCCGCTTGATCACCCGCAGCTGCACGATGTCCTCGAACGAGTACAGGCGCTGGGTCCCCGAACCCTTGGCCTTCTGGATCGAGGGCGGCACGAGCTCCGTGCGTGCCCAGTAGTCGAGCTGCCGGTAGGTGATCCCCACGATCTCGCACACGGTCGGGCCGCGGTACCCGACGCCGTCCTCCACCCCGATATCGAGGCGCATCTGCCCAGCAGTCCGCTCAACCGTCATCGTTGCGTTCCTCCACCGAGCCCCGCTGGGGCTCCCCTGTCCGGGCGCAGAACGCCGGGACTCCGTCCGAACACCGAGGTCCGCACGCGGGGTCTGCCGTCCCGGTCGGCTGCTCGCCCTGCCCTGGCGCGCGGCCGCAATTGCGGGTCACATCGGTGTGAGTTACGTCGATGAGGCTACGCCCGTGGAAGACGGGGTGTCAACGGGTACTGGAGGGTCGCCTGCCGGGCAATCCCTCAACCTGTACTCGAGGTTGAGGCGACCGGGCCTACTGTTCGAAGTCCTCCGGGGTGATCGTGTCGAGGAACTCCCGGAACTGACGGACCTCCTCCTCGGGATCGACGTCGTCCCCCTCGCTCTCGTCGATCTCGAGGCCTGCCTCGTCGAGCACGGACGCGGCGCCGAAGATCGGGATGTCACCGAGCCGGCTCGCGATCGCGATGGCATCCGACGGCCGCGACGAGATCGTCCAGCTGTCCTCACCGCGTCCGAGGTGCAGTTCCGCGTAGAACGTGCCGTCACGCAGCTCCGTGACGTGGACGGCCCTCAGCTCGATGCCGACCTCGCGCATGACCGTCACGAACAGGTCGTGGGTCAGCGGCCTGGGGGTCTCGACACCCTGGAGCGCGAAGGCGATCGCGGTCGCCTCGACCGCGCCGATCCAGATCGGGAGGTAGCGGACGCCCTCGCGCTCCTTGAGCAGCACGATCGGCTGGTTCGCGGGCAGCTCGACCCGCACCCCTACCAGTTCCAGCTCGATCATCGGCTGGCCCTCCTGATCCTCGGAGGGGCAGGCTAGTCGCTGCTGTCCCCCACGCCGTCGGGTTCCGCGGGGAGCAGCACGCGACGGACCTCGCCCTCGGGATCCGCGCGCAGGCGATCCACGTCCCTCACCGCGAGGATCGCCGGAACGTGGCGCAGCCGCTCCTCGAGGTCGAGCCCGTAGCCGACCAGGAACTCGTCGCCCACCTCGAAGCCCACGAAGTCGAGCGGCAGCTCCGCGATCCGACGCACACGGCGGTCGAGCAGCGAACAGATCCGCAGCGACGCGGGTCCCCTCGCGGCGAGCACCTGCAGCAGGTACGCGAGCGTCAGGCCCGTGTCCACGATGTCCTCGACGATCAGCACGTGACGTCCGGTGATGTCACCGAGGTCCTTCAGGATGGTCGCCCGGCCCTGCCCCCCGTAGGACGAGATGCCGAGGAAGTCGACCGACACCGGCAGGTTGACCCGTCGGACGAGGTCGGCGAGGAAGACCGTCCCGCCCTTCAGCACGGTGACGAGCAGGGGCTCGGTGCCCTGGTACGCCTCCGTGATCTCGCGCCCGAGCGTGGCCACCCGGCCGAGGAGCATCTCCGGCGGGATGCGCACCTCGACCGCTGGCTCGCTCACGACGGCCAGGCGCCGTGCGTCGTCGCGGCTCGCATCGCCTCGTACACCCGGTCCCAGCCCCAGACGAGGGGATCGTCCGGCGAGAGGTCCGGCTCCCCCGGCAGGCCCACCGGCACCTCACCCAGGAGTTGGCCGTTCCAGATCGCCCGGACGGTCGCCCGTCCGGTCCCCTCGGCCGGGACCGCGGCACTGACGGCAAGGACCGACGAGGTCGCGGGTGCGACGAAGGCCGTCTCCGGCACGGGCGTCGTCACGGTCCCTCCGGGGTGGCGGATGGCGATCGTCCCGCCGACCGAGGTCGCCGCGAACGCGTCGAACCCGAAGTCGAGGAGCGCTGCGGCGTCGTCGAACCTCGCGTCGCTCGACGCGCTGCCGAGGACCACGGCGACGAGCTCACGGCCGCCCCGTTCGGCGGAGCCGATGAGGGCGTACCCCGCGGCGTCGGTGAACCCGGTCTTGACGCCGGTCGCGTCGGGGTAGCGCGCGAGCAGCTCGTTGCGGGTCTCGCGCGGGCCCGAACCGGGCAGGTCGACGATGTCGCGGGCGGCGATCACCCGGAAGGCCGGGTCCGCGAGTGCGGCGCGCGTGATGATGGCCAGCTGCCGGGCCGAGAGTCGGTTGCGATCGGTGAGGCCGGACGGCGTCTGGAGCACCATCTCCCCCACGCCCAGTGACGATGCGTCCTCGCGCATCAACTGGACGAAGGCGGGGACCGATCCTGCCACGTGCACCGCCAGCGCCGTGGCCGCGTCGTTGCCGGAACGGGCGATGAGCCCGTCGAGGAGTTGCTCCACGGTCCAGACCGCGCCCGGAGCGAGGCCGACGCTCGCCCCGCCGATGCCGTTGACCTCGGTGCCGACCGTCACGAGGTCGCCGGGCCTGGTGCGGCGCAGCGTCGTCAGCGCCGTCAGGACCTTCACCGTGCTCGCGACGGGCCGCAGCTCGTCGGCTCGGCGCTCCGCCAGGACCTGGCCGGTCGCCGCGTCCAGGAGCAGGTAGGACACGGCGGTCGCGGGGGGTGCCTCCGGCCAACCGGACGGCAGGTCCAGCCGAGCGAGTTGCGGCGGTGCCTGCAGTGGCGTGCCGAAGAAGGCGCTCGACGGCAAGTCGGCCGGGCCCGGCGCCGCGGCGAGGACGAGGGTCGTGGCCGCGAGCACGGCCGCGACCGTGCGGCTCCGCGTCACGAGCGCAGCAGGGCCCGGAGCTCGCGCGCCAGGACCGCACGGTGCAGGCGCGCGCCGTGCTCCACGATCTCGTCCACCCGGCGCTGCGCGGTCGCGCGTGCCTCGGGGTTGCGCTGCCGCAGGAGGGCCGACACGAGCTGCTCGGCCAGGGACAGCTCGCGGTCCGCGAACTGGCGGTACATCCGCAGGTGCCGCGGTTCGAGGCCGATCTCCAGCAGCTGGGCGGCCGTCCGCGCGATCTGCAGGTCGTCACCGTCGAAGGTCGTGTCCCCGCGGATGAGGCCGTGGTCGGCCAGCGAGCGGATGTCCTGCGCCTCGAGGCCCGAGGCGTCACACAGCTCCTGCAGGGACAGCGTGACGTCGGTGGGGCCGGCGTCGAACACCGAGCGCGCCGGCGGCGCGGACGCCGGGGCGGCGGGTACGGCCGCCGGGGCCGTGCCGTCGGGTGAGGACCCGACGACGGGCGCTGCGGGATGTCCGGGCTCCGTCCCCGTGACGGCCTCCGGCGGTGCCGCGGGTCGATCGTCGATGGAGAGCCCGGCGTCGAGGCGCTCCAGCTCGTCCTTGATCACCTTCAGCGGGAGGTAGCGGTCGCGCTGGGAACGCAGCACGTAGCGGAGCCGGTCGATGTCGGGGTCGGTGAACTTGCGGTACCCCGAGTCGGTCCGATCCGGGCTGATCAGGCCCTCCGACTCGAGGAACCGGATCTTCGAGATCGTGATGTCGTCGAACTCGTCCTTGAGGCGGTTGAGCACCTCACCGATGGTGTAGGTCCTCACGACTCCGCCCGAGCCGTGCCGGCGAACAGGAGCTTGAAGCGGCCGATCTGCACCTCGTCGCCCGATGCGAGCAGCGCCTCCTCGACGCGCTGGCCGTTGACGTAGGTGCCGTTGAGGCTGCCGAGGTCGCGGACCCGGATGTCGAGGTCTGCGCGGACGATCTCCGCGTGACGGCGCGAGACCGTGACGTCATCGAGGAAGATGTGGCTGTCGGGGTGACGGCCGACGGTCGTGGTCTCGCGATCGATCAGGTACCGCGAACCGGCGTTGGGCCCGCGCACCACGATCAGCATCCCGGTTCCCGGGGCGAGCTCCGGGAGCTCACCGATCAGCTCGGCGTCCTCGTCGGCGATGTCGAGCGTGGCGGTCACCACGGCCACCTCGCCCGTCTGCGTGCGGACGATCGCCGTCGCGTCGGGCGGCTGCACGGGCGTGCCACAGGCCGGGCAGAAACGTGCGTCGCCCGGTAGTTCCTGTCCGCACTGCGTGCAGTACATCCACCCTCCTCACCGTGTCGCCGTACCTCTAGTCGAGGTCGAGGTCTCGGTTGGGGGGCGAGCCTACCGGCGTCTCAGCCGATGCTCGCGCGGTAGTCATCGGCCGAGAGGAGGGTGTCGTACTCGGCGGGGTCGTCCATCTCGATGGTGACCAGCCAACCCTCGCCGTACGGGTCCTGGTTGACCAGCTCCGGACGATCCTCGAGGTCCCCGTTGCGGTCCACGATCGTCCCGGAGACGGGCGCGTAGAGGTCGCTGACGGACTTGGTGGACTCGACCTCACCGAACGGCTGGTCCTTGTCCACGTGGGTGCCGGCACCGGGCAGGTCCACGTACACGACGTCGCCAAGCTGGTCCTGCGCGAACCACGTGATGCCGATCCGGAGCTTGCCGCCATCGGCCTTGGCCCACTCGTGCTCGGCGGTGTACTTCAGATCTTCGGGGTAGGAACCCTCGGACATCGGACCTTCGCTCCTGCGCTGGATGTGACCGCGTGTCGGCCTTCGCGGCGAACGCTAGTGGACGCCGGGCTCCGTCGGCTGTTCGGCGCGCATCGCCCGCAGTGCCCACTGCACGTACTGGACGCCGGTCGCGTAGTAGAGCGGGAGGGCGACCAGCAGCATGGCCCAGGCGATGGTCCGCACGAGCTCGTGCGCTGCCTGCCCCTCCGGCGCCAGCACGCTGGCCAGCAGGAAGGTCGGGAACGCGAACATGAGGCCGAAGGTCGCGCTCTTGCCGAGGTAGGTGACCGGCGGTGGCGGGATGTCACGGCGCATGAAGGCCGCGGCGCCTCCCAGGAGGATCACGTCCCGGGCGATGACGACCAGCATCACCCACAGGGGCACGATGTCGCCGACGACCATCCCGATCGCGACCGTGGCGAGCAGCAGGCGATCCGCCAGCGGGTCGAGCAGCTTGCCCAGCCGCGACACCTGGTTGAAGCGACGGGCGATGTAGCCGTCGAACCAGTCGGTGCTGGAGAAGACCCCGATGAGCACGAGTGCCCGGAGGTGCCGACCGTTCACGAGGTCGAGGTAGACGATCGGGAGCGTGGCCAGCCGGGCGAACGAGAGGAGGTTGGGGACCGTCAGGATGCGGTCGTGGACGACCTCAGGACCCTCCTGCTTGCCGATGTCGTACAGCCGCACGAGGTCCCTCCACGCGGTGGTGTAGGAGGACCACCACGGTCGTCCGTTGGTCGGGCTGGCCGGATTTGAACCGGCGACCCCTCGACCCCCAGTCGAGTGCGCTGCCTAACTGCGCCACAGCCCGTTGCCCACGTTGGGCCGGAGCCCGTCGAGCGGGCCGGACGGTACCGGTCGCCGGTCGGGCGTGCCACATCCGGTCAACTGCGGCGGTCGCGGCGTCCACGCCGGACCTCGAGGCGCAGCGGTGCACCGACGAATCCGTAGGCCGTCCGGAGCTCCCGTTCGAGGTAGCGGACGTAGGCGTCCGGCAGCGGTCCGTTGGTGAAGACCAGGAACGTCGGGGGCCCGACCTCGACCTGGGTGATGTAGCGAACGCGCACGGGCCGGTGGCGGTGCATCGGCGGGGCGGTGCGCTCGGTGACTCCCTCCAGCCAGCGGTTCAGCTCGCGCGTCGGGATCCGTCGCAGGTACCCGTCGCGGACGGCACGGAGGTGGTCGACGAGCCTGGTGACGTTGCGGCCCTTGAGGGCGGAGATGTTCACCCGTGGCGCCCAGGACGCGAACGACAGCAGTCGATCGAGCTCCTTCTCGAGGAACCGGCGCCGGTCCTCGTCCACCATGTCCCACTTGTTGACCACGATCACGACGCCTCGCCCGGCGTCCCGCACGAGCGCGGCCAGGCGCTGGTCCTGCTCCGCGATCTGCTCCGACCCGTCGATGAGGAAGAGCACGAGGTCCGACTGCTCGATGGCCATGCGCGTCCGGTCGACCGAGTAGAGCTCGGTGTCCTCACCCGTGCGGTACTTGCGGCGCAGGCCGGCCGTGTCGACGAGCCGCCAGGGCTCCCCATCGAGCTCGACGAGCGTGTCGATCGCGTCACGCGTGGTGTGCGGCACGTCGTCGACGATGACCCGCTCCTCGCCGAGCAGGCGGTTGAGCAGGCTCGACTTGCCGACGTTGGGCTTGCCGACGATGGCCACACGGGTGATGTGGTCCTCGTCGGGCGGTCGGCCGGTGTCATCCTCGGGGAGGGCCGACACGACGTCGTCGAGCAGATCGCCGACGCGCCGCCCGTGCGCTGCCGACACCGGCAGTGGGTCGCCCAGGCCGAGGTCGTAGAACTCGTACGCATCCTGCTCGTGGCGATCCGCGTCGGCCTTGTTCGCGACGAGCATCACGGGGGTGCCGGTGCGTCTGAGCATCTTCGCGTACCGCTCGTCGTCCTCCTGGATCCCGACCGTGATGTCGACGACGAAGAGGACGAGGTCGGCGGAGGTGGCGGCGGCCTCGGCCTGCTGGACCACCTGGCGGTCGAGGCCTTCGGCGTCGTGGTGCCAGCCACCGGTGTCGACGATCATGAAGTGGCGGCCGGTCCATTCGGCGACGTGCTCGGTCCGGTCCCGTGTGACGCCCGGCTTCTCCTCGACGATCGTCACGCGACGCCCGAGGATCCGGTTGACGAGCGTCGACTTGCCGACGTTCGGACGACCCACGACGGCCACCCTCGGCAGCTCCGCCCGTGTGCGCCGTCGCGTCCTTCGCCGGGCCTCCTCGGCGATGGCCTCGACGACCTCGTCGATCGACATGCCGGTCGTGTCCAGCAACCAGGCGTCCTCCGCCTCGGCCAGCGGCGCCAGCTCGCGGCTGCTGTCCGCGGCGTCCCGACGCTCGATGTCGGCGGCCACGGCCGCGACGTCCTCGATCCCGACCTGGGCCGCACGTCGGCGCGCGCGCTCCTCCACGCTGGCCGTGAGGAACACCTTGAGGTCCGCATCCGGGAACACGACGGTTCCCATGTCGCGGCCCTCCGCGACGGCCCCGAGGCGGGCGCCGTACCGCTGGACGGGCACCATCGCGTCGCGTACCTGCGGATGTGCCGAGACCGTGCTGACGGCCTCCGTGACCTGCGGTCCACGGATCTCCTGCTCGACGAGCTCGCCGTCGAGCCATGTGCCGTCCTCGTCGGTCTCGATCGTGACCTCTGCCGCGACCGCCCCACACGCCTCCGCGTCCGAGAGCTCGAGGCCATCGCGCAGGCAGGCCAGCGTCACGGCTCGGTAGAGGGCGCCGGTGTCGAGGTGCGGCACGCCGAGGCGATCGGCGACCAGCTTGGCCACCGTGGACTTGCCGCTGCCGGCCGGGCCGTCGACCGCGACGACCGGGCCCGGGGTCGAGGATGTCGTCATCGTTGCTCCACCACCGCGCCGCCGAGCGATCGCAGGTCGTCCAGGAAGCTCGGGTAGCTCGTCGCCACGGCGTCGAAGCCGGTGATGTCCACCTCGCCGGTACCGAACGTCGCCGCGATGGCCGCCGTCATCGCGATCCGGTGGTCGTGGTGCGCGTCCACCTGCCCCCCGCGAGGGCGCTGTCCGCCGGGCACCTGGAACCCGTCCGGGAACTCGTCGACCGTCAGTCCGAGGGCGCCGAGCTGGCTCGCGAGCACCGAGATCCGATCCGACTCCTTCACTCGCAGCTCGGCGGCGTCCCGGACGGTGAGCCCGTCGTCGCTGGCCGCACCCGCCAGCGCCAGCACCGGGAGCTCGTCGATCGCGTCGACGACGTCGCCTCCGGCCACCTCGGCACCCTGGAGATCGCCCGGCGTGACGGTGACGTCGCCGACCGACTCGCCGGCAGCCTCGATCTCGTTGCTGATCTCGATGTTCGCTCCCATCGCACGCAGGATGCGCAGGACGCCCGTCCGACGTGCGTTGAGCAGGACCCGATGGACGGTGATACCGCGGGCGGGCCCTCCGGGCAGTGCGGCCGCGACGAACCAGAACGCCGCGCTCGACGGATCGCCGGCCGCGCCCAGGGCTCGTCCCTTCGGGCTGCCCGGCTCCAGCCGGACCTCCTCCCGGCCGTCATCGTGCTCGACCGTGGTCACGACGAGGCCGAGGTGCCGCAGCATGCGTTCGGTGTGGTCTCGCGAGGCGAGCGGGCTCGTGACGGAGACGGGGCCGTCGGCGGCGAGGCCCGCGAGCAGCACGCACGACTTCACCTGCGCACTCGCCACAGGGCTCTCGTAGTCGGCCGCGCGGACGCGGCCGCCGTGCACGACGAGCGGAGGTAGCCGGTCCCCCCTCGCTGCCACGTCGACGCCGAGCGCGCGCAGGGGTGCCATGACACGGTCCACGGGCCGAGCACGCAGGGAGACGTCTCCGGTCAGCACGGCCAGGCCCGGTACGCCGGCCACGAGTCCGGCGAGCAGCCGGAGCCCCGTGCCGCTGTTGCCACAGTCGATGACGTCGACGGCCTCCGTCAGCGGGCCCTCGACCCGGCCCGACAGGTTGCCGTCGGCGGCGGGCCGCAGCTCGACCGTCGCACCGAGCGTCCGCAGGGCGCCGGCGGTGGACAGCACGTCACCCGAGGGCGCGAGCCCCTCGAGCGTGACACCACCCTCGACGAGGGCGCCGATCATGAGGGCACGATGGCTCTGCGACTTGTCCCCGGGTACCGAGACGGTGCCGGCCAGGCGCCCAGGCGCGATGGTCACGCGGTCGGTCATCGGGAGCCTGCCAGGAGCGGACGGACGGGGACGGGTGATGTGTGGTCGTGCAGCCTGCCACGCCGAAGGGCCCGCGCGTGACCGGGCCACCGCCCTTCGCACATCGATATGTCGACTAAGCGACCAATCGACCACTGATCGCGCGAAAACTGGACCATGGGTGCGCGATCAGCCGGTCAACGGGGCTGGATGTGCACGTGGTAGCCGCGCGCGGCGAGGGTCGACTGCGCCCTCTCCGCAGCCGGGCGGCCCGCGACGGCGATGATCAGGGCCCCGCGGCCCCCCTCGCTGGCGTGACGGAGCGAGAGGTCCTCGATGTTGACGTCCGCGGCACCGAGCGCCTGCGTGACCTCCGCGAGCGCGCCCGGACGGTCGTCCAGCGGCACGACGAGGTCGACGAGGGCGCCCTGGACCGGCTTGTCCGGCAGGCCGACCCGCGCTGCCCTCCCCCGCGCGAAGGCCTCGCGGACCTCGTCCCAGTCCTCGTGCTCGATGGCCGCCGCCAGGGCGCCCAGCCGTCCCGCGTAGCCGGTGAGGGTCGCGCGGATCGCCGCGCGGTTCTCGCGGACGATGCCGACCCACAGGTCTGGATCGCTCGCAGCGACCCGGGTGACGTCACGGAACCCACCGGCCGCGACGGCGAAGAGTCCGTCATGGACGCGCGCCTCCTCGGCTGCGTGCCCCATGAGCAGCGACGCCAGCACCTGCGGCAGGTGGCTGACCGTGGCAACGACCTCGTCGTGCACGTCCGGCGCGATGCGGACCACCCACGCGCCGAGTGCGCGGACGAAGGCCTCGAGACGATCGGCGACCTCGGGCAACGTGTCCTCCGCCGGCGTGAGCACCCACGTGGCGCCCTGGAAGAGCAGGCCGTCCGCAGCATCGATGCCACCACGCTCCTTGCCCGCCATCGGATGACCGCCGACAAACCTTCCAGCTATTTCCTCTATTCGTGCGATACGTGTGACGATACGTCCCTTGACCGACCCAACGTCGGTCAAAACTGCGGTTGTAGACATGCAGTTGGCCGCATGACCCGCCAGATCGAGCAAGCTGTCGACTGGGCTGGCAAGAACCACCAGATCCGCCCCGGCAACGGCCTCCTCGAGGCTCGCGCAGGCCTCGTGTCCGACCCCGAGCACCCGGGCCCGCGCCAGCACCGCGGGATCGCGATCCCACACGCGCACGCGTCGTACGCCTTCGACCCGGCCGGCGCTGATCGCCAGCGAACCGCCGATGAGGCCCGTCCCCAGGATCGCCACGGTCTCGAAGCCGTGCACCACCACATCGCTCACGTCGCCCCCCGCCCTCGAGCGATCGAACTGCGCGAACGCGCTGAGATCGCCTCTGCGGCGCGTTCGGTGGATGGGGGTGCCCACAGCCACCCGGAAC
>JBFHRB010000012.1:0-25743 GCA_041591915.1 Nitriliruptorales bacterium
ATCCGCGGCGCTGCCCACGATGACCCGCGAGGCCGGCCCGAACCACCACGCGGGGTCCATACGACGCTCGAAGCGGACGGTGAGGTCCACCCGCGTGCCCGCGCCTTCGGGCACCCAGCGCAGATCGGCGTCGCGCCAGGTGATCCAGCGCGTGATCATGGTGTCGTCGGAGACGAGTCGGAAGGCGATGCGGTCCGCGTCGAGAGCGCTCACCTCGAACTCGGCCTCGGCGTCGCCGACGCGCACCCGGCGGCGGTCGCCGACCCCGGCGACGACGTCCTCCGAGCCGGCCGGCTCGGGCATCCCTGCGCGGACCACCGCCAGCCCCGCGGCGTCCATCGGCATGCCCGCGAGGAGGCGTTGCCGGACCTCGTCCGGGGCCGCGTCGACCCAGGCGCTCGCGGTGACGATCTCGAGCCGATCGACCGTCGTCGCGGGCGTGGCGCCCTCGAGGCTCAAGAGGGCCAGCGGGAGCAGGGCGACGGCCAACCGCTGCTCCCCGCGCCGGCCGGCGCGGACGCCGGTGATGGCGGCGCCGAGGCCCCACGCGAGCGGCGCCGCGATCAGGACACAGACGATGCCCTCCGTCCAGAGCGTGGCAAGCAGGAGGAGGACCACGGTGATGCCCTTGAAGGTCGCACCCTGCGCACTGCGGGCGTCACCCGAGGCCGTGATGGCCGCTGCCAGGACCGCTGGGAGGCCGACGTAGATCGTTGCCGAGGTGCGCAGCGCGTCGAGACCCCCACCGGCCACGCGCATGCCGAGGCCGACCAGCAGGACGGCAGCGATGAGGGCGTAGACGACGAGCCTCGCCCGCCGCGCTCGTTGCTCGTGATCGGGGTCCGGGCCCGCCGCGTCCGGCGGCGGCAGGTCGAAGCGGGGCGGCTGGGCCTCGCTCATCACTCCCCCTCCGGACGGAAGGCCAGGCGCCCGATGGCATATCCGGCGACGGACGTCGGCACGGCGAGCACGAAGCCGAAGGCCAGGAAGAAGCCGCTGATGGCCAACCCGCCTCCGATGGCACCGATCGCGTCCACGCCCGTCATCCCCTGATCAGCGCTCTCCGCCTGGTCAGCTCCATTTGAGCGTACGGTTTGAGCGTATGCTCAAACCGTACGGCATGCGCGACGCGGGTGCAAGCGGGAACGCGCGGCGCCCTGGTCAGAGGGCAGCGAGGACCTCCTCGGCGAAGCGCTCGGGCGCCTCGATCATCGGGAAGTGGCCGATCCCGTCGAGGACCACCAGGTCGGCCGCGCCGTCGGCACGTCCCGCCAGCGTCTCGGCCATCCCGACGATGGCGATCGGGTCCGCGTCGCCCCACACGATGCGCATCGGCGTCGGGTGGGCCTCGATCGCGCCGGTCCACCGCTGCTCGTGCTGGCGGCGTTCATCGATGTAGCGGATGAGGCGCGGCAGCAGCAGGTGGCCGTCCTCGCGGCTCAACAGGTCGTACTGCGCCTCCAGCTCGTCCATCGACGGCTGGGTGTCCGGCCCGAAGATGGCCCGCAGGCTCTCGTAGAGCAGTGCGGGTGGCGGCACGAGCTCGAGGTCCAGCTTCGCATCGGGAAGGCCGAGCATGAGGCGCTGGCCGTCGGACAGGTTCGCGCGCTCGATGTAGATCGAGCCGTTGCTGATGAGGCGGCGGGCGACCCGGAACGGCAGCGCTCCGTCCAGCTCGCGGGCGAGGAGCTCGCCGCCGACCGTGTCACCCATGTCGTGGGTGACGAGCACCACCTCGTCGAGCCCGAGTTGGCCCACCACGTCGACGACGAGGTCCGCCTGGTCGAACAGGGAGTAGGGCTGATCCGGCTTCGAGCTCAGCCCGTACCCCAGCAGGTCGACGGCGATCACCCGCCGGCGCGGTGTCAGGCGATCGACGACCTCGCGCCAGTCGAAGGACGAGGTCGGGAACCCGTGGACCAGCAGGATCGGCGGGCCGCCGTCGCCGGGCGACGCGGGCAGGTCGACGACGAAGACGAGGTGGTCGCCCCACGGGCGGTAGGCCCCGCGAGCCTCCCAGGCGTCGACGAGCCGCATCAGCCGCGCCCCATCCAGCTCTTCTGGATCGAGCCACTGACGCGCGCGGCGAGCGCGGACGGCCCGATCCGCGACCCGAGGGTCATGACCTTGTTCGCCGCTCCGGTCACCACCATCGACCGCCCCCTGGCGAAGGCGTCGAGGATCTCCTCGGCGACCTCCTCGGCCGTCTGCACGCCGAAGCGTGGCATGCCCGACACGTCGACGTGGGCGACCGCCTGGAACTCCGTCTCCGTCACCCCGGGGCAGGCGTTGAGCACCCGGACGCCCGTGCCCCTCATCTCGATGGCCAGGGCGCGCGTGAAGCTCGTCACGAACGACTTGGTGGCGCCGTACACGGCCCCGTACGGACCCGGCTGGAAGCCCGCGGTCGAGGACACGTTGATCACCCCGCCGCCGCCCAGAGCGCGCAGGCGAGGAACGATCGCGTGGGTCAGGCGGACGAGTGCCTTGACGTTGAGGTCGACCTCGCCGGCGAGCCGGTCCCAGGCGATCCCGTCGAACGGGCCGTAGTCGCCGTAGCCCGCGTTGTTGACCAGCAGGTCGACCGGGGACTCGACGGCGAGCAGCCGTTGCGCCACCCGCTCGAGGTCCGCCGGGACCGTCAGGTCGGCTGCGAGGACCTCGGCCTCGCCCGGCAGGCGGTCGGCGAGGTCGCGCAGCCGGTCCTCGCGCCGAGCGACGAGGGTGACGGCCACGCCGCGTTGGCTGAGCTGGCGGGCCAGCGCCTCGCCGATCCCGGCGGAGCTGCCGGTGACGAGTGCGCGCGTGATCTGGGACATGACGGACACCTCGGGTGACGTACGCCGCACGCTAGCGAGGCCGTCCGCGGGGGCAGCCAGCGCTCGGTGCAACCGCCGGGCCGTTGCCGGTGTTGTAGGGAGTACGGTCGCGACGAGGAGGGACGGTGACCGACGAACAGGACCAGCTCGGCGTCGCGCTGGCGCGCGACGTGGACCGGGCCTTCCCGGACCTCGTTCGCACCCACCAGGACGCGGTCTACGCGACCCTGCGCCGCCTGACGCCCGACGTGGCCGAGGACCTGACCCAGGAGACCTTCGTACGCGCCTATCGGGCACTGCGGGAGTGGCCGCCCGCGCGGCGCCGCGATCTCCGGGCGCGTCCGTGGCTGCTGACGATCGCGACGAACCTCGCGCGCAACGACGCTCGCAGGCGCACGCGCCGCCCCGCCACCCGGCCCCTCGACGAGCACGACGCGGCCGTGCCCGCTGCCCCTGGCCGCACGGACTGGGACGCACTGCTCGGCACGCTCGAACTCCACGTGCGCACGGCGATCGTGCTGCGCCACGTCGTGGGGCTGCCGATCGCCGAGATCGCCGAGGTGTTGCACCGGCCCGCCGGCACCGTGAAGTCCGACATCCACCGAGGACTGGCCCGGCTGCGTACGGCCCTCGACCCCGAGGAGGTCGTCGCATGACGATCGAGATCGAGCAGGCACTCGCGACGCTGTCCGATCGCGCACCTGCATCCATCCTCCCGGAGGTGCTCCGGCGCGTCGGCCTCGCCGACGAGTTCGTGCGGGTCGACTCCCCGGTCGGCGCCGTGTTCCTCGCATGGGGCGAGCGTGGCCTCACGATGTGCCACCTTGCCTCGGATGCGGACGCCTTCGCCGCCGCCGCCCACGAGCGGCTCGGCCGAGACGTCGTCGAGGTCGAGTCCCTGCCCGGCCGCCTCGCGCCGGCCATCGCCGCCATCGAACGCGGCGAACCCATCGACCCCGACCTCGTCGACTGGTCCTCGGTCTCGCCGTTCCAGCGCGACGTCCTGCGACTGACGGCCAGCATCCCGGCCGGCGAGGTCCTGACGTACGGCCAGGTGGCCGAGCGCATCGGCCGGCCCAGGGCCGTGCGCGCGGTCGGCACCGCGCTGGCCCGCAACCCGGTCCCGGTCGTGGTGCCGTGCCACCGCGTCGTGCGCAGCGACGGGACGATCGGCCAGTACGCCTTCGGCACGGAGCGCAAGCGGGCGCTGCTGACGCACGAGGGCGTGGACCTGGAGCAGCTGCCCCGACGACTCGCGGGGTAACGTCGAGCCATGCCGACCCGCAGCCTCCGTCCCCCGGTACCGGTGGACCTCCGCAGGACGCTGGGCCTGCTCGCCCACGGCGGCGGTGACCCCACCGCGAGGATCCGCAGCGACGAGGCCTGGCGCGCCGGACCCACCCCCGGCGGCTCTCCGGCGACGCTGCGCATCCGCGCGCTCCGCTCGGGGGAGATCGAGGCCGAGGCGTGGGGCCCCGGCGCGGACGCGGCGCTCGAGCACCTGCCAGAGCTGCTCGGGTTCCACGACCGCGCCGAGTTCGCGCCGACGGAGCGCCCGCTGCGCGAGCTGGCCCTTCGCAACGTCGGCCTCCGGTTCGGCCGGACGCGGACCGTGCTCGACAGCCTCGTGCCCTGGGTGCTCGGCCAGAAGATCACGGTCGTCGAGGCGCACCGCATCTGGCGCCGCATGGCCTGGGCACTGGGTGAGCCGGCGCCGGGGCCCGACGGGATGCCGATCGCACGCGTCGCGCCCACGGCAGAGCGTCTCGCGGCCACCCCGTACTGGGACTATCACCGGCTCGGCCTGGAGCGACGGCGTGCCGACGTGATCGTCGCCATCGCGCGGCGCGCGGACCGCCTCGAGGAGGCTGCGTCGATGGCGCCCGACGAGGCGGACCGGCGCCTGCGCGCCTTCCGCGGCATCGGCCCCTGGACGTCCGCACTGGTCCGCTGGGTGTCGCTCGGCGACCCCGACGCCGTGCCGGTCGGCGACTTCCACATCCCGAACACCGTCGCCTGGAACCTCGCCGGCGAGGAGCGGGCGGACGATGCCCGGATGCTCGAACTGCTGGAGCCGTACGCCGGCCAGCGTGGCCGGGTCGTACGGCTCCTGAAGGGTGGCGGGCAGCGCGCGCCGCGCTACGGGCCGAAGATGGCCCCCGGGCGGGTCGACGCCCTCTAGGCCGGGCTCTGGGTCAGGCGGCGGCCGCCCCCTCGACGGTCTCGAGGACGCGCAGGCGCGCGATCTGTGCCTGGCGGTCGTACCCACGGACGTGCATGGCCCAGCCGATCGGTCCGGCCGCCCACGTCATGAAGTGGAGGCCCGCGTCGAACCCGTGGCCCGTGCGACGCGAGACCCTGTCGCCGACGATGCTGAGGACCACCGAGCTGAGGACGAGCCCCACGATCATCGGGAGGTACAGCGAGAGGCCCCAGAGCGCGCCGGCCAGGATCTCGCCGACGATCCGTGCGAGCATCACGCTCGAGACGGTCCAGACGATCCCGGCGACCAGCGTGGTGAGCTGCTCGTGCTTCGTGAGGCTGTTCATCGGTCTCGGTCCTGGGGTCGGGGTGGCCGCTGCAAGCGGTTACATCCCGTTCCTCGGCAGGCAGGCGGTCGCTCCTTGAATCGCGACCCGCCTACGCCGTTCGGACGTGCGCATCCCGCACGTTGACCATACCCACGGGACCAGTTGTCAACGTCCTCTCGGACGCACCACTACTTGCTGTCCGAGGAGTGCCCGGGGAAGAGCCTGGCGTCGGGGTTGATGTGCACGTAGGCGTTGTTCACCGCCGTGGCGGCCTCGCCGAAGCCGACGGAGATGAGCCGGACCTTGCCCGGGTAGTCGGTGATGTCTCCCGCCGCGAAGACGCCGGAGATGTTGGTCGCCATCGTCGTGTCCACGTTGATGTGCCGACCGTCGATCTCGACGTCCCAGCTGCGCAGCGGACCGAGGTCGCTCTTGAACCCGAGTGCCGCGACGACCGCCTGCACCTTCAGGGTCTCGCGCTCGTCGGTCTGGTTGTCGAAGACCTCGACCTCCTCGACCTCGGCCTCACCGCGGATGCGCGCAACCTCGGTGTGGGTCATGACCCGAACGGTGGAGTCCTGGACCTTCTGCACCGAGTCCTCGTGGGCCCGGAATCGGTCGCGGCGGTGGATCAGCGTGATGGACCGCGCGATCGGCTCGAGGTTGGACGCCCAGTCGAAGGCCGAGTCCCCGCCCCCCACGATGAGCACGTCCTTGTCCCGCATGACGTCGAGCTCCCGCACGAAGTAGACGAGCCCGCGCCCCTCGAACTCCTCGGCGTCGGGGAGGGGCCGCGGGGTGAACGTCCCGATGCCCCCGGTGATGATCACGGCCCTGCAGGTGATCTCGATACCGCGATGCGTGCGGATCAGGAAGGTGCCGTCACCCCGCTCCTCGAGGTCCTCCGCCCGGTTGTTGAGGACGTACAGCGGGTCGTACTGGTCCGCCTGCCGGACGAGGTTGTCGATCAGGTCCTGACCCTTGATCGCCGGGAACCCGGCGACGTCGTAGATCAGCTTCTCGGGGTACAGCGCAGCGACCTGGCCGCCCGGCTCCGGCAGGGAGTCGAGCAGCGCGACGGACATGCCGCGGAAGCCGGCGTAGTAGGCGCCGTAGAGGCCGGCGGGCCCGGCGCCGATGATGGCCAGGTCGACCACGTGCGCGGCCGAGGGAGCGTCGGTACGGGACACGGGAGCGTCGGTCACCCCATCCACCTTCCAGTCGAGGGTGCGGGGCGAGGACCGGGCTCCCGATCGGCACTCGCTGGGCGGAAGCGTACCGGTGCGCGTCTGGCGCCCTCGACGGGGCCGGCCGGCCTACGCCGGGTCGCCGTCGAGGCGCTCGCGAGCGACGGCCATGAGCTTGTCCACGAGGTCGGGGTGCCCGTCGGTCAACTGCGCGAAGCCCTCCGCCGTCAGCGTCAGGAGCTCGCACGGGGACGCAGCCGTCACCCGAGCCGTCCGCTGACCGCCTTCGAGGAGGGCGATCTCCCCGAAGTAGTCACCCGCCTCCAACACCCGCACGATCTCCCCACGCACCGTGACCGAGCAGGTCCCACGCTCGATGAGGACGAACTCGAAGCCCGCCTGCCCCTCGTCCACCAGCACGTCACCGGCGACGGCGCGTGTCGGGAAGACGTTGCGCGAGAGGGCCTCGAGCTCGTCATCGGACAGGCCGCCCGTCACGTCGAACGCGCGGAGTCGGTCGGTGAGGTCGGACACCACGGCTCCTCTCCTCGAACCGTGGTGCAGGCTAGGCGTGCGGCTCAGCCAAGGATGGTGTAGCCGGCCTCACGGCCGCCAGGCCGGAGCCAGCCAGCGACCGACGGGTAACGCGACACCATGCGCGCGAAGCCGGCGAGGTCGGCGACCAGCACGCTGGCCGGCGCGGTCGCGACGAGCGTGGCGGGCTGACCCGTGTTCGCGTAGATCGAGTGCTCGCCGAACGTGTCGCCGCGGCGGAGGCGACCGATGCGCACGCCGTTGCGGAGGACGTCGACCTCACCTTCGACGATCACGGCGAACGCGAGGTCGTCCTGGCCCTGCTCGAGGACCGTCGTGCCCGCCTCCGTCGTGACGACGACGTCTGCCAGGCGCAGGAGGTCGCGGAGGTCCCGGTCGCCGAGCTCGGCGAAGATGGGCAGCATCGACAACTGGTCGACGTGGCTGGCGATCGTTGCACCGAGCATGGGGTCCTCCTGTGGATGTCCGGGCCCACCGGGCCTGGCTGATCCGACGCTCACTAGTCCGTTCGGACTAGTCCGTGAGGTCGAGGATGGGGCACGACCGTGGGTCGCGCCAAGTGGGAGGTCGCACAGCGCCCGCGCCGGTGCGCAGACCGGCGCGGGCGAGGGTCGTGCGGGGCGGGGCGGCCCTGCTTCAGGCGGCCTGCCAGTGCGACTCGAGCTCGCCCAGGCGCTTGGACACGGCGCGCAGGATGCGGCCGCCGACCACGGGCTCCTGGTCGAGGAGGCTCGCGAACGAGCGGCGGTCGAGCACGAGGAGGCGCATGTCGCTCTGGGCGATGACGTCAGCCGTGCGGGGACCGTTCTCGAGGATGGACATCTCGCCGAAGAAGTCGCCGTTGCGGAGCGTGGCGAGCTCGTGGCCGTCGATGGAGACGGTGGCGACGCCATCGACGATGACGAAGAACTCGAGGCCGCGGGCGCCGCGGTGCACGAGGTGGCGACCTGCCTCGACGTCGGTCATGTCGGCGAGGGACGCGATGCGCTTCAGGTGGGCGCGATCGAGGTCGCGGAAGAGGGTGACGCCTCGGAGGACGTCGATCTTGGGGTCACGAAGTCTGCGGAGCACGGGGATCATGGTGATCTCCTCTGGTATGCCGGCAGGGGGGCCGGCAGTGCCCGAGATGGTTCCCGGGCTGCGCTAACTGTAGCAAGCGAACGCTTGATTCCGTTACCTACCTTCGGCCACCGGACGCGGCACTACCGTTCGGACGACCTGGGAGGTGGTGATGCGCGACGTCGTGCTGTGTGCGGCCACGCGCACCGCGATCGGCAAGGGTCGGGCCGGGGGCGCCCTGCACGGCTGGCACCCGGTCGACCTGCTGTCGGCGGTCCTGGAGGAGGCTGCCCACCGCGCGGGCCTCGACCCCGCGAGGGTCGACGACGTGGTCGGTGGATGCGTCTCCCAGGCCGGTGAGCAGGCGGGCAACATCACGCGGCACGCCGTCCTCGCGGCCGGGTTCCCCGAGCAGGTCCCGGCGACCACCGTCGACCGTCAGTGCGGGTCCTCGCTCCAGGCCGTCGCGTTCGTCGCCCAGGCCATCGCGGCCGGGAGCTACGACGTCGCGATCGCCTGCGGCGTCGAGTCGATGAGCCGAGTGCCGTTGGGGACGTCGGCCGGCCGGACCGACCCGTGGGGCCCCGCACTGCGGGACCGTTACGGCGGCGCTCTCGTGCCGCCCGTGGTCGCGGCCGAACTCCTCGCCGCACGACACGACATCTCGCGGGAGCGCATGGACGCCTGGGGCCTGCGATCGCACTCCCGGGCGAGCGCGGCGGGTGAGGCGTTCACCCGCGAGCTCGTCAGCGGTCGAGGGCTCCCCGACCGGGACGAATGCCCGGTCGAGGGGCTCGATCCCGAGCGCCTCGCCTCCTCGGGCCCGGTGCTGGGAGCCGACGACCCGGCACTCCCCCGCTTCCCGGAGATCGATCGCCGGGTCTCGGCCTTCGCATCCCCCCGACTCGCTGACGCCGCCGCCGCCGTCGTGCTCGCAGGCGCCGACACGGCCGAGGCACTGGGCCTGCCAGCCAGGGCCCGGGTCGTCGCGACCGCCGTCGCCGCAGCCGATCCGATCGAGCAGCTCACCGCCATCGTGCCGGCCACCGAGCGTGCGCTCGAGCGCGCCGGGCTCACACTCCCCGACATCGACGTCGTGGAGGTCCACGAGGGCTTCGCCGCGAACGTCCTCTACTGGGCGGACGCGCTCGACGGCGACCTCGAGCGCGTCAACCTCCGCGGCGGCGGCATCGCGCTCGGCCACCCGCTCGGAGCCTCGGGCGCTCGGGTGCTGACCACGCTCGTGCACCTGCTGGAGGATCGTGGGGCCAGGTACGGCCTGCAGGTGATGCCACAGGGCGGAGGCCTGGCGAACGCCATCGTCATCGAGCGCCTGCCGTGAAGCCACGCGGGCCGGATCCCGGCCGGACGCCCTCGCTACCGCGCGAACGCCGGCTCGAGCTCGGCCGTCAGGCGATCGGCTGGGTCGAGGTCGCGTTCGGGTTCCTGGTCGACGAGTTCGGGTTCGAGGTCACGGACCGTGCCGCGGAATCCGGGTTCGACTGGCTCGTGACCTACCAGCGCGACGACCACCGCGTGGACGTCCACCACGACGAGGTCGAGCTGCGCGTCGAGGTGGAGGTCGACGGTCTCGAGCTGCGGGCGCTCGTCCTCGATCGTCTCGAGGCGCAGGGCCAGCTCGA
Organism: Nitriliruptorales bacterium; assembly: GCA_041591915.1. GTDB lineage: Bacteria > Actinomycetota > Nitriliruptoria > Nitriliruptorales > Nitriliruptoraceae > JBFHRB01. The sequence goes on from JBFHRB010000012.1 coordinate 9,795, forward strand.
CCGTGAGCGGACGAGCTGGCTGCACCACCTCGCTCGTGCCACGGGGATCCGCGGCCTCGAGACCGCCATCGCCGAGCACGGCGAACTGCTGCAGACGTGGGCCCCGGAGCTGTTCAGCGCGCGTTGACGTGCGTACGCAGGAAGGCCAGCGCCTCGTCCGCGTGCTGCTCCATGTTGGACTCGGAGCGGACCTCGTGCAGCAGCGTCCCGTCCGACCCGATGACGTAGGTGTTGCGCTTGCTCCACATCGGCCCGACGCGCTTCGCGCCGAAGACCTTGGCGATGCTGCCGTCCTCGTCGCTCAGCAGCGGGTAGTCGAAGCCGTGCTTGTCGGCGAAGCTCCTCTGGTTGTCGACGTCGTCGCGGCTGACGCCGATCCGCTGGGCCCCGACCTCGTCGAACTCGGCGGCCAGGTCACGGAAGTGGCACGCCTCGGCGGTGCAGCCGCCGGTGTGGGCCTTGGGGTAGAAGAACAGGACGACGGGACCGTCGGCCAGGTACGCCGAGAAGGGCTTGCGGTCCCCGTTGTGGTCGATCGTGTCGAAGTCGGGGACACGTTCCCCTACCGAGATGGCCATGTCGTCGATCCTGTGGTGGTTGCTGGCGGTGTGAGCTGGGGGCCGGCGCCCCATCCGTGTTCGGCGCGGCCGCCCGGGCGGATGGGGGACGTCGGGGGCGGCGTCGTCGGGTCAGGCGTGGTCGCAGGCGATCTCGCGCCCCTCCCCCGTCTCCGGGTCGGCCGGGGTGACCTCGGTGCAGCCGTAGAGGTCCTCCGCCAGGACACGGACGAGTTCGTCCATCAGGCGGCGGGCACGGGCGCGGTGCTCGCCCGACAGGTCGTTCGCGAGCACGGCAACGTGGTAGCGCCGACCCTCGGGGCCGAGCACCGTACCCGCCACCGCGCGAACGTCATCGAGCGTGCCGGTCTTGCCGAGGAACCGGCCCTCGGCAACCGTGCCGCGACGTCGACCGCGCAGGGTCCCGGACTCCCCGGCGACGGCCATGATCCGCCGCCAGGCCTCCGCGTGGTCCGACGCCTGCATCGCCGCGTCGACGTCCGCGAGGAACCGGGCCGTCAGGCGATCGTCGCGCGAGAGCCCCGAGCCGTCGGCGAGGACGGCGCCGGTCGGGTCGACCCCGAGGTTGCGCAGGAGTTGCTCCGTGGCGGCGCGCCCACCCAGCCAGCTCCCCCGACCCGTCAGCGCCCTGCCGAGCTGGTGCAGGACGTGATCCGCGAGGTGGTTGTCGCTGCGCTGCACGGTGTGCCGGAGGATGTCCTCCAGGGGCGGGCTCTGGACCGCCGCGATGGTCCTCGTCTCCGCCGGGTCGATGGCCGCGAAGCTCGTGCCGCCGAGGACACGGACCCCGCGCTCGCGGAGGAGCTCGCGGAACCGGATGGCGGCCTGGCTGGCCGGGTCGTCTGCGAGCGTGATCGTCAGCCAGTCCGGGTCGGGACCCTCGCCCTCCTCCTGGACCTCCCCCTCGGGGACCTCGAACCGGACGTCGTGCCCGGCATCGACGGTGAGGCCGACGATCGGTCGCGCGTCGAAGGCCGCGAGGTCACCGGGCTCCCAGCCATCGGCGAGTGGCGCGCCCGAGAACACCGAGGCGTCAGCCACCAACGCGCCGGTGACCACGCGCAGGCCGGAACGCGCGACGGCGTCGGCCAGGTCCTCGAGGCGACTCGCCGGACGCGCCGGGTAGACCCACGCGCGGTAGATCTGCGTCGTGAGCGTGGGGTCGCCGCCCCCGCGCAGCACGAGGTCTCCGCGAAGCGTCCCGGCGCTGTCGACCGGGCCACGTGCTTCGGCGGCGGTCGCGAACGTCGCGTCCGGCCCGAAGGCCTCGAGGGCGGCCGCCGCGATGACGAGCTTGTTCGTGGATGCCGGCAGCAGCGGCACGTCTCCCCCGACCGACAGCACCGTGCGGCCGTACTCGTCGGTCACGGCGACGCCCAACGCGCCCTCGGGCGCGTCGTCCGCCGTGACGAGAGAGGCCAGCCGGGCACGCAGCACCTCGCGGCCCTCCGGCTCGGGCGGTGGCGGCGGCGGTGTCTCCTCGAGCCGAGGCGCCGCCGGCGCGGCGGACGGCTCCTCGAGCAGCACGGCCACCGCGTCACGGGCTGGGAGCTCGGTGACGGCGATCTCAGTCGGAAGCACGGCCGGTTGCTCGGCGCGGGTTCGAGCCCAGCCCGCACCGATCGAGGCGGCCACGAGGGCGACCGCCAGGACGAAGGTGAGGGGGCGAGGTCGCATGGGGCGCGGAAGGGTAGCGAGGGCCACGCCAGGGTCCGTTCGGCCGGGGTTGCGGCCAGATCCGGCCACGCCGCCGCCGGTACGTTGCCGGCATCGTGACCCCGACCGACCTCGACGTGCGCCCCCTCCGTACCGATCAGGTGCGCGTCGCGGCCTGCACGCATGTCGGCCTCCTGCGCGACCGCAACGAGGACGCCCACGCCGTCGACACCGAGCGAGGGCTGTTCATCGTCGCCGACGGGATGGGCGGGCACCCGGCCGGTGACGTCGCCAGCCGGATCGCGGTCGACGCGTGCCTCGAGGAGCTGACCCCGGGCCGGCTCGGACGCAACCCCGTCGACGCGCTGCTGCAGGACGTGCTGCGCTCGGCACATCAGGCGATCCGCGACGACGCCGACGACCATCCCGACCGCGCCGGCATGGGCACCACCATCGTCGCCGCCCACGTCGACGCGGAGCGGACGCTGACGGTCGGCCACGTCGGCGACAGCCGGATCTACCTCTGGGCGTCGGGCGGCCTGCGCGTGCTCACACAGGACCACTCGTTGCCCGGGAAGCGCCGGAACGTGCTGACGCAGGCACTCGGGACACGCGGACCGGTCTCACCGGACACCACGACCCACGTCGTCGACCATGGTGACCGCTTCCTGCTGTGCACCGACGGACTCACGAGCATGCTGGGCGACGCCGAGATCGGTCGCACCCTCGGGCGAGCCCGCGACGTCGACGACGCGTGCGCGCGACTGGTCACGTGCGCGCTCGAGGCCGGCGGGCGCGACAACGTGACCGCCGTGGTCGTGGAGATCGCCTAGATCTTGTCCACGGCGTCGAGCAGCCCGCGCAACTGGAAGCCCCGTGACGGGTGGCGCAGCTTCGTCAGCGTCTTCTTCTCGATCTGGCGGATGCGCTCGCGGGTGAGGCCGAACTGCGCGCCGATGTCCTCGAGGGTGTGCTCCTCGCCGTCCGCGAGCCCGTAGCGGAGCATCAGCACCGTCTTCTCGCGATCCGTGAGCGCGTCGAGCGCCTGGGCGACCTCGCGCTTGGTCAGCACCGCGGTCGCGGACTCCTCGGGATCGATGGCCTCCTCGTCAGCGACCAGCTCACCCATCGTCGCGTCGCCGTCCTCGCCGATCGGCTTGTCGAGCGAGGCGACGTCCTGGGCGGCGAGGCGCACCTCGCGGAGCCGCTCGACGCCGAGGCCGAGCTCGTTGGCGATCTCCGACTCGGTCGGCTCGCGACCCAGCTGCTGCAGGAGCGCGAACTCGGCGTAGCGGATCTTGCCCATCAGCTCGTGCACGTGCACGGGGAGCCGAACGGTACGCCCGGTGTTGGCCAGGCCACGCTGGAGGGCCTGCCGGATCCACCACGTCGCGTAGGTCGAGAACTTGTAGCCCTTCGTGTGGTCGAACTTCTCGACACCACGGATGAGGCCCAGGTTGCCCTCCTGGATGAGGCTCAGGAGGTCGACCCCACGCCCCCGGAACTTCCTGGCGACGGACACGACGAGGCGCAGGTTCGCGCGGATCATGTGGTCCTTGGCCCGCTCGCCATCGCGCTTGATGCGGCGGAGCAGCGCCTTGCGACGGGGCGAGAGCTGGTCGTCCTGATCGAGGAGCTCGGTGGCGATGAGGCCGGCCTGGTACCGCTTGGCCAGGTCGACCTCCTCCTCGGGCGTGAGGAGCTCGGTGCGGCCGATCTCGTTGAGGTACTGGCGCACGGAGTCCGAGGACGCCGACAGCGGCTGGGCCTCGGGGCGGTCGACGTCCTCGACGAGGTCGTCGATGACCTGCATGCCCTTGTCGCGCCCGACCTGGGCCTGGTCGTCGACCCAGTGGTCGGAGTGGACCAGGGGGTCGAAGAGCTCCTGCAGCTCGGACAGCAGGATGTAGCCCCGCGAGGCGCCGCGCTCGAACAGCTCGTCGATCGGCGTGAGTTCTGCGACTTCGTCCATCAGATGGGGCTCGTGGTGCCAGGCCGAACGTCAGGCGTCCGGCGCGGAAGGGCGTGCTCTGTAGTGAACGACACAGCCGGGTCGGGGATACAGACCTCGTGCGGTGACCGTCCGGCGGCGCGAGAGTGTACTGAGGGGCGCACACCCCCGCCCCCGGGCTCACGCTCGGCGGTCGAGCTGCGCCCGGATCGTCTGGTCCTCGATCTCGTCGTCGGCCGCGAGCAGCAGGGCTTTGCTCACGATGACGCCCAGCAGGCCGTCGCCCTCGAAGGGTACGCGCAACGACGTGGAGTCCGTGATCGCCCCGCGTCGGGGGACGATGCAGAGGTGCCGGTCGTCCGGCTCGATGAACACCGCGCCGCTGCCGATGTGGATCCGGTACGAGCGCTCGACGCCGTCGACGCGGACCCACCGGTCGTCCACGCGTACCCGATCGGCGATCCTCAGCCGCGGCAGCAGTCGCTCGAGCGCCTCCCGACGGACCGCCGCTGCCTGGCCCAGCGCCGCAGAGGTGTAGGTGCGCCAGTAGCCGTCGGCGTCCACGTCGTGGAGGCCCCGCGCGCCCTCGATCCAGGTGGGGTCCGCCCCGATCGACGACACCGAGACGAACAGGTCGACGTCGCGCAGTGCCTCGCTGAACACCAGTGGCGGGACGTCGCGCAGCGCGACGGGGGTCCCCTGGTCGTCGACGAAGCGGATGCGGTCGGTCGATGCCAGTTCGGCGAGGTTGTCCGCGGGGCGCTCGGTGTCGACCGCGTAGACGTCGAACTCGGCCACGAGCGGGCCGAACGGCTTGCGCGCCGACGTCTCCTGCCCACCGTCCCAGTAGCCGAGCGCCCCGGCCTCCCACCCGCGTTCGCGCGTCAGGGCGGCGAACTGCGGAGCACGCAGGATGTGGGCCGCGAACCGGTTGGTGTGGTCGTGCGTCTCCTCCTCCACCGGGGTCAGGAGGTAGACCTCGCGCCACACCTGCCTGATCGGCTGGACGAGGTCGAGGTCGTCGAGACGTGCCCGCCAGGCGGTGATGGCGTCCGCCGACGCCCCCGCGGGATGCCAGAGGGACACGACCGCGTCGGGGACGGGGCGGACCACCTCGCCGTCGGCGGCATGCAGCGTCCCTGCCTGCCGGTCCGGCAGCAGCACCCGCTCGTCTACGGCCCAGAGCAGCCCTTCGGCGATCGGTCCCGTGATCGGGTGGTCCAGGTAGCGCCGTAGCCACGTCTGGTACTCCCACGTCCCGCCGCCGGCGAACAGGCCCTCGAGCCGTCGGCGCTCGGCCCGGTGCGTCGCCGCCACGCGCTTCCTCAGCGCCGCGACCTCGGCGGCGGCGTCCGGTGCCGCGGCCTTGGCAGCGGACGGGAGCCGAGCCACCTCGCGACCGTCACTGCGGACCCACCGCAGCTCGACACGATCAGCCGTGACCTCGAGGACGGCCTCCGCGTCCCCCACCGGCCGACGATGCGTCGCGTCGGCCGCCACGCCATGGGTCGGGACCGCCAGCTCGGCGAGCTCGTCGGGCGTGCTCCCCCTGGCCTCGGCCGCGGTCGCGATCGCCTTGTCCAGCTGCTTGCGGATCGACGCGTGCCTGACCGCGGCGCGGAGGCGCACGAGCCGGCTGATCGCGTCATCGGTCCCGATCCGTCCCAGCGCGTGCCCACCAGCACTCGCGATGACCGCGGAGCGGGGCCCGACCCCGGGGAGCTGACGCGCTGCGGACGTGGCCACGCGGGCGATGCGACGCGCGGACCACGCCTCGTCGGCCACGGCAGCCGCCCAGATGACGCCGCGCGCAAGGACCTCGTTCCCGCCGGCGAGGTACTCGCCGTTGCGCTCGCCCCAGGCGTCGGTCCAGGTCCGGGGCTCGTGCCCCTCGAGGTCGTCCAGCAGCCCACGCAGGAGCTCGGCCGCCGCCGGGGCGGCCGCGAGGAGCTCGGCGCAGCGTCGCTCCCAGGCACCGCTCGGACTCGGCCCCTTCGTCGCGGCAGCGAGGTGGAGCAGCAGCGCGGCGAGGCCGGCCGGGTCGGCGCGGCGCACGCGCTCCCGTGCCGCGACGCCCCAGGCGTCCCCGGCATCGATCAGCTCCACGTCGACCGGGCCGCCCAGGGGAACCAGGGCCGCGACCCGCGCCCGCAGGGCCGCGCGGTCGGAGCTCGACATCTCGGTCCGCGGGTCGTCGACGACCCCCGCGAGGTGCGCCAACCCTTCCTCCAGGCCCGCGACACCGTGCTCTGCGACCCAGCGCTCTGCGGTCCGCAACGGCATGCGCGTGATGACCTCGACGAACCAGCCGACCTCCGACGGCGTCGCGAGGTGCAGCAGCAGCTCGACGTCCTCACGTTCGACCGGCAGCTTGCGCGCAGCCAGGGCGTTGGCCGCCTCGGAGGCCTGCATGAGCACCTGCGCCTGGGACGCGACGCCGCGGGCCGCGGCGTCGAAGGCGAGCAGCGACTGCAGCGCCACGGCGACGGAGACGCGGAGGTCGGGCTCCATGCCCTTCACCGCAGCCCTCGCGCCGCCCTTCTCGCGGTACGAGACCAACAGTGGCCGGAGGTGGGGCGTTCCCAGCCGCTCGTGGCGCTCGAATCGTGACGTCAGGTGCGCGGGCACCTCCGTCGCCCCGCGCCCTCCGATGAGCCGCCTCAGGAAGCGCTTCACCCTCCGACGATGGGGACCAGGCGCAGGAAGGCCACGTCGCTGTCGGCCGTGAGATCCAGCACCTCGTCGAGCGACTCCACCTGGCGGTCGTCCACGAGGAGGATGAAGCCGTTGCGGCTGAACGCACGCTCGGCCGCGTCGGCCTGCTCCTCCCAGTCGAGGAGACGTCGGGAGCGGAGGTCGTAGCCGTTCAGCGTCGCCTCCGAGTCCGTCGGCTGCACCAGGCCGTGGAAGACCGGGGCGGGCTCGGCGTTGTGCCGCGCGACCTCCTCGCGGACCCGGGTCCGGATGAGGTCGCGAGCGGTGATCCGATCCGCGATCCCGACCAGGGTCAGCTCCCCCCGGACACCCCCGGAGCTCGTGCGGTCGGTGACGATCAGGTCCATGCGCCCGACCCTACCGCCGGGGCAGGGACACCGTCCGCCTGCGTCGAAGCCCTCCGAAAGCACGGGAGCACCCCGTCTCGCCCGTCACGGAGTCCTCGCCCATGCCACTCCCCGGCCCCCGCCTGACCCGTCGCCGCCTCCTGCGTTCGAGCACCTACTCGCTCGGCGCCGTCGCCGCGGTCGGCGCACTACCCGGACGACGGCTCGCCGGGGCCCTCGGGAGCCGCGTCGCCGCGGACGCTCCGGCGCTCAAGGTGGCCCTCGTGTCGCTGCGCGGGACGCGCGAGGCCGCGCTGTTGGCCCCGTTCGACGAGACCCACCGCGTGATCGACGGCGCGATCGAGGTGCTGTTGTGGCCCGGCGACGAGGCGCGCCTCGCGGCCTCCGGCCTCGACCACCGCATCGTCGAGGCGGACCTCTTCGCCGACCGTCGCATCCGCGGCGCCGTCGGCCGCCAGCCAGGCGAACGCGAGGACTACCGCCGCCTCGACGACTACGCGGACGACCTCGCCGACCTCGCGCGTCGGTTCCCGACGATGACCCGCCTCATCGAGCTGCCCCACCGCTCGATCGTGGGGCGGAAGGCGTACGGCCTCGAGATCGCGCGCGACGTCTCGCGGCGCGACGGGCGCCCCGTCATCCACCTCGACGGCATGCACCACTGCCGTGAGTGGCCGGCCGGCGAGATGCCCATGATGTGGGCCCACGACCTGCTCGAGAACTACGGCACGGACCCGGCGATGACCAACATCGTGGACAACGCCCGGACCATCGTGGTTCCCCTGGTCAACCCGGACGGGTTCTTCCACTCGCGCGAGGCGGCGATCCAGCTCGACAGCTCGAACGACGTGTTCGGCCTGGGCTCGTACGGCCTCGCCGTCGGCGGCCTGCAGAGCTACTGGCGCAAGAACCGGCGCTCCTTGACCAACGCCTCCGTCCCGGTGAGCCAGTACGAGGACACGGTCGAGGCCTACGGCATCGACCTCAACCGCAACTACCCGTTCCTGTGGGGCGACAACGCCGGGTCATCGGGCCGTCAGGTCGACCAGACCTACCGCGGCAGCGACCCGTACTCCGAGCCCGAGTCGCGCAACATCGCCTGGCTCGTCCTGGGCAACGCCCCGATCACCAAGATCACGCACCACACCTCCGGCGAGATCATGCTGTTCCCGTGGGGCCGCGACCCGCGCCACGTCCGCAGCCCCGACGCCAACCTCGGCATCGAGCAGATCGGCGGCGCGATGCAGGCGTTCAACGGCTACGAGCCGAAGCAGGCGTTCGGGCTGTACCCGACCTCCGGGACCTCCCGGGACTGGGCCCACGCGGCCGTCCGCTCGCTCGTGTGGACCTTCGAGCACGGCCAGGAGTTCCACGGCCCGTACGGTTCCACCATCCCGGAGATGTACGCCAAGAACCGCGGCGCGTTCATCACGCACTCGGAGGCGGCGCTCGACCCGGCGAACAAGGTCGTCGTGACCGGCCGCGTCGTCGATGGCACTGGCGCCCCCGTCGCCGCCCGCGTGCGCGCGACGAAGGACTTCGTGACGCCGACCTTCCGCGGCGAGTGGGTCCCCGAGCGACTCGACGCCTTCCTGGACGTCGACGCCGAGGGCGCGTTCGCGTTCCACCTCCCGCCCTCGACCCGCCCGCACCTACTCGAGCCCGAGTTCGGCGGTCCGGGCACGACGGAGGACTTCACGTTCGTGATCGAGGCACCGGGCCGCGCCCCCGTGACCGTGCCGGTGCACGGCGACCGGGGCGACGAGGTCGAGCTCGGGACGATCGCGGTCTGACCGGTCGCCTCAGCCCGTCGTCGCGTCCTCGGCGACGGGGCCCTCGGGTGATCCGCCACCCGATCCGCCGTCATCGACGGACGCCTCGCCACCCTCGTTCCGGGCCTCCGTCCCGTTCGCCGCGGCGACCGCCGGCAGGTCTCCCGGCAGGGCGATCGCGTGACCACGCCGGTCCAGGGCGGTCGGGATCACCATGACGCGCACCTCGCGCGGGGCGCCCTCGATCACGTCGTGGATGAACTTGCGGGCTCCCCGATCGAGCAGCGAGCGCGGCTGCGGCTCGCCCATGACGATGAGGTCGACGGCCGCGCGCTTGGCCTCCTCGATGATCGCGTCCACGACGTTGCCGTGTGAGCGCACGACCGGCTCGAACTTGACGTTGCGCAGGGCCGCCTGCTGCTTCACGACGCTGAGCGCCGGGTCGGCGATGTCGGGGTCCGGGTCGGACCCCTCCGGGATGATGTGCAAGGCGGTGAGGGTCGCGCCCATCGACAGGGCGAGGTCGGCCACCGTGGGGGCCTTCTGCCGGGCCATCTCGACGTTGCTGACCGGGAACAGGATGTGGTGGATCTGGTGCGGCGCGAAGCGCGCCGCATCGTCGTCGCCCTCGCCCTCCGCCGTGGCGGCGCCGGACTCACCCGCCGAGTCCAACGCACGGCCGACCGTCACCGGCCCGAGCAGCTCGAAGACGACAACCGAGCCCAGCACGATCGACGAGATGTTCTGGCCCAGGGCGAGCTGGCCGGCCTCACCGAGCTTCTCGACCGTGAAGGCCGCGAGGCCGATGGCCATGCCGGCGAAGGGCATGAGCCCGTAGCCGACCTCGACCGTCCAGCCCTGGCGACGACCGCCCCGGGTCATCTGCGCCCCTGCGTACCCGCCAACCATCTTGCCGATGAGGCGCGCGGCGACGTAGTAGACGCCGAGGATGCCGATCTCGCGCAGTTCCTTCAGGTGCACGCCGGCGCCAGCGACGATGAAGAACACGAGGAAGATGGGTTCGTCGAGCGTCTTGAGCGTGCGGAAGATCGGCGTCATGTCGCGCTTGTCGTTGGCCGTCAGGGCCCCGGCCACGAGCGTCGAGATGACGACCGGCGCCTCGAGCTCGCGTGAGACGGCGACGACGCCGATCAGGACCACCAGGACGAACAGCAGGCGTTCGCCAGAGTGGTGGATGGACGCGTGGTATCGCCGGAGGATGAACGCGGCGACGGCCCCGATGGCGGTGGACAGCAGCAGCAGCTGTCCGAAGGCGATGGCCCCGGCCGCGAAGCCGCCCTGGTCCCCGGACGCGACGACGAAGGGAAGGCCGAGCCCGAAGAAGAGCGCGCTGGTGACGTTGTTGAGGGCCGTCGTGGCCATGATGTGGTCGGTCAGCTGGCCCTTGGCCCGCTTGCTGGAGATCACCGCCACGAGCGTCGTCGGCGACGTGGAGAGCGCGATGGCCGCGAGCAGGTAGGCCGCGCCGGCCCCGAGCTCGGTGAACTGCAGGATCGCGAAGAACACCAGCCCGAAGGTCAGCAGGTTCTCGAGGATCGCGATGGGCGCGAGCGTGTGCCTGACGTTCTTGAGCGCCGGCAGCTCCAGTCGTTCGCCGATGCCGAACACGATCGCCCCGAGCGCGAGCGCGAGGACAGGGTCCAGCGCCGCCAATCCCTCGGCATCGACGATCCCGGCCACCTCGGGCCCGATCAGGATCCCGATGGCGATGAAGACGATGACCTCGGACAGCCAGCCTCGGGTCAGGCGACCGACGACGAACGCCACGACGCCGAGCGCGGCGATGACCAGCAGGCTCTCGACGACGAGGTCGACCCCGAAGATCGAGATCGGGTCGGCAGGCTCGGTTGCCGGCGACTCCGCGGCGGCGATGATCAGGTCGAGCAAGGTCAGGGCCTCGATCGTCGAGTCGGGAGAGCCGCAACCCTAACGGGTGCCCGCGACGCCGGCAGGGCTTCGGGTCGGACGGCGGTCCGGTACCCGCGGCAGCCCCGTGTCAGCCGCTCTCGGTCACGGGCAGGCGGAACCAGAACCGTGCGCCGCCGTCCGGATCGTCGTCGATGTGCAGCTCTGAGTCGTGCAGCGCGACGACCTCGCCGGCGAGCGCCAGCCCGAGGCCCAGGCCCCGCGTCTCCCGCGTGTTCGGGTCCCCGCCCCGCGTGAAGCGGTCGAGCAGGTGCGCGCGCTGGTCCGGCGGGATGCCCGGGCCGTCGTCGCCGACCTCGACGCGTACGGCATCACCCTCCCGCCGCGATCGCAGGTGCAGGGTCGTGCCACCCGGCGTGTGGCGGAGCCCGTTGACGATGAGGTTCTCCACGACGCGCTCGATGAGGATCGGGTCCGCGTGCACGTGGACGGGCCCGGCTTCGAGCGCGAGGGCGAGCGCGTGGCCGTCGAACATCGCCTCGAGCCGCGCAGCCACGTCGCGCAGGCACTGGTCGAGCTCGAACGCCTCCCGACGGACCTCGAACGTGCCCGACTCGAGCCGGCTGAAGTCCAGGAGCCGCGTCACGATGTCGTGGAGCGTGCGGGCGTTGGCGTTGAGCCGCTCCAGGAGCTCGTCCCGCGTCTCGGGGCGCAGCTCGTCACGCCGATCGACCAACGTCGCGCCCAGCCCCTCGATGACCGTGAGTGGCGTGCGCAGTTCGTGGGAGACGTTGGACACGAAGTCGCTCTTCAGCTGGTCGAGCCGCTCGAGCCGATGCACGGCCTCCTGCTCGGCCTCGAACAGCTGGGCGTTCTCGAGCGCACGACCCGCGAGCGCTCCGAGCATGTCGAAGGCCTCGAGCTCGTCGCCGGAGATCGCGGACCGCCGCGTCGTCCCGGCGACCAGCACGCCTGCCAGGCGGCCCGACCGCCGGATCGGCGTGGCGACGGCGAGGCGGAAGCCGAGCGCCGCCAGCGCGGGGATGGCGTCCGGCTTGTCGGCGTAGTCGTCCACGGCGACCGTCCTCCGCGCTCGGCGCGCGTAGGCGACCATGCCGAGCGACGAGTCGTGCACCGTGTCCGGGTCCGTGTAGGCCGCGTCGAGGTGTCCGCGGGGATGCCGCACGACGTAGGTCGACTCGTCGTCCGACATCAGGCACACGTTGGCCCCCTCGAAGCCGAGGTCGATCGCGGCCCCGACCACGCTGTCGAGGAGCCGGTCCGGGTCGAGGTCGGCGACGCCGCGGGCCGCCTCGGCGACCGCGCGCAACGCCAGGGCGCGGCGCTCGGCCTCCGCGTGGCGCTCCGTGGCAGCCAGGTACTGGCGAGTGAGGAAGGCGCCGATCCGATTGCCGAGCAGCGCGACGATCACGAGCAACCCGACCCGGGTCACGCTCGCGGCGGCGGTCGCATCCGGGTCCGCGACGGCGAGCGCCACGGTCGCCAGGACCGACACCCCGGTGACGAAGGCCTGCCCCGACGTCGGGAGCACGATGGTGGCGAACACGATCACCAGGAAGAGGAAGACCGGTGCCTCCGACCCCAGGAAACCCGAGTTCACCGCACCGATGACGATGAGCCCCACGTTCGCCGTGAGCCACGATACGAGCAGCCCCATCCCGAGCGGCCGCCGGAACAGGTCGTCCCAAGGCGCCGCGAGCATGACGGCGGCGAGGACGAGGGCGGCGGCCCCGAGGCCGTACTGGATGGCGTCGACCTCGACGGTCGAGCCGGGCAGGAGGGGGTTGACGAGCGCGAGCACGCCGGCGAGCGAACCCATCAGCACACCGATGCGGACACCTGCGACCCGCAGTGGTCGCAGCCCCTCGCGGGCCTCAGCCGTCAACGCATGCCTTCCGGGATGGGCGGTTCCCGGCCCGATTGTCGCGGACCGCTCCCCGGCGCGCCCCCTGTTCGCAGACATCGCCACGACCCCGGAACGCGCGAGCGCCCGGCAGCATGCCGGGCGCTCGTTCGATCAGATCCGCGTCGTCAGGCCGCCTCGATGGCCTCCAGGAGGCCGTGGAGGGCGTCGCCCCGCGACGGGTGGCGCAGCTTGGCCAGGGCCGCGTTCTGCATCTGGCGGATGCGCTCGCGGGTCAGGCCGAAGTGATCGCCGATCTCGTCCAGGGTGTGCGTCTCGCCGTCGACGAGCCCGAAACGCAGCGCGAGGATGGTGCGCTCGCGCTCGTCGAGCCCCTCGAGGGCCGCCTCGATCTGGCTACGCGCATCCGCCGCGGAGGCGCTGGACGCCGGGTCGAGTGCCTCGTCGTCGGGGATCAGCTCGCCCAGGGTCGCGTCGCCGTCCTCACCGACCGGACGGTCGAGTGAGACGGAGCTGCGCAGCGCAGCCTGGATCTCGCGCAGGCGGTCGACCTCGAGGTCGACGGCCTCGGCGAGCTCGGCCTCACGGGGCTCGCGGCCCAGCTTCTCGCGGAGGTCAGCCTCGGCGCGCCGGATCTTGGAGCGCATCTCCCAGACGTGGACGGGGAGGCGGATCGTGCGCGACTTCGTGGCGACGCCACGCTGCAGCGACTGGCGGATCCACCAGACCGCGTAGGTCGAGAACTTGTAGCCCTTGCGGAAGTCGAACTTCTCGACCGCACGGATCAGCCCGAGGTTTCCCTCCTGGACGAGCTCCAGCATGTCGAGGTCGCGGCTGCCGTACTTGCGGGCCTGCGCGACGACGAGGCGGAGGTTGGTGCGGACCATCTTGTCCTTGGCGCGCTCGCCCTCACGCTTGATGCGCTGCAGGAGCGCGCGGCGCTTCGGGGAGAGCTTCTGGCCCGACTCCAGGAAGGCGACGGCCGCGAGGCCCGCCTGATAGCGCTTGGACAGGTCGGCCTCCTCCTCGGCGGTGAGGAGGTCGTGGCGCGCTGCCTCGTTCAGGTACTGGCGGACCGAGTCGCGCGAGAGCCCGACCGGGTGCGCCTCGGGGACCTCGTCGAGGTCCTCGGACAGGTCGTCGACGACCAGCAGGCCGAGGTCGCGCGCGTCCGCGGCGCGGTCCTCGACCCAGCTCTCGTCGTGGGTGAGGGGGTCACGCAGCTCCTCGAGCTCGGACAGCAGGACGTACCCGCGGCCCTTGGCGCGGTCGAACAGGTCCTCGAGGGGGGTGTGCTCGATGGTTTCCAATGCTGCTCTTCTCTCCGTCTGGGTGCCTGCGGCCTGGGCCGAAGGCGGGTGGCTCCCGTTGCAGGGTTCGTGGCACTCGTCTGTGGGGATCGGGGCGAGGCCCGTGTCGAGTGGTGGTCGTCGTTGACCAGAACGCCTGACGGGGTGGTGTGGTTCCGGCTGCCCGGGATCGAGCGATCCGGCTTCAGCACGTCGAATTCTCGTCGGCGTGTGCGTCACCTTCATAACGCATCCGCGCTGGCGATGCATGCCGCCATCTGGACGGTTGTACGCCTGTCGCGCCCGCACGACCATCAACGTGGCCCGAACCTGCCCCAAGACCGAACATTTCGGGCATGGCCGGGCGCCACGCGCGCGCATTTGTGCGCGCTAAGCGCTCGCTATTCGGTCGGCTGGCAGGCCGATCACGACGCAGGCACCGGGCTCGTCGACCTCCGCGAACGAGATCGTCCCCCCAAGGCTCGCGACGATCCGGCGACAGATCGCGAGCCCCAGCCCCGTCCCGTCGGCCTCGGTCTTGCCGCGCTTGAACGGCCGGAAGAGGTCGTCGCGCTCGGACGGGTCGACGCCACGCCCGTTGTCCTGCACGCGCAGGTCCAGCCGTCCGTCACCGCCGACCTCGGCGGTGACGGACACGCGGAGTTCCTCGACGCCCCCATGGTTGACGGCGTTCGCGAGCAGGTTGGTCACGAGCTGGCGGAGTCGGACCTCGGGGCCGATGAGCCGGGGGAGGTCGCCCACCTCGATCGCCAAGCGACGGCCCGTCGAAGCGAGGTCGGCCGCGACGGCCCGGACGAGCGCTCCGAGGTCGACGACCGACTCCGAGGACGACGCACGACCCGCACGCGCGAGCTCGAGCAGGTCGGCGAGCAGCTGCTTGAGGAACGCGCCGTTGCGCAGCGCGCCGTCCAGCAGCTCGACCTGCTCCGGCTCGAGTTCGTCGCGCACGTCACCGTCGAGCAGTTCGAGGAAGGCCAGGGTCGTGATCAGGGGCGTCCGCAGGTCGTGCGTGATCGTACGAACGAGGGCCTCGAGCTCCTGGCTCGCCTGTTCCTGCTCCTCGCGGGCGCGCTCCGCCTCCATGGCGGCCGAGTAGAGCTCCGCGGTGCGCGCCTCCGCGATCCGCTCGGCCTCGAGCCGAGCGCGGCGCTCGCGGTCGAGGCGGCGGCGCAGGCGTTCGACGTCGTCCGACATCAGCGTGACCTGATCTCTATCCGGCAGAGCGGATCCCCACGGTGCATGCACGCGGTCTGGGACGGCTCGAGCTGTTCGCCGTAGTGGTCCCCCGCTCCCAGTATGAGGCCTTCGGCGAAGGCGCAGAGCCGACGGGGCGAGTCGTAGAGCATCACGAGGGGCCCGTCGGGCTCGCCCTCGAACACGAAGTCGGGCACCGACGCGCCCGGGTACAGCTTGCGGACCTCCGGATGGATGATGTCGCTGATCGTCCGCAGGAAGGACCGCGCGTCCGTCGGCGCCTCGAAGAACCTCGGGTAGCGCTGCGCGAACCGCGGGATGGCCTCGCGCCCGACCCACCGTGTCACCGCGAACGCATCCTCGCCCCGAGCCTCGCAGGCCGCGGCGATGAGTCGTTCGAGCTCCCCGTCCGGGTAGTTGCCGACCGCCGTGTAGGCACCGTCGACGTCCGCCACATCGAGCAGGTCGTCCCATGCGTCCTCACCGTGGTGTTCGACCACCACGTCCTGGAGGACGTTGAAGATGATGCCCTTCACGCGCGTTCTCCCCGATCCGCGGGCCTTTCGCGCACGAACCCGACCACGTAGCCTGTCGCACGTGCGCGCCCGATGCACCCGCATCGTCCTGTCCGTTCGGACGAGCCCATCCCGGGGG
>JBFHRB010000013.1:0-25332 GCA_041591915.1 Nitriliruptorales bacterium
CCCGACACGCGCCGTCGCGTGGCGATCCTCGGCTCGACGGGCTCGATCGGGACCCAGGCGCTCGACGTCGTCCGGGCCCACCCCGACCACTTCGAGGTCGTCGCGCTCGCTGCCGGCCGCGATGTCGACGGCATCGCCGCGCAGGCGAGCGAGTTCGGCGTCGAGCACCTGTGCCTCGCGGATCCAACCTGCGCGGCAAGCCTGCGTGAGGTCCTGCCCAGGGCAGCGGTGCGCGACGGCATCGAGGGCGTGGCCGAGCTCGCCGCGCTGCCGGAGGTCGACCTCGTCCTCAACGGCGTGGTCGGCGCGCGGGGCCTGCGGCCCACCCTGGCCGCGCTCGAGGCGCGCACGCCCGTCGCCCTGGCCAACAAGGAGAGCCTCATCGTCGGGGGCGATCTCGTAACGGCTGCGGCGGACCGTGCCGGCGGACGTGACCGGATGCTGATCCCCGTCGACTCGGAGCACTCGGCCCTCGCGCAGTGCCTGCGCTCGGGCGAGGCCCGCGAGGTCGCGCGACTCGTCCTGACAGCCAGCGGCGGCCCGTTCCGCGGCCGCAAGCGCGCGGACCTCGCCGAGGTCACGGTCGCGGAGGCCCTGGCGCACCCGACCTGGGACATGGGCCCCGTGATCACGATCAACTCAGCGACGCTCGTGAACAAGGGGCTCGAGCTGATCGAGGCGCACCTGCTGTTCGACGTCCCCTGGGACCGGCTGGACGTCGTCGTGCACCCGCAGTCGATCGTCCACTCGATGGTCGAGTTCGTCGACGGCTCGACGATCGCCCAGCTCTCGCCGCCGGACATGCGGCTGCCCATCCAGCTCGCCATGGGCTGGCCCGACCGGCTCGACCATGCGTTCGTGGGCATGGACTGGACACGACCGCAGGACCTGACCTTCGAGCCGGTCGACACCGAGACCTTCCGGGCGCTCGACCTCGCGCGCGCAGCCGGCGAGCGCCACGGGACGTTCCCGGCGGTCTTCAATGCGGCGAACGAGCAGGCGGTCGCGGCCTTCCTCGACGAGCGGCTCGGCTTCCTCGACATCGCAGGCGTCGTGGCCGAGGTCCTCGAGGAACATGACCATGGCCAATCCGCCCCGATCTCGTCCATCGAACAGGTGGTGGAGGCCGATCGCTGGGCCCGGGATGCCGCAGATGTCCTGATCCGGGGCAGGCGCGCATGACGCACGGACGGTGTGCGGAACCAGGCCGGGCCTGCGAACGTCTACTCAGGTACGGACCGGCCGTTCGGCGGTCGGTTGACCATCAAACGCGAGCGACCGAGGGCAACGAGCGGTGACCGCGATCATCCTTTTCATCGTCGGGATCCTCCTGGCGATCATGCTGCACGAGTGGGGCCACTTCTGGACCGCTCGTCGGTTCGGCATGCGCGCGGACCGGTTCTTCCTCGGCTTCGGACCCACGCTGTGGTCGATCCGCCGGGGCGAGACCGAGTACGGCGTCAAGGCCATCCCGGCCGGCGGGTTCGTCCGCATCAAGGGCATGTCCGAGCTCGACGAGCGCCTCCCGTCCGCGTCGGTCGCGGTCTTCGACCCGGATGCGCTGTCGGCGGACCACCGGCGGATCGCGGCTCGCCTCGACGAGGGCGCCACCAGCGTGCCGCTCGTTCCCAACGAGGCGTGGGACCGCGCACGTCGCGAGCTCCGCACCCGCGGTGTCCGGGACGAGCTCGCCGACAGGATCGTCGACGTGGCACGTGCGCGCGCCGGGGACGACCCGACGGTCGAGGATGCACGCCACGCGCTCGACGTCTGCGCTGCCGAGCTCCTCCCCAAGGACGACCGCGTCGGGTCGCTCCGCCACCGCGTGCTCCGCGGTGACGAGGGTCGCTTCTTCCACGACCGTCCAGCCTGGCAGCGTGCCATCGTGCTCGTTGCGGGCTCCACGATGCACTTCATCCAGGCCATCGTCCTGCTGATCGTCTTCTATGCCGTGTGGGGCACGCAGGCGGCGCCCGTCGTTGGTCAGGTGGTGCCGGAGACGCCGGCTGCGGCCGCGGGCGTCGTCCCGGGGGACCGGATCGTCGCCGTCGACGGCATCGAGGTCGACTCCTTCGACGAGCTCTCCGCCCTCATCCGGGAGCGAGGCGGGATCGAGGCGGAGTTCACGATCGAACGCGGCAGCCAACTGATCGTTCTGCTGGCCACGCCGGTGATGCGCGAGAACCCGTCGACCGGCGAGACCTACGCACAGTTCGGCTTCGTCCCGGACGGCGAGGACATGACGCTCACGGACGCGGTTCGCGCGACCTTCGTGGGCGACTCCAGCGTGCCGGCGTCCATGGTCTACACCGTCCGCGCCATCGGGCAGGTCTTCGGGCCAGAGGGCGTGGGTGCCATCTTCCAGCAGGTCACGGGCGACGCCGAGCGCGATGCCGCGGGGGCCATCTCGGCCGTCGGCGCGGCCCGTGCTGCCGACGAGGGCACGGCCGTGCTCGGGATCGGGTTCCTGTTCATCCTGCTCGCGTCCATCAACGTCTTCGTCGGCGTGTTCAACCTGCTGCCGCTGCCGCCGCTCGACGGCGGGCACCTCGCGGTGCTCGGGATCGAGCGGGTCGTGAACGGCTTCCGCCGGCTGCGGGGTGAGGCTGCGGACTTCGCCCTCGACCCGCGCGCGATCGCAGCGGTCGCGCTGCCGGTGATCGTGTTCATCGGGACCATCTCGATCGCGCTCGTCTGGCTGGACATCACCAACCCCGCCCGCCTCCCGCTCGAGTGACGCGCTCCGAGGGAGCCACGCCGTGCCTGCTCCAGGAGGAGCACCCGTGAAGAAGTCCTTGCCCGTCCTCGGCACCGCCCCGGCTGCGACGCCGGCGGCGAAGGGCCCGACGCGTCGCGAGACGCGCCAGATCACGCTGGGCCCGCTCAAGATCGGTGGCAGCGCGCCGGTGACCGTCCAGTCGATGACGATCACGCCGACCCACGAGGTCGACACCACGCTGCAGGCCATCGCCCAGCTGCAGGCCGCTGGCTGCGACATCGTCCGGGTCGCGTGCCCGCGCCAGGAGGACGCCGACGCCCTCGCCGCGATCGCCGAGCACAGCCGCATCCCGGTCGTGGCCGACATCCACTTCCAGTGGAAGTACGCGGTGCAGGCGATCGAGGCCGGCTGCGCTGGCGTCCGGATCAACCCGGGCAACATCCGCAAGCACGAGAAGGTCAAGGTCATCGGCGACCTGGCCAAGGACGCGGGTGTGGCGATCCGCATCGGGGTCAACGGTGGCTCGCTCGAGCAGGAGGTCCTCGATCGCTTCGGTGGCCCGACCCCCGAGGCGCTCGTCGAGTCCGCGCTGAACGAGGTTCGCCTCCTCGAGGACGTCGACTTCTACAACACGAAGATCTCCGTCAAGCACTCCGACCCGTGGGTCATGATCGAGAGCTACCGGCTGCTGGCCGAGAAGTGCGACTACCCCCTGCACCTGGGGGTGACCGAGGCCGGTCCGATGAAGACGGGCTCCATCAAGTCCGCCGTCGGGATCGGCGCGCTGCTCGCCGAGGGCATCGGCGACACGATCCGCGTCTCGCTGTCGGCCGACCCGGTCGAGGAGGTCAAGGCCGGCATCGCGATCCTCGAGTCCCTGCACCTGCGCGAGCCCGGCCTCGACGTCGTGTCCTGCCCGGCCTGCGGCCGCGCGGAGGTGGACGTCTACACGCTGGCCGAGAACGTGCAGGCGGAGCTCGAGGGCATCGACGTGCCGCTCCGCGTGGCCGTCATGGGCTGCGTCGTGAACGGCCCCGGTGAGGCGCGCGAGGCCGACATCGGCGTCGCGGCAGGCAAGGGCAAGGGCCAGATCATCAAGAAGGGCGAGGTGATCGCGACCGTCCGCGAGGAGGACATCGTCGAGACGCTCGTCTACTTCGCCAAGGAGATGGCCGAGGAGATCCGCGCGCAGCGCGGCTCGGGCGAGCCGTCAGTCGTCGCGTAGATCAGGCGAAGGCCGCTGCGCGGCGTCTGAGGTCGTCGAGGCCGGGTTCGCCCGGGTCCCAGGGCTCGCCGGGATGGATGATGGCGACCTGGCAGTTCTCGGCGGCCTCGACGAGGTCGCGGAACGTGCCTGCCTGCAGGTCGACGATGTGGGCCTGCTTGTTGTCGTCGTAGGCGAACATGCGCGGGTTCAGGTTCGTGCACTCGTCGCAGGTCGTGCACCGCGAGGTCTCGATCCAGGCCTCTCCGGGTGGCGGCAGGTCAGCGGCCTCAGGGGTTGCCTCGTCCGGCGGTGCCGGGCTGGCTGCGTCCTGCTCGGCGGTGGGCTGGGGCGCCGGCGCCGGCGGCACTCCGGCGGTCGCGCCGCTCGTGTCCACCTCCAGGGTGGCGGCAGCGTCGGAGGGAGCGGGCAGGTCACGTTCGGCGGCGAGCCTGGCGCGCTCCGCCTCGAGCAGCCGCCGCTCGTGCGACTCGCGGGTCCCGGCGAGGCCCTGCTGGTGTCGCCTGGCGTCGCGACGCCGCTGGGTCGCCTCGACGATCCGCTGATCGACGACGACCCGCCGCAGCACGTCGTCGTCGCCGACCATCAGCACGTAGGGCACGTGGGCCTCGCGGTCCTCGGGCTCCATGCGGAGGTAGTCCGCGACCTGGACCAGCTCACCGTTCCAGGTCTCGCGGGGGGCGACCGCGACGTGCCGCTGGGCACGTGGGTCCGCCGCCAGGAGGTCGGCGTAGGTGAAGGCCACGTCGACCTCCACGCGTTGCAGGTCCTCGTCCTCGTACACGAGCCGATGAAGCGGCCAGTCGTCTGCCGGCTGCGGGTTGTCCGGCAGGCGCACCTGCTCGGTCCAGTCCGACCCGGCGCGGGGGTCGAAGACGAGGCTGACCAGCGCGCGGGCCTCGGTCGCTGCCGCGGCGCTGAGGTAGAGGGGCAGGTCGTCGTCTGCGCCGGCCGCACCCGTGCCGACGCTGATCAGCGCCGGGCCGGGCGCGCTGAGCGCGGCGGCGATCGGTGCGGCCATCCGGGCGAGGCCGGCGACGGTCGTCTGCACCACGTGGGCCGTCCCGAGTCCGAGGGCACCCTGCGTCAGCTCGACGCCGGTGAGCCCGCGGATGCCGACCGACTCGTCGAGGTTGCTCGACCCCAGGACGTCGGACGTCAGCACGACGACCTTGATGGGTGGTGCGGAGGCGAGGAGCTCGAGGATGCGCGCACGTTCGGCCGAGTCCAGCGCGTCGGCGTCGACGATGACGAGGTAGGCCGGGAACGGCGTGAGGTCCTCGGGCTCGAGCACCGACCCGTCGAAGGCGTGGAAGAACCCGTCGTGCGCAGCCTCGTCGTAGGCGTTGTCGAGCTCGAGGCGCGCGATCGCCATCGCCTTCGCGAGCCGGAGCAGCTCGGGCATCCGCGCGTCGTAGGCCTCGGCGGCCCGCGCACATCCGTCGAAGGCGAAGCCGTGGACCTCGCCCGAACGATCGGTGGTGTCGAAGAACCGCTGTGTCTCGATGGCGTCGATCGCCCACTCGATGCGCGCGCGCCGGGACTCGGAGATGGCGCCCTCGTAGGGCCGCGAGGCGAGGACCTCCGACCACGCGTCGAAGTCGAAGTCGTCGGCGTGCGTCGTCCCGACGGCCGTCCGGAGCCGATCGGGCCCGCGTCCCGTGGGTGAGCGACGGTCGTCGGCCTCGAGGATGTCGTACAGGCGTCGGCGCAGGTCGCCGAGCTCGGCTCGCACGGTGGCCAGCCGGGGTCGCTGGGCGAGCGCCAACAGGTGCTGCATCACGTCGACCGCTCCACGCGACACGCAGGCCACCAGCCGTCCGTCCACCTCGAGCGCCGAACGGGCCGAGTCGAGGCTCGCCACGAGGTGGGGATCGTCATCGGCGGCGGTCAGGGCCTCCTGCGCCGCGTCCCACGCCGCCGCCAACGTCGTCGTGCCGTCCTCGGGCACCGACCGTCGGATCGCGGCCTCGGCACGCAGCACGTGCTGCCGCAGGCGCTCGCCGGCCGCGCCCTCCGGCGCGATCCTGCACAGCAGTTCGTTCACCGTCGCCGTCAGCGTCCGCACCGGCTCTTCGACGTCGTCGACCAGAACCAGCGGGTAGTCGTGCCGGAGGGAGGCGAGGTCGAGGTAGCGCGCGAGCAATGCGGGTCGCAGGCCTGCCGGCGGATCCGACAGGTCGGGCAAGCGATCGCCGGTCCGGTGGAAGTGGGCGAGGGCGTTCGTCGTCACGTCACGCACCTCCCCCCGGTCCGCCGCCACGGGGCCAGACCGTGAACCGGTCGAACTCGGCCTCGATGCGTGCCTGCGCGGTCGACCGGTCGTGAGGCGGCAGGGGCCGGAGGTCCTCGTAGGTCGGGATCGCCGGGTTGCGGTGGAGGACCCCCACGGGGATGACGTCGCCTTCGGAGGCGATCCGGCGGGCTCGGTCGAGGTCCGACGGGTCGTGGGTGTCCTGGTTCGGGAACGCCCGTGCCAGGCCGGGGTCGGGGGTGACGCCGTCGTCGTGCGTGAGCAGCAGCACGCGCTCGGGATCCTGGATCCAGGGGTCGAACAGGCCGGGCAGGTACTCGGGGCAACGCTGCATCACGCGGATGAACGAGAACCCGCGATGGTGGAACGCGAGGGACAGCACCTGCGCGAACACGTCCGGCAGCCAGTCGACGACCTGCGCGACGAAGGACGCATTGGTCGCGCTGAGCGCGATGCTGAGGGGGTCCAGCGGGGCGAGGACGGCGCCACGCGGCGTCGTGTTCGTCGCGACGCCGACCGGGGTCGTGGGGGAGGCCTGGTGCTTGGTCAGCCCGTACGTCTGGTTGTCGTGCATGACGACGGTCATGTCCATGTTGTAACGGAAGGCGTGGATCCAGTGCGCCGTCCCGATGCTGCAGCAGTCGCCGTCGCCGGTGTTGACGAAGACGTGCAGGTCGGGACGCCGGATCTTGATGCCCTCGGCGACCGGCAGGGCGCGGCCGTGGAGGCCGTGGAAGCCGTACCCGTTCATGTAGTGCGGGAAGCGGCTGGAGCAGCCGATCCCGGACACGAACACGACCTTCTCGGGGGGCAGGTGCTCGTCGCGGCACAGCCGCTGCATGGCGCTCAGGATCGCGTTGTCGCCACAGCCGGTGCACCAGCGCGAGACGGCGCACTGGTAGAACTCGAGGGGTCGGTCCTCTTCGTACGGGCGGAGCCGCTCGGACAGCGTCGTGGTCATCGGGCACCCACCTCCTCTCGAGCCTCGAGTCGGGCCCGCAGCGCGGCTTCGATCGTGGCGGGGCGTAGCGGCTGCCCGCGCACCTCGCCCCAGCTGTCGATGTCGACGAGGTAGCGGGCCCGCAGGATCCAGGCGAGGTTGCCGAAGCGGCGGTTGTCGCCGTCGATGAGGTCGTCCTCCGGACGATCGCTGAAGTTGTTCTCGACGCAGACGACCCGCTCGAAGCGTTGCATGGCCTCCCCGATGCCGGGCGCGAGGGGCTGCAGGTACCGCAGGTGCAGGTGCCCGACCCGGTTCCCGTCCGCCCGCACGCGCTCGACGGCCTCCTCGATGGCGCCTCGCGTGCCGCCCCACCCGATGACCAGGAGGTCGCCCGAGTCGTCGCCGGAGACACGGACCGGCCGCAGCGTCTTCTGCATGGCGGCCAGCTTGAGGCTGCGACGCCGGATCGCGTCCTGGTTGACCTCCGGGTCGTAGGCGACGCGGCTGCGGTGGTCGTGCGCGAGGCCCGTCAGGCAGTGCATGCCGCCCGGCTGTCCCGGCACGAACCGGCGAGCGAGGCCGGTCCGCTCGTCCCAGGAGTACGCCGACGCGCCCTCGGGGACGGGGCTCTGGTCCACCGGCGCGGCGAACCAGTCGCGTCGCAACGCCGGACGGTGGAACGGCTGCTGGGCGGTGGCGAGGCTCGCGTCCGACAGCAGGACGACGACGGTGTTGAACGTCTCCGCGATGCGACGCGCCGTGATGACGGAGTAGAAGCAGTCCTCGATGTCGCTGGCAGCCATGACCACCTTCGGGGCGTCGCCGTGCGACCCGAAGACGGCGGTCAGCAGGTCTCCCTGCTCGGCCTTCGTGGGCTGTCCGGTGGACGGGCCACCCCGCTGCACGTTGATGACCACGAGCGGGATCTCACCCATGACGGCCAGTCCGATGGCCTCCTGCTTGAGCGAGTAGCCGGGACCCGAGGTGATCGTCACCGCGCACTTGCCGGCGTAGGAGGCGCCGATCGCGAACGTCGCCGCGGCGATCTCGTCCTCCGCCTGGTGGACGATGCCGCCGACGCGCTCGAACGCCTCGCTGAGGTAGTGCGAGGCCGAGGTCGCCGGCGTGATCGGGTACATCGCGCAGACCTCCATGCCGGAGGCCATCACGCCGAGGGCGAGCGCCGTGTTCCCGTTCACGACGAGGCGCGGCTCGGTCGGCGGCTCGGCCGGGACGCTGAAGCGCAGGTCGAGGTGGTCGGTCGCCCACGCCCAGCCGGCCTCGAGCAGCGCGAGGTTGGACGCAACGAGCTCCGTGCCCTTCTTCTCGAAGGTGCGCTCGACCTGCTCGCGCGCGAGTTCGAGGTCGAGGTCGTAGATCCGGCAGAGCATCCCGAGCGCGAACATGTTCTTGCCGCGCCGCGCGTCCGGGACGACCTTGAGGCACTCCTCCTCCATCGGGACCTCGACGAGGCG
The DNA here is from genome assembly GCA_041591915.1 of Nitriliruptorales bacterium. Taxonomy (GTDB): domain Bacteria; phylum Actinomycetota; class Nitriliruptoria; order Nitriliruptorales; family Nitriliruptoraceae; genus JBFHRB01. The sequence continues at coordinate 8,617 of JBFHRB010000013.1, forward strand.
GTAGCCGTCGCGACGGAGCTCGTCGGCCACCGCGGCGTACGACGCGGCGATGGTGGGGTCCGGGTGGCCGTTCCAGTGGCTCTCGAGCAGCACGATGCATCCCGGGGCGAGCTCGCCTGCGCGCAGCCGGCCGAGCAGGACCTGCTCGTTGAAGGCCACGACGAGGTCGGCGGCGTCACCGCCGTTGCGGACGTGGGTGCGGGCGAGCCGCGTCCGGTTGCCGCTGGCTCCCTCGATGCTGCGGGCCGGCGGCTGGATCTCCGCCGGGATGATCTCGACGGTCCAGATGCCGTTGCCCATCCTGGCGGCGATCGCGGCGAACGACTGCCCGCACTTCTGGGCGCCCTCGCCGGAGTCGCTCACGATGTCGACCACGTGCTGCTCGAGGACGGTCACCTCGGGCGCTCGCGTGCGTGTCCTGGTCGTCATCGCGGACCTCCCGCGGTGGTCGGGACCGGGCCGTTGTTCACCGCGACCTCGGCACGGATGCGGACGAAGTTCCGCTCGTCGGGGTCGAGGCCGAAGCGCAGCTCATCGCTCGGCGGGGCGTAGACCGAGCTGCTGTCGCGGATGCCCAGGTACGCCTTCATGCTGCGGGCGGCGAGCCGTCCGGCCCCCATCGCCTCGATCACCGTGGCCGCTCCGGTCACGATGTCGCCGCCCGCGAACACGCCGGCCATCGACGTGGCCAGGTCCTCGTCCGCGCGGATGTAGCCGCGCCGGTCGAGCTCGAGCCTCGTGGTCTGGCCGATCACCGGGTTGGCGTTGGTGCCGATCGCGACGACGACGGTGTCGGTCTCGAACTCGAACTCGCTGCCCTCGATCGGTACGGGCCGGCGGCGCCCGGACTCGTCGGGCTCGCCGAGCTCCATCCGCTGGCAGCGCAGGGCACGGACGTGGCCGTCCTCGTCACCGAGCACCTCGACCGGGGCGGCCAGCCAGTGGAACTCGATGCCCTCCTCCTCGGCGTGGCGGAGCTCCTCCGCGCGCGCGGGGCTCTCGTCGCGTGTCCGCCGGTACAGGCAGTGGACCTCGGCGCCGGCCCGCAGGGCCACCCGCATCGCGTCCATGGCCGTGTTGCCGGCACCGACGACGACGACCCGCTGGCCAAGCTCGACCGGCGTGTCGTAGGCCGGGAAGTCCAGGGCGTGCATCAGGTTGCAGCGGCTGAGCAGCTCGTTGGCCGACAGGACCCCGTGCAGGGCCTCGCCCGGGATCCCCATGAAGCGGGGCGAGCCCGCCCCGGTCCCGACGAAGACCGCGTCGAAGCCGAGCTCCTCGATCATCTGCTCGATCGTGAACAGTCGCCCGACCAGGACGTTGCACTCGATCTTGACGCCCACGCGCTCGAGGTTGCGGATCTCGGCGTCGACGACGGCGTTCGGCAGGCGGAACTCGGGGATGCCGTAGCGGAGCACGCCGCCGGGCTCGTGCAGGGCCTCGAAGATCGTGACGTCGCACCCCGCCTTGGCCATGTCGGCCGCGCAGGCCATCCCGGCGGGACCGGAGCCGATGATGCCGACCGTGAAGTCGTTGCGCTCGACGTGCGGGACGTGGTGCCAGCCCTCGGCGAGCGCGAGGTCGCCGACCCAGCGCTCGAGGCGTCCGATGGCGACTGGCTCGAGCGTGTCGCCGACGGGACACACGATCTCGCACTGCGTCTCCTGCGGGCACACGCGGCCACAGATCGCCGGCAGCAGGTTCGCGTCGCTGATGATGTCGTAGGCGCCACGAGGGTCGCCCTCGATGATGCGCTCGATGAAGGCCGGGATGTCGATCGCCACGGGGCACGCCGGCACGCAGGCCGCGAGTGGGCAGAGCAGGCACCGGTTGGCCTCGTGGGCGGCGTGCTCCGGCTCGAAGCCCAGCGCCACCTCCTGGAAGTTGCGGATCCGCGCCTCGGGTGGCTGGTCGGCCATCGGCGCCCGTTCCTGGGGGATGGTGCGGATCGTTCGCTTCTGCATGACCGGTCCTCCCGGGCGTCCTAGCCGGCCGCCGCCGACGTGTGCTCACGCGACCAGGTTTCGAGGGCCTCCTTCTCCTGGGTGACGTAGCGACGCTGGCGGCTCATGAGGTCGTCGAAGTCGACGGCGTGGCCGTCGAACTCGGGGCCGTCCACGCACGTGAAGCGCGTCTGGCCACCGACCTGCACCCGGCAGCCGCCGCACATGCCGGTGCCGTCGACCATGATCGGGTTGAGGCTGACCACGGTGCTGACCCCGTGGGGCCGGGTCGTCTCGACGCACGCTCGCATCATGATGGGCGGGCCGATCGCGATGACGCGGTCGATGTCGTCGTGCTCGGCGATCGCCTGCTCCAGGCCCAGCGTGACGAGGCCCTTGATCCCGGCCGACCCGTCGTCGGTGCAGATGATCAACTCGTCGCAGTGCTCGCGGAACTGCTCCTCCCAGAAGATGAGTTCGCGGTTGCGGAAGCCGACCACGCCGATCACGTGGGCGCCGGCCTCCTTCAGTGCACGGATCTGCGGGAACGCCGGGGCGACGCCCAGCCCACCCCCCACGCACACGGCCTTGTGCACGCCACGGAAGTCGGCGGGTTGCCCGAGCGGGCCGACGACGGCGTAGAGCTCGGTGCCCACCACGCAGTGCTGCTGCATCTCGCGCGTCGTCTTGCCGATCGCCTGCACGACGAGGGTGAACGTGCCCGCCTCGCGGTCGAAGTCGGCGATCGTCAGCGGGATGCGCTCGCCGTGGTCGTGGGAGAGGACGAGCACGAACTGCCCCGGCTCCGCCGCTCGGGCGAGCAGCGGGTGGTGGATCTCCAGCAGGAAGGTGACGTCCGAGAAGTCCTCGCGACGGACCACCTGGAACGGTGTCGGCGCGGCTTCGGCGCGGCATCGCTGGTCGAGCCGCTCCCGGGCTGCCGCGATCTCCTCGCGGAGGGCCGGCACGACGGCGTCACGCGCAGCCTGCGCCTCCGCGAGGTCCCGCGTGTGCAACGAGCGGCGCAGGTCGTACCCGAGTTCGGCACGCAGGGTGGGCGGGACCGCGATCTTGACCCACCAGATGTCCCCCCGCCTGAACAGGTACCGCGTGTCCATCTCGGCCGCTCCGGTCCACGGCGCGCAGCCCGGCCGTGCCGTTGTCCCTGACCTCACGCACCAGCGTGTACCTGTGGGCGCCCCGGCGCCCGGGTCCTTCGGCCCTGCGCCGGTGGCCTTGTGGCGGTGGTACATCGTCCCCAGCGCGCGTCACTCGCCCTTCTCGGACCCCTCTGGTACCGTCCCGGTCGTCGTCTCGTGGGCCGCCTGTCGGCCCACGAAACGCGTTCCGGCGAGAACGACGCCCGACACCACGGTGTCGGCGTGGCGCCGCCGGGAGACATGGAGAAGGACGTCGTCGCGACGGCCGGCCCCGCGGGGCCGGCCGTCGTTGCGACCGGCGCAGAACCGCGCTGTGACAACACGAGCAACGGCGAGCACACGATGAGCAGCGGCAACGCGAGCGGACAGGTCGAGACCGACCTGTCCACGCGCGTGCGCGGGGTCGTCGAGTCGCACGTCACCGCGGCCGAGGCGGAGCTCGTCGACGTCGAGATCAAGGGCCAGAAGGGCAGCCGGACGGTCCGCCTCCTCTGTGACCGCGACGGCGGCCTGGACATCGACGTGATCACGCGCATCTCGCGGAGCATCGGTGACGACCTGAACGACGTCGTGCCCGGCCGATTCACCCTCGAGGTGACCTCGCCCGGCGCCACCCGCCCGCTCAAGACCGGTCGGGACTTCCGTCGCAACATCGGGCGCGAGGTACGGGTCCAGCGACTCGGCCAGTCGGAGCTGTCCGGCACGGTCGTCGGCGCTGATGACGACACCCTGACGCTCGACGTGGACGGCAACGAGACCACCATCGACATCGCTGACGTCAGCCACGGGAAGGTCGTGCTCCCGTGGTGAACCGGCGAGGACGGAGGAACCAGTGAAGATCGACATCGACGCCCTGCGCATGATCGAGCGCGAGAAGGGCATCGACTTCACGACCGTGGTCGAGGCGCTGGAGACGGCGCTGGCCTCGGCCTACAAGCGTTCGCCGGACCTCTCTGGAGACGAGGCCCGGGTCGCGATCGACCGGATCACCGGCAACGTCACGGTGTACGCGCAGGAGCTCGACGACGAGGGCAACATCCTGTCCGAGGTCGAGGAGGCCGTCGACGAGAAGGGCTTCGGCCGCATCGTCGCCCAGACCGCGAAGCAGGTCCTCCTCCAGCGCCTCCGCGAGGCCGAGCGCGAGCTCAGCTACGGCGAGTTCGTCGGGCGTGAGGGCGACCTCGTCTCCGGTGTCGTCAGCCAGCAGGGCAACGTGACCCTCCTGGAGCTCGGCAAGACCGAGGCGCTGCTGCCGTACAGCGAGCAGGTGCCCAACGAGCGCCTCAACCACGGCGAGCACGCCAAGGCGATCGTCATCGAGGTGCGGCGCCAGATGAAGGGTGCCCAGATCGTCTGCTCGCGCACCCACCCGGCGCTCGTCGCCATGCTCTTCGCGCTCGAGGTGCCCGAGATCGAGGAGGGCGTCGTCGAGATCAAGGGCATCGCCCGCGAGGCTGGCCACCGCACCAAGGTCGCCGTCATGAGCAACGACGCCAACGTCGACCCGGTCGGCGCCTGCGTCGGGCCCGCCGGCCAGCGGGTGCGCGCCGTGCTGGCGGAGCTGCACAACGAGGGCACCGAGAAGATCGACATCGTGCCGTGGGCCGACACCGAGGAGGAGGCCGTCGCCAACGCGCTGTCGCCGGCGAAGGTGAGCCAGGTCTACCTGTACCCCGACGACGCGACGGCGCTCGTGATCGTGCCCGACTACCAGCTCTCGCTGGCGATCGGCCGCGAGGGCCAGAACGCCCGGCTCGCCGCGCGGCTCACGGGCTGGCGGATCGACATCAAGTCCGAGAGCCAGTTCGAGGCCGAGCAGCAGGCCTTCCAGGACGCGTTCGAGAAGGGGCTCGTCGACGAGTACGGCAACCCCCTGAGCGACGAGGGCGTGAAGGCGATCCAGGATGCCCAGAAGGCCGCCGAGGAGGCGCGCCAGCAGGCCATCGACGACAGCGACGAAGCGGATGCCGGCGTCTCCTGACGCGCGAGTACCGAACGACCAGACCGAGGAAGTAGTGCAGGACGTGGACGGGAGTACGCTTGGTGCACCAGCCCGAGCGCACCTGCGTGGGCTGTCGCCGACGCCGTCCCAAGCACGAGTTGCTGCGGGTCGCCCGCACGCCCCAGGGCGTGTTGCTGGACCCCAGAGCTCGGCTTGGAGGCCGCGGAGCCCACGTGTGCCCCTCTGCCGACTGCGTCGAGCGAGCGACGGCGGCCAACGGTCGCGCCATCCGGCGCGCACTGCGCTGTACGGAGTCCGTTGACCTGACCGAAGCGATGCAACAACTGCGGGATGCCATCACCCCCAACGCGGATGGCGACCCGACGAAGGAGCTCAGAACGTGAGCGACAAGATCCGTGTGTACGAGCTGGCCAAGGAAACGGGGCTCAGCAACAAGGAGGTGCTCCGGCGCCTCGAGGAGCTGAACGTGCCTGCGAAGAGCCACTCCTCCTCCATCACCCTGGGCGACGCCCAGCGGGTGAAGGAGGCGCTCGGCAAGACGCAGGCCGAGCGCGCCGAGGAGGAGCGCCTCCGCCGCGAGAAGGAGAAGGCCGAGCTCGAGCGCTTCAAGAACATCGAGGCCGTCGCCGCTCCCGAGCAGAAGAAGGCGAAGAAGGTCCTCCCGCCCCACCTGCGCAAGGCGCAGGAGGAGAAGGAGAAGGCTGCCGCCGCCGCTGCACAGGCCACCGATGCCCCTGCTGCGGCCACCGAGGCGCCGGCCGCCGAGGCCCCTGGATCCCCGGATGCCCCGCCGGCCGACGAGGCGCCGGTGGCGCCCGCCGCCGACGACGGCAGTGCCGCGCCCGCCGCACCGCGGATGCCCGGCGCACCGCCCAAGCCGGTCGAGGACGGCGAGATGCCGAAGCGCCCCGCGGCGCGCATGCCTGGCGCCCCGCCGCCTCCCGGTGTCACGGGCGCTGGCCCGACGCCGCGTCGCAAGGTCGAGCCCAAGCTCCCGATGGAGGGTTCGGGCCGTCGTTCCATCCCGCCGCCGCTGAAGAAGGCCCCGGCCCGCCCGCAGGGCCAGCCGGGTGGCGCCCCGGGTCGCCCCGGTGGTGCGCCCGGACGTGGCGCGCCAGGTCGTCCCGGAGGGGCGCCTGGCCGCGGCGGCCCCGGTGGCGGAGGTGCCCCCGGTTCGCCGTACCGCCAGCCCGTCGGGCGTGGTGGTCCCGGTGGTCCCGGTGGCCCGGGTGGTGCGCCCGGTCGTGGTGGGCCCGGTGGCCCTCCCGCCGGCCGCGGTGGTCCCGGCGGGCCTGGTGGTCCCGGTGGTCTCGGCGGTCCCGGCCGTGGTCCGGGTGGTCCCGGTGGCCGGCGCAAGAAGAAGCGCAAGGACCGGTCGACGCCCGAGGAGCAGGCGTTCGACATGCGTCGCCGCCAGCAGGCGCTCGAGCCCAGCGTCGACCAGGTCGACGTCCTGAGTGGCATCACCGTCGGCGAGCTCGCCGACAAGATGGGCGTCTCCGGCGCCGCGCTGGTCAAGAAGCTCTTCGAGATGGGTGAGATGGCGACGGTCCAGCAGTCACTGCCGGACGACACCGTCGAGATCATCTGCACCGAGCTCGGCGTCGAGGTCCGCTTCGTCACCGTGGAGGAGGTCGAGTTCGGCGTCGAGGAGGAGGACGCGCCGGAGGACCTCCGCCCACGCCCGCCGGTGATCACCGTCATGGGCCACGTCGACCACGGCAAGACCCTGCTGCTCGACGCCCTCCGCAACACGGACGTCGTCTCCGGCGAGGCCGGCGGCATCACGCAGCACATCGGTGCGTACCAGGTCCGCAAGGAAGGGCGCCTGATCACGTTCATCGACACCCCGGGTCACGAGGCCTTCACGGCCATGCGTGCCCGCGGTGCCCAGGTGACCGACATCGCCGTGCTGGTCGTGGCGGCCAACGACGGCGTCATGCCGCAGACGGTCGAGGCGATCAACCACGCCAAGGCCGCCGAGGTGCCGATCGTCGTGGCCATCAACAAGATGGACCTCGACAGCGCACAGCCCGACCGGGTCAAGGGCCAGCTCACCGAGCACGAACTCGTCGCCGAGGACTTCGGTGGCGACGTGCCGATGGTCCCGGTGTCGGCGAAGTCCGGGCAGGGCCTCGACGACCTGCTCGAGATCCTGCTGCTGCAGGCCGACCTGCTCGAGCTCCAGGCCAACCCCGACAAGGACGCCCGCGGCCGCGTGGTCGAGGCACACCTCGACCGGGGGCGCGGTGCCGTCGCCACGGTGCTCGTGCAGAACGGGACCCTCAACAAGGGCGACATCCTGGTTGCGGGTCAGGCCGACGGCAAGGTCCGCGCGATGTTCGACGAGCGGGGCAACGACCTCGCGTCCGCGCCGCCGGGCACGCCCGTCCAGATCCTGGGCATGAACGAGGTCCCCGAGGCCGGTGACGAGTTCCGCGTCGTGGACGCCGAGCGTTTCGCCCGCGACGTGGCCGAGCGCCGTGCCGAGCGAGCGCGGCGGGCCGAGCTCGCCGAGCAGTCGCGTCCGAAGACGCTGGAGGACCTGGCGGCCGAGGTGGAGCGTGGCGACGTCGCCACCCTCAACCTCATCATCAAGGCCGACGTGTCCGGCTCCGCCGAGGCGCTCGAGGACTCGCTCAGCAAGCTGGAGCTCGAGAAGGTCGCGGTCAAGGTCGTCATGAAGGGCGTCGGTGGGATCACCGAGTCCGACGTCCGGCTCGCCGAGGCGTCCGACGCGATCATCGTGGGCTTCAACGTTCGCCCGGGCGCCAACGCCCGCCAGGCGATCGACGAGTCCGGCGTCGACGTGCGGCTCTACTCGATCATCTACGAGGCGATCGAGGACATCGAGCGTGCCGTCAAGGGCCTGCTCGCGCCGGAGTTCGAGGAGATCGTCGTCGGTGAGGCCGAGGTTCGCGAGGTCTTCAAGGTCCCGAAGATCGGCTTCGTGTTCGGCTGCTTCGTCACCGAGGGCGACATCAAGCGCAACGCCCAGGTCAGGGTCATCCGCGACGGCGTCGTGGTGGCCACGGACAAGATCGACTCGCTGCGACGGTTCAAGGACGACGTCACCGAGGTGACCAAGGGCTTCGAGTGCGGTATCGGCCTCGACAAGTTCCAGGACATCAAGGCGGGCGACGTCTTCGAGGTGTTCGAGAAGCGCGAGATCGAGCGCGTCTGACGATGTCGAGGACGTTCTTCGGGGCGGGCGAGTACACGCTCGCCCTCCCCGAGGCCGACTCGCTGAAGGCCAAGCGGGCCCTGCTCAACCGGGCGAAGGCCCGGTTGCAGAAGGACCTCGGGGTCTCGGTCGCCGAGGTCGACGAGCAGGACACGTGGCAGCGTGCCGTCCTCGGCGTTGCCGTCGTCGCCTCGACCGAGTCGGGCGTCGACCGGGTGCTGGACCGGGTGGTCGCGGTCATCGAACGTGACCCTCGGGTCGAGGTGCTGTCGTCCGAGGCCATCGTGGATGTGCTGGACTGAGTCCAGGAGGTAGAGCAATGGCCAAGTCGAATCCCCGCCTCGACGGCGTCGTGCGCGACGCGATCGCGCGCGTGATCGACGAGGACATCGCGGACCCGCGCGTGAACCTCGTGACCATCACCGACGTCAAGGTCACGCCGGACCGCAAGTACGCCACCGTCTACTACACGATCATCGACCCGTCGCTCGTCGCCGGTGACCGTGGCGGGCGTGGTGACCGGCTGCCGACGGCCGAGGAGGTCGCCGACGGCCTCGCTGCGGCGCGCCCGCGCATCCAGGCGCTGGTCGGCCAGCGGACCCGGATCCGCAACACCCCCGAGCTGCGGTTCGAGCCGGATCCGGTCGCCGAACAGGCAGGCAGGATCGAGAGCCTCCTCCGCAACCTGCGCCAGGACGGCTAGGTGGCGCGACGCCGCCGCAGCCGCGGACCCCAGTTCGACGGCGTCCTCGTCGTCGACAAGCCAGCGGGGATGACGTCGCACGATGTCGTCGCCGCGGTCCGCAAGGCCGCCGGGATGTCACGCGTGGGCCACACCGGCACGCTCGATCCCGACGCGACCGGGGTCCTCGTGGTGTGCCTCGGCAAGGCAACGCGGCTCGTCACGCTCCTGCAGGCCGGACAGAAGACGTACACGGCGACCGTCCGGTTCGGCGTCGAGACGTCGACGCAGGACGCGAGCGGTGAGCCCGTCGCCACGGCGGACCCGAGCCTGCTGACGGACGCCGACCTGCGTGCGGCGTTCGACCAGCTGCGCGGCGAGATCGACCAGGTCCCGCCCATGGTCTCGGCGGTGAAGGTCGACGGCGAGCGGCTCCACGAGAAGGCGCGCCGGGGCGAGGTGGTCGAGCGCGAGCCGCGACGCGTCACGATCCACGAGCTCCGCATCGACGGCGTGCGGCCGGGTCCCGAGGCCGAGGTCGACATCTCGGTCACCTGCTCGGCCGGCACCTACGTCCGTACGCTCGGCCACGATGCGGGACAGGCGGCCGGTGTCGGCGCGCACCTCACGCGGCTCCGGCGCACGCGCAACGGCCGGTTCTCGGAGGCGGACGCGATCCCGCTCGACGAGGTCCGGGCCGCGGGGGAGGAGCGGCGCATCCGCGACCTGCTGCTCGACATGCGCGAGGCCCTCACCCACCTCCCGTCCGTCGAGGTCGACGCCGAGACGGCGGTCCGGATCGCCAACGGGGCGCTGCTGCCGCCGCAGGGCTTCGCGGGTCCGTACCGGGTCGAGTGGGATGGCAGACTCCTCGCCGTGTACGCCGACGACGCGACCCGAGCCAAGGCGACGGTCGTGCTCGTCCAACCGGGGGATCTCGCGACGCCCGGCGCTGGGGACCGACCGACCGAGACGGAGCACGCGTGAACGCCGACGATGTCGTCCGCGATCTCGCGGACGTCCCGCCCCGGCCGTCCGTGGTGACGATCGGGTTCTTCGACGGCGTCCACCGGGGCCATCAGACGATCATCGGTCGCGCGGTGCGCGAGGCCCGTGACCAGGGGATCCGCTCGGTCGCCGTGACGTTCGATCGTCACCCCATGGAGGTCCTCGCGCCCGGATCCCAGCCGAAGTACCTCATGCGGCTCGACCGTCGGATCCGAACCCTGGTCGCGCAGGGCCTCGACCTCGTCGTCGTCCTGCCCTTCACCCTCGAGCTCAGCGAGCGGACCGCCGAGGAGTTCGTCGACCACGTGCTGGTCGAGGCGATCGCCACGCGCAAGGTCGTCGTGGGGACGAACTTCCGCTTCGGCCACCGGGCGTCCGGCGACGTCGTCACCCTGAACGACCTCGGCGTGATGCGTGGCTTCACGGCCGAAGGCGTCGGGCTCCTGGCGCTCGACGATCGGGTCGTCAGCTCGACCCAGATCCGCGAGCACCTCGCGACCGGCGACGTCCGGTGGGCCGTCGAGGGCCTCGGGCGGCCGTACTGGCTCGACGGCGTGGTCGTTCGCGGGGACATGCGCGGGCGCACGATCGGCATCCCGACCGCCAACGTGGCCGTCGAGGACCGGATGCAGATCCCGGCGAACGGCGTCTACGCGGCCTACACCGAGGTCGACGGCAAGGAGTACGCGTCGGTGGTCAACATCGGCACCCGCCCGACCTTCGGGGGCGAGCGGGTCACGATCGAGTCCCACCTGCTGGACGCGCAGCTCGATCTCTACGGTGCGGGCGTGGCCGTCGGGTTCGTCGCTCGACTCCGCGCCGAGCAGCGGTTCTCGGGCCCCGACGAGCTCGTGGCCCAGATCAGGCGCGACATCGACGAGGGTCGGCGGGTCCTGTCCGCCTGACGTGGCGCCGTCGGCGGGCCTTCGACCGGTCCCGTGCCCGCCGACGACTACCTTGTCGACCAGCAGCCACAGGAGAGCACAGCCGTGTCACAGCGGATCCTCGTCGCAGAGGATGATCCCGCCGTGGCCGGCATGCTCGAGATGACCCTGACGGTCGAGGGCTACGCCTGCGAGATGCTCAGTGACGGGCAGTCGGCCATGGCCCGGCTGTCGGGTGCGGTGCCGGACCTCGTGATCCTCGACGTGATGATGCCAGGCTCCGACGGCTTCTCGATCCTGAAGGAACTGCGGACGCGCGACGGTTGGTCGAGCATCCCGGTGATCGTCTGCACGGCGCTGAAGGGCGACGAGGACGTCTGGAAGGGGTGGAGCTCCGGCGCGGACTACTACCTCGTCAAGCCCTTCGACCTCGACCAGCTGCGCAGCGTCGTCGCGCGCCTGCTGGCGGGGCTCGCGCCGGAGTAGGGCCTGCCGGGGCGCGCCGTGCGCGCTCGGTGGCCGCACGTGCCCGGTTGCCGCACGCTCGGGCGTGTGACAGACTCTGCGAGTGGCCCGTCACGGGCCACGTCACACATCCTCGCCCGTTCGGGCGTCGGGGTCGGCAGGGATCGCCGAGCGCGAACCCTGGGCCACGCACCTACCGCGAGCACGCTGCCGTCAGCTGCCTGCGCGCGTGGCACCGAACCCCCGCGGCGACGCATGCCGCCCGGCGCGGTCGGGGACAGACGGCACAGGAGAACCACGTGGCTGTAGAGCTGCCTGACAGCAAGCAAGAGATCATCGCGAAGTTCGCCCAGAACGACGGCGACACCGGGTCCCCCGAGGTCCAGGTCGCGCTCCTCACGAAGCGCATCGACCACCTCACCGGGCACCTGAAGGAGCACAAGCACGACCACCACTCGCGTCGTGGCCTGCTCCAGATGGTCGGTCAGCGACGCCGACTGCTGGCGTACCTGAAGAAGAAGGACATCGAGCGGTACCGCACCCTCATCGGGGAGCTTGGACTGCGTCGGTGACAACCGTGCAGAGGCCGGGGCCTGGTGGTCCCGGCCTCTCGTGCATCAACCGCCCCTGCACGTGCCGGGGCGAGGAGAACCGCTAGAACCACCCCTGTCGACGCGGACCGGCCCATCGCGGTGGTCAGTGGAGACGCCTCGAGGACGTAGCCGGCGTGCTGCACCGAACCCTCGAGCCGCCCTCACTGATACACCGAGACGGACCGGGCGCGTGACGACCGCCACCCGAGAACGGGTGTGCGCTGACGTACGCAAGGAGGCCCATCCGTGGGCAAGCTCGGAAACATCGAACACGCCGTCGAGATCGACGGCACCACCATCACCTTCGAGGGCGGCAAGCTCGCCCAGCAGGCCGGCGGCTCCGTCGTCGCCTCGATCGGTGACACGACACTCATGACGACGAGCACGGCCTCGTCGTCGCCGAAGGACTTCCTCGGCTTCTTCCCCCTGACCATCGAGGTCGAGGAGCGGATGTACGCCGCGGGGCAGATCCCCGGCAGCTTCTTCAAGCGTGAGGGCCGCCCGTCCGAGGGCGCCATCCTCGCCTGCCGCCTGACCGACCGCCCGCTGCGCCCGACGTTCGCGGACGGCCTGCGCAACGAGATCCAGGTCGTCAACACCGTCCTGCAGACCTCGAAGCAGGACCCCTACGACGTCCTGGCGATCAACGCCTCGTCGGTCGCCACGATGCTGGCCGGCGTGCCGTTCGACGGCCCGGTCGCCGCGATCCGCTACGCGATGATGCGTGACGGTTCGTGGAAGGCCTTCCCGACCTTCACCGAGCTCGCCGAGGAGGCGGTCTTCAACCTCGTCGCGGCCGGCCTCGTGACCGACAGCGGCGACGTCGCCATCCTCATGGTCGAGGCCGAGGCGACGGACAACGCCGTCACCCACATCGAGATGGGCGCCCCCGCCCCGACGGAGGAGCTCATCGGGCAGGCGCTCGAGGACATCAAGCCGCTGCTGAAGCAGATCTGTGACGCGCAGCAGGCCTTCGTCGACAAGGTCGGCCCGCGCCAGGGCATCGACTTCCCGCGCTTCCCCAACTACACCGACCCCGTCCTCGACCTGGTGATGGAGCACTCGCTCTCCGCCGTCGAGGCCATCTACGGCTCGACCGACGACGACAAGTCCACCCGCAACGACAAGCTCGCCGAGGCCCGTGACCTGGCCGTCGAGCACGTCGTCGCGAACGGCCCCGAGGACCTCGACGAGGAGGCCCGCGCCAAGCAGGCCAAGGAGGCGTTCCGCGCGGTCGAGAAGAAGGTCGTCCGCCGGATGATCACCGAGAAGGGCCTGCGGATCGACGGGCGCGGTGTCCGCGACATCCGTCCGCTCGCCGCCGAGGTCGGCATCCTGCCCCGCACCCACGGCTCGGCGTTCTTCTCGCGCGGCGAGACCAACGTCATCTCCGTGCTCGCGCTGGGTTCCCTGCGCGAGTCGCAGCGCCTCGACACCCTCCTGCCGGAGGACGAGAAGCGCTACATGCACCACTACAACTTCCCGCCCTACTCGACCGGTGAGACCGGTCGCGTCGGGTCGCCGAAGCGTCGGGAGATCGGCCACGGCGCGCTCGCCGAGCGTGCGGTCAAGCCGGTCGTGCCGGACGAGGAGGCGTGGCCCTACGCCATCCGCCTCGTGTCGGACATCACCAGCAGCAACGGCTCGACGTCCATGGCGTCGGTCTGTGGCTCGACGCTCGCGCTGATGGACGGCGGTGTCCCGATCGTGGCCCCCGTCGCCGGCATCGCGATGGGCCTGATCTACGAGAACGACACCTACACCACGCTCACCGACATCCAGGGCACCGAGGACTTCTACGGCGACATGGACTTCAAGGTCGCCGGCACGAAGGACTTCGTGACCGCGCTGCAGCTCGACACCAAGCTCAGCGGCGTGCCGGCCGACGTCCTGCAGGAGGCACTGCTGCAGGCCAAGGACGCGCGCATGGAGATCCTCGACGTCATGCTCGAGGCCATCCCCGAGCCGCGTGCCGAGGTCGCCGAGGGTGCTCCGCGGGTCCAGACGATCTACATCCCGATGAACAAGATCGGTGAGGTCATCGGCCCGAAGGGCAAGGTCATCCGTGAGATCACGGAGGAGACCGGCGCCAACATCGACGTCGACGACGACGGCTCCCGCGGGATCGTCCGCATCTACGCGGACAACAAGGAGGCGGCCGAGGCCGCAGCCGACCGCGTCAACAACATCGCCAACCCGGTCCTGCCGGAGGCGGGCGAGCGCTACCACGCGACGGTCGTCAAGACCGAGTCGTTCGGTGCGTTCGTCAACCTGACCCCGGGCACGGATGGCCTCTTGCACATCAGCAAGCTGAGCCAGCGCGCCGGCCGACGCTTCGACCACGCCGAGCAGGCGATCAACGTCGGGGACAAGGTCTGGGTCGAGGTCCTCGAGGTCCTCGACGGTGGCCGCAAGTTCAAGCTGGACTTCGTGGACGAGGGCGGCGACGCCGATGGCGGCGACGACGCCCCCGAGGCCAAGGGCTCGGACGACCGCGAGGACCGTGGTGGCCGGGACCGTGACCGCGGTGGTGACCGCGACCGTGGTGGCCGCGACCGTGACCGCGGTGGTGACCGTGGTGGTCGTGACCGCAACCGTGGTGGTGACCGCGACCGTGGCGGCGATCGTGACCGTGGTGGTGACCGTGACCGTGGTGGTGACGGCGATCGTGGCGGTGACCGCGATCGCGGTGGTGACGAGGGTGGGCGCCAGCGCACCCGCACGCGCACCCGCCGTCGCGACTGAGCACGACGAACCGATGGACTTCGAGCGCACCGACCTGCCGTCAGGCATCACGGTCGTGACCGAACGCATGCCCAGCGTGCGGTCGGTGTCGCTCGGGTTCTGGTTCCGCGTCGGCTCGCGTGACGAGTCGGCGGAACAGGCAGGGTGCTCCCACTTCCTGGAGCACCTGCTGTTCAAGGGCACGACGTCGCGCACGGCCCGCCAGATCGCGGAGGAGATCGACGCGGTCGGCGGTGAGATGAACGCCTTCACGTCGAAGGAGTACACGTGCTTCTACGCACGCCTGCTCGACCGTGACCTCCCGGTGGCCGTCGACGTGCTCGGCGACATGCTCGTCGACGCCACCAACACCGTCGAGGACGTCGAGGCCGAGCGCCAGGTCGTCCTCGAGGAGATCAACATCCACCTCGACTCGCCGGACGACCTCGTGCACGGGGACTTCCAGGAGGCGCTGCTCGGCGACCATCCCTTGGCGCTCGAGACCCTCGGCACGATGGACTCGATCACGGGGATGGACCGCGAGACCATCCACGACTACTACCTCGACCGCTACCGGCCGGAGAACCTCACCGTCGCCGCGGTCGGCAACATCGACCACGACGACGTCGTCCGGTTCATCGAGGACGGTCTCGGCGACCTCGGACGTCCCGGTGGCGAGCGTGCCGAGCGCGTCCAGCCACGGCAGTTCCACGTCGGCGAGGTCGCGGTCCGCCATCGTCCGACGGAGCAGGCCCACGTCGTGCTCGGCGGGCGAGCGCTCGACCAGCGCGATCCGCGCCGGTACGCCGCCCGTGTGATGAACACGATCCTCGGCGGCGGCATGAGCTCGCGCCTCTTCCAGGAGGTCCGCGAGCAGCGAGGTCTCGCGTACTCGACCTACAGCTACGTGTCCGGCTACTCGGACGCCGGGGTGTACGGCGCCTACGCGGGCACGACGCCGAGGCGCGTCGAGGAGACGCTCAAGGTCGTTCGCGAGCAGCTCGACGGCTTCTCCTCGTCCGTCACGGCCGAGGAGGTCGAGCGGGCCAAGGGCGCGCTCAAGGGCGGGATCGTGCTCTCGCTCGAGGACACCGGCTCGCGCATGAGTCGGATCGGCAAGATGGTCTGCAACGACGCCGAGATCATCACGGTCGACGACGTCATCGACCGCATAGACGCCGTCGACCTCGACGCGGTGCGTGGCGTGGCGGACGAGCTCCTCGCCACGCCGCGGACGCTCGCTGTCGTGGGCCCCTTCGAGCCCGACGAGGCAGACAGGTTCGAGGCCGTCACGGCCTGACGACCTGCACTACCGTCACGCGACCCCTGGAGGTGCGTGATGACGATCCGCGTCGGTGTGCTCGGAGCAGGCGGCCGCATGGGCCGCGAGGTCTGCCGGGCCGTGCGTGCAGCCGAGGGCCTGCGCCTCGAGGTTGCCGTCGACCCGCACAACGCCGGCGACACCGTCGAGGGCGTCTACGTCCGGTCGTCGCACGCCGAGCTCGGCCCGGATGACGTCGACGTGATGGTCGACTTCACCCATCCCTCGGCGGTCTACGCCAACGTCTGCGACCTCCTCGACGCAGGCATACACGTCGTGGTCGGGACCACGGGCATGACCGACGAGCAGCTCGAGGACGTCAGCGCCCGCGCGGATGCGTCGTCCGCGAACGCCTTCGTCGCGCCGAACTTCGCCATCGGCGCCGTCCTGATGATGCACGTCAGCCAGGTCATCGCCCGCTACCTGCCGCACGTCGAGATCACGGAGCTCCACCACGACGGCAAGGCCGACGCCCCGAGTGGCACGGCGCTGCGGACGGCGGACCTCATCGCGTCCGCCCGCGAGGAAGCTCCCGCCCCCGTCATGGGTGAGGTGATCGACGGCGCCCGCGGCGCGGATCGCGCCGGTATTCGCGTCCACAGCGTGCGCCTGCCGGGGCTCGTCGCCCATCAGGAGGTGCTGTTCGGGGGGGAGGGCCAGACGCTGAGCATCCGCCACGACTCGATCGATCGCAGTTCGTTCATGCCCGGCGTGATCCTGGCGGTCCGCCGGGTCGCCGACGCGCCCGGCCTCACCGTCGGGCTCGAGGCGCTGCTCGACCTGTGAGCC
>JBFHRB010000014.1:0-22834 GCA_041591915.1 Nitriliruptorales bacterium
CGGTTGTCGACGACGGCCCGCATGCCGATGCCGGTGCGCGTGAACTTGAGCAGGTAGTACAGGCCCCCGGCGACGACCACCGCGAGGCCGAAGGTCAGCATCTCGTGGGCGGTCACGAAGACGTCGCCGAGCTGGACGCCGCTGCCCGCGAAGAACTGGTCGATGCGACGGGCACCGGGTGGCCAGATCAGCTGCGCGAGACCGATGAGGCCGACCATGAGGCCGACCGTGACGGTCAGGGACAGCGTGACGGGGGCATCGGTGAGCTGGCGCATCATCGTGCGCTCGATCAGCGCACCGAACAGCGGCGCGATGACGAACACGACGAGGACGAGCGAGAGCCACGAGGGCAGGCCGACCTGTGCGCCGAGGTGCCAGAACGTGAACGCCATCACCATGCCGATGGCGCCGTGGGCGATGTTGAAGACGTTCGACGTGGCGTAGGTGATGACGAGGCCCGAGGCGGCGATGGCGTAGGCCGACCCCGTCACGAGCCCGACGATCAGGAACGAGAAGAGCGTGCTGAGCTCGGCCCCCATCAGACGTTCACCGTCGCTACCTGGTTGTCACAGCGCATCCCCGACCCCGCTGGTTCCAGTCGCTTGAACTGCCCGCCCTGCACCACCACGATGATGTTGCAGTCCGCCGGGACCTTCCCGCCGATGTTCTGCGGCGGGATGATCCCGTTGCCCTCGTAGCCGTTGACCTTCTTCACGGCCTCCAGGAACTTCGCGCGCGTCACGTCGGGGCCCATGTCCTTGAGGATCTGCACGGTCAGCGCGGCCGACGACCAGGCGTACATGCCGAGCCCCGTGGGCCGTGCGCCCGGCTTGACCGCCTGGAGGAACTGCGCGTAGCGCTGGAGCTCCGGATGGCGGTCGATCTCCTCGATGAGGACCGACGGGACGGCGACCTGCGCGCCCTCGATGTCCGGTCCGCCGAGCGCGATCAGGTCGGGCGTGTACATGTTGGTCTGCAGCGCGTAGATGGCCGGCGTGAAGTTCTGCTGGCGCATCGCCTTCGCGAGGTTGACCGCCTGGTTGACCGCGCCCTGGAAGGTCACGAACCCGCAGTCGTTCTGCTTCATGTTGAGCACGAACGGCGCGTAGTTGGACTCGGAGACCTCGATCTGGTCCACGTACACCCAGTCGTAGCCGATGGTCGCGGTGCCGGCCTGGACGAGGTCGGTCTGGAACTTGGTCGTCTCGCCGGCGATGAACAGGTAGCACGCACGCGTGATCGCGTCGGGCGCCTGCTCCTTCCAGAACAGGTACTCCGACAGCGGCTGCTTGTTCGGCGCGAAGGCGTCCGTGGAGTACATCCGCGGACCCTCCATGGCGGGACGGCTCACCGAGCCCGTCCGCAGGTCCACGTAGTTGCCGTCCGCGCAGTCGGCCGAGCCCATCGCGGAGGGAACGCCCGAGTCGAAGGCCGACATCGAGCCGACCGCCACGAAGGACTGCTTGCACGCCGACAGGTACTTGGTCCGGTTGGCGTTGCTGTCCATCTGCGAATCGAGGGCCAACAGCTCCAGCTGGCGCCCGTAGATCGTGCCCTCGGTGCGGGCGAAGAACTCGAAGTACGCCTTCACCGCGAGCTGCGCGTCCTCGAACAGGCCCGGCACGGCACCGGACAGGTCACTGACGTTGGCGATGACGATCTTGTTCTCGGTGACACCGACGTCGGTCGCGCCACCGTTGCCGCCCGCGGGAGCGAGCCGCGTGTCCGTCGGCTGCGCCTGGCCGCCGCCACCGCCGCCACCGGCGCCTGCATCACCACCACCAGCGCCCGCGTCACCGCCGCCCGCGCCTGCGCCCGCGCCGGCGTCACCACCACCGGTGCCCGCGTCCGTTCCGGCACCGGCATCGGTGCCGGCGCCGGCCCCGGCCCCGGTGGCGGTCCCGGCCCCGGTGTCGGTCCCCGCGTCGGTGCCACCTCCGGTGTCGGTCGACCCGCCGATCGGATCCGTCGCGACGCCGCCGCTGGCGGTGCCGCCCGCGTCACCGGTCGCGACGGCCCCGCCGCTGCCGCCGCTCAGCGCGGACTCGCGCGCGATCACGAGCTCGTCCTCGCCGAGTCGCGACCCGCAGGCCGAGGCCACGAGACACAGGACCGCCAACAAGGCCGTCCGGGCGTACATCCGCACCGCGCTCTCCCCTCGCGCCGTCAGCGGGTCACAGACCCCGAAGAACGGACGCCACCCTAGGTTGTGCGCTGCGCGTACGCGCGCACTGCCCGAAGATGGACGTCGCTCCAACGAGCCTGTTCCCACCTCCCCGTCGTCCCGATCCAGCCGGGCTGAACCACTGGTCAATTCAGGCCGGTTCCGCCGCCATCCGGTCCCCCAGCCGAAGAAGCTGCTGCGTGCCCGATCCCAGCGCGAACTCGAGCTGCTTGATCAGGTACAGGTACCGGTGGAGCGGGTAGTCCTTGTCCACGCCGACGCCACCGTGCACGTGGTGTGCCGCGTGGATGACGCGATGGCCGGCGTCCGCCGCCCACCACTTGGCGATGGCGACCTCGTCGTCCGCGGGCAGCCCCTCGGACAACCGCCACGCGGCCTGCAGCGCCGTGAGGCGGATGCCCTCGGTGTCGATGTAGGCGTCCGCGACGCGCTGCCCGACGGCCTGGAAGGTCGCGATGGGGCGGCCGAACTGCTCGCGCTGGCCGGTGTAGTCGGCCGCGAGGCGCAGGGCCGCGTCGCAGGCACCGGCGACGAGCGACGCGATCGCGGACCACGCGCGGGTCAGCAGCCAGCCCAGCGCCGCCGCATCGCCGAGCCTGCTGACCGCCGGCGTCCCGCTGAGGTGGAGCTCGCCGTGTGGGCCGTCGCCGACGACGTGGTGGTCGCGCACGGTCACCCCGTCGGCTGCCGGGTCCACGAGGAAGAGGCCGGGCCCGTCGGCGTCCGTGGTCGCGGACACGACGACCAGGTCGGCCAGCGGCAGGAACGGCACGGTGGTCTTCGTGCCGGTGAGCAGCCACGTGTCGCCATCGAGCTGGGCGGTCGCGGTCGGTGCCGCGGGGTCGACCCCGTCGATGTCGTGCAGGGCCGCCGTGAGGATCACGTCGCCCGCCACGACCTTCGGCAGGAGGTCGTCGCGCAGGCCTGGCGCGCCGAACTCGGCGATCGGGAGCGCGCCGAGGACGACGGTCTCGAGGTAGGGCACGTGCGCGACGGTGGCGCCGACCTGCTCGAGCACGAGGTGGATGGCGAGCTGGTCGAGGCCGCTGCCCCCGGCGGCCTCGGGCAGCGCGATGCCCAGCAGGCCGGTCTCGGCGATCTCACGCCACAGATCGCGGTCGAACCAACCGTCCGACTCGACGGCCGACAGCCGTTCCGGCGTGGAGCGGCCACCGAGGAGGTCGGTCGCGAGCCCGCGGACCGCCTCGTGCTGCTCGGAGAGTGCGAAGTCGACCATCGTCGGGGCTCCTCAGCGGGGTGCGCGCGGCAGCCCGAGGCCGAGCGTCGCGATGATGTCGCGCTGGATCTCGTTGGTGCCGCCGCCGAAGGTCAGGATCGTGGCACGGAGCAACGACTCCTCGAGGTCGCCCTCGAGGACCTCGCCGGGCGAGCCGGCCGTGATCGTCGCGGTCGTCCCCACGACCTCCATCAGCAGCTTCCACGCCTCGATGTAGAACTCGGAGCCGTAGACCTTCATGGCTGACGCGTCGGCCGGGGCGATCTGGCCCTGCGACGCCTCCCACGCGACCTTCCAGTTCAGCAGCCGCAGGTACTCCATCTTCGCCCGCACCCTGGCCAGGTTGAGCCGGACCCACTCCTGGTCGATGACGCGGCGACCGTCGGGCAGCTTCGTGTCCTGCGCCCAGCGGGTCACCTCGACGAGTCGGCGCTCGACGACACCCGAAGACGACAGGGCGATGCGCTCGTTGTTGAGCTGGGTGGTGATCATCCGCCACCCGTTGTTCTCGCCACCGACGCAGGCGTCGACGGGCACCCGCACGTCCTCGTAGTAGGTCGCGCTGGTCAGGCCACCACCGAGCGTCTCGACCTTGGTCCAGGTGAAGCCGTCGGCGTCGGTCGGGACGACGATGATCGAGATGCCCTTGTGCTTGGGCGCCTCCGGGTCGGTGCGGCACGCGAGCCAGACGTAGTCGGCGTGGTGGATCAGGCTCGTCCACATCTTCTGGCCGTTGATGACCCACTCGTCGCCCTCGCGGACCGCGCGGGTGTTCAGGCTCGCGAGGTCGGTGCCCGCCTCGGGCTCGGAGTAGCCGATCGCGAACAGGATCCGCCCCTCGAGGATCCCGGGCAGGAAGTGGTCCTTCTGCTCCTGCGAGCCGTAGGCCATGATCGTGGGCCCGACCGTGTTCGTGGCCAGGAACGGGATCGGCACCTTCAGGCGCTGCGTCTCGTCGAAGAAGACGAAGGCCTCGACCTCGCTCAGGCCCCGGCCCCCGTACTCCTCCGGCCAGGTCGGCGCCAGCCAACCATCGGCGCCGATGCGACGGATCAGGTTGCGGTAGGGAGAGCTCTCCTCCGGACCCTCCCATTCGCCACGGATGTCGGTGTGGAGGTCGGCGCGTATCTCGGGCGTCATCAACGCCTCGAAGTACTCACGCACCTCCTGCCGGAACGCTTCCTGCTCCGGCGTCAACGCGAGGTGCACCTCGACCTCCCCTACCGTGGCGCCATCCGGCCGATCGGCCAGAACCTGACGGGTCGTCACATCTGTTCAGGGATGCTAGAACACGTTCTAGTTCTGTCGCAACGCGGCAGGCCACTTCGAGGCTCGTGGAGGGCACGATGACCTTGGGACCTGAGGGGCTCGCCGAGCGCTCGCGCTTCGAGGACGAGGACGGGCCGGGCGAGGACGAGGACGTCCGCGGCGCCGATCGCGTGGGCAAGCTCGTCCGCTACTGGCTGCGGAGCACGGCCGAGGTGTCCGACGAGTTCCGGACCAAGCACGAGCTCGCCGACGCCGTCCGCGGCGCCATCGCGGCGATCGCGATGCTCGACCCCGACGCGGTCGAGGGGGACGAGCTCGCGGAGCTCGTGGCGGACGCCAACGCGCTGCGATCACGGCTCGAGTCACTCCCCCGGTTCGCGGGCGAGACGCCGGCCGTCACGGAGGGCTCGGGCGGTGCGCTGCTCGAGCGCAGCCCCGTCAGCGGCCGCAGCAACCCGATCGCGCCACCGCTGCCGATCGACTTCGACGGCGAACGCACGCGCGCGACCCTGACGTACGGCAAGGAGCACGAGGGCCCTCCGCGGGGCGTGCACGGGGGCATGATCGCCGCGGCGTTCGACGAGATCCTCGGGATCGCACAGATGGCGACGGGCGCCGCGGGCGTGACGGGCACGCTGACGATCCGCTACCGCCGGTTCACGCCGATCGACGAGCCGATCACGTACGAGGGCACGGCCACCGGCCCGGACGGCCGGCGCATCACGGCGACCGCGCGCTCCATGACGGCGGACGGCACGGTCCTCGCGGAGGCCGAGGGCGTGTTCATCACGGGGCACGGCGCGAGCCCGTAGGGCCCGCGCCGCGTCGGGTTGCCGCCCGCGTCAGGCGGCGAGCCGCTCGAGGCTCGCGCGGCCGGCAGGTCCCGGCAGCGCGGGGCGCGGGTCCTGGCGACGGCCGCGACGAGGCCAGCGGTCGGGCAGGGCGAGTCGGAAGATGCTGCGCACGACGGACCCGAACTGGCGGGACAGCGACCCCGTGTTGTACGGCAGCTCGTAGCGCTCGCAGATCTCGCGCACCTCGACGGAGATGTCGGCGTACCGGCGCGCCGGCAGGTCCGGGAAGAGGTGGTGCTCGATCTGGTGGCTGAGGTTGCCGCTCATCACGTGGAACGCCTTGCCGCCCTCGATGTTGGCGGAGCCGAGCATCTGGCGGAGGTACCACGCTCCGCGGGTCTCACCCTCGATGTCCTCCTCGCGGAACTGCGCGACGCCGTCCGGGAAGTGGCCGCAGAAGATGATCGTGTAGGCCCAGAGGTTGCGGATGAGGTTGGCCGAGGCGTTGCCCGCGAACACGAGCGGTGCGATGGGCAGGGCGAGGAGCGGGTAGAGCAGGTAGTCCTTCTTCGCCTGCTTGGCCGCCTTGCGCCGGATCAGGCGGGCGAAGTCCTCGACGTCCTCCCACTTCGTCTCGCCGGTGCGCAGGCGGTCGACCTCGAGGTCGTGCAGGGCCACGCCCCACTGGAAGAACACCGCGAGCAGGAAGGCGGCGACCGGGTTGGCGAGGTGACGCGGGTGCCACGGCTGCTCCTCGCTCATCCGCAGGATGCCGTACCCGATGTCGCGGTCCTTGCCGACCACGTTCGTCCAGGTGTGGTGCAGGTAGTTGTGACCGTGCTTCCAGTTCGGCGAGGGCGCCGCCGTGTCCCACTCGAAGGTCTGCGAGTGCAGCTTCGGGTCGTTCATCCAGTCGTACTGGCCGTGCATGACGTTGTGCCCGATCTCCATGTTGTCGAGGATCTTGGACACGCCGAGTGCGGCCACGCCGGCGACCCAGGCGGGTGGCAGGAAGCTCAGGAAGAGCAGGCCACGGCCGGTGAACTCCAACGTCCGCTGCAGTCGGACGACGCGCCGGATGTAGGTGGCGTCCTCCTCACCGAGGTCGGCGAGGACGCGCTCGCGGATCGCGTCGAGCTCGGCCCCGAGGTCCTCGATCTGCGTGGGCGTCAGATGGGCGTGCGGGTTGGTTGTCGAAGGCATGGGAGTCTCCTAGAGGTCGATGGCGACGTCGCCGGCGGGGACGTTGACGCACAGCTGCACGTCGACGTCACACGCGTCCTGGACGGCGTCGCTGCGGAGGTCGCGGACGGCGCCCGCGGGCTTGCGGCGGACGCACGTGTGGCAGATCCCGATCCGGCAGCCGGAGGCGGGGCGCAGGCCGGCGTCCTCGGCCTGCTCGAGCAGCGTGCGGCCGTCGTTTCGGACGGTGACACCGCTGGTGGTGAAGCTGATGGTCCCGGCGGTCGCCTCCGGGTCGCGAGCGAGTGCCGGGGGCTCGAACATCTCGGTCGCGAGCGTGCCGGCCAGGCCGTCCTCGTCGTAGAGGTCGGTGACGGCGCGCACGAGCGCGGCGGGACCGCACGCGAACGTGAGCGCCTCGGCCCGGTCGGGCGCCACGGCGTCGAGGTGGTCGCGGGTGAGGTGGCCGCGCAGCGTGCCGCGGTCCTCGCGCGTGAAGACGAGCCGCAGGTCGACGTCGTGCCGCTCGCGCGCGATGCGGACGAGCTCGCCGCCGTAGATGACGTCGGCGGTCGTGCGGGCGTAGTGCAGGAAGGTGACCCGGCCGTCGTAGCCCGTGTCGAGCAGCGTCCGCAGCATCGACATCACGGGGGTGATGCCGCTGCCGCCACTGATCAGGACGATGCGATCAGGGAGCACCTCCGGCAGGGCGAACGCGCCCTGCGGCTCGGAGATCGCGAGGATCGCACCGGGGCGCACGGCCGTCGTGAGGTGGCCGGACACGCGGCCCTGCGGGTGCGCCTTGACCGTCAGCTCGAGCAGGCCGTCGGTGCGCGCCGCCGACGAGGCGACGGAGTAGCACCGCGTGTGGCGCGTCCCGTCGATGTCGACGCCGACGCTCACCCACTGCCCTGCGCGGTGGCCCGCCCACGCGGCCGGCTGCACGATCAGCGTGACGGTGTCCGCGGTCTCGCGGCGGGTGCCCACGACGACGGCCCGTCGCTCGTCGAGTGACCACAGCGGGTTGACGAGCTCGAGGTAGGTCGAGGGCGTGTGGGGCGTGGCCAGGGCCTCGGCGAGGCGGGTGGAGGCGATGCGACGGGCGATGCGCGGCAGCCCGCGCTGGCGGCGGGCGATGGGGGGGTTGGTGGTCACGAGGTGGCTCCTCGGGGCGGCCTCGACGGATGGCGCCGCTCCTGTCACCACCTAGTGTGACAGCATATGCTGTAACAGTCAAGACTGAACCAGTACCGTTGGGCTGGTTCGTCACTCACCCCGTCGGGACGGCCTCCTCCACGCGTCGGGCGATGGTCTGGGCCATCACCTGGTTGAACACACCGAGCAGCGCCTCGCCGGCGAGCGGCCGGATGCGCTCGACGGCCTCGCGGATCGCCGGCCACTCGTCCTCCGGCCTCCCCCGCGCGTCCCACGGGGCCAGCACGGCCTCGTCGAAGACCGCGACGTAGGCGTCCGCGACGGCCGCGGCGTGCTCCCGCATCGTGTCGAGGACGTCGAGCGCACGGTCGATGTCGATGCCCCCCATGGCCCGCAGCTCGGCTCCCGCCGCCAGCACGCCCGGGACCAGCACCCGCCAGGTCTTGTCGTCACCGGTCGGCTCGATGAGATCGAGCGCCTGCGCGCGCTCGACGACCTCGTCGCCCACGTCCTTCACGCCCATCTGCTTGAGCAGGTCCCCGAGCTTGACCTCGACCGGCTCCTCGGCGGTCCAGCCGTCCATCACGGCGCGCTTGAGCTGGCGCAGCTCGTCCGTCGCGACGGACCCGGCGCCGCCGAGCAGCCAACCGATGGCCTGGAGGTTGAGGCCCTCGGACTGGAGCTCCTGGATGAGCTTGAGCCGCTCGAGGTGGCCCTCGTCGTACATGCCGACGCGACCCTTGACGTTGGGGGGCGGGAGCAGCCCGCGCGTCTGGTAGTAGCGGATGTTGCGGGAGGTGACGCCGGACTCGTGCGCGAGCTCGTCGATCGTCCACCGCGTGCGCTTCGCCATGCCGTCCCTCCGAGCCCCGGACCGTGACAGTGACCACTGCAACGGTAGCCGGGTGGCGGCGTGCGAGTGTGGAGCGTCGTCACCGCGCGCACGGCGGCGGTGGAGCGGGCTCGCCGCCGCCGTCGCCGCTCGAGGAGTCGAGCAGGCGCAGCTCGCCGTCGTCGAGGGTCCAGCGCGCCCGGAACCACGCGCCACCCCCGGTCGGCTGTCCGTCGGCGTCGAGCTGGCGCTCGTACTCGACCGTGACGAGATCATCGCCCGAGCAACCCCAGGCGCTCCATCCCGTGATCCCCGAGCCGGTCGACATCGCGTAGCCGTCGGGAAAGGCCGGGGTCCGGAGCTCGGCGCCATCGAGCAGGACGAGGGTGGCGACCTGGCGGGTGTTGCCATCCATCGTGAGCACCAGCTCCTCGCGCCCATCACCGTCGAGGTCGACGACCGCGTCGATGCGCGCAGCCGACGCCCATTCCGGCGGCAGCTCGTGCACCACGTCATCGATCACGAGGTGCGTGCCGCCGGCCAGCACGAGGACCTCGTCGTCCCCGTCTCCGTCGATGTCGGCCTCGACCACGTCCCTGGCATCCAGCGCCGTGGCTTCCGCCGGCTCTGGCGACTCCGCCGCGTCGATCGCAGGGTCTGGCCCCGGACCGTCCGTCGAGCCATCGGGGGTCCCCACCAGTTCTGACGGTGAGGGGGCCCCGGCCTCGCAACCCGCCAGCGCGATGGCCCCAGCGAGGATCAGGATGAACGGTCGTCGCATCACCTGCCACGCCTCCCCTGGCGACTCATCAGCATCTCCAACGCGCGGCCCTGCCGTCAGGTTGCCCCGACCTGCCCTCCCCCGTGCATACTCGCACCGATGCAGGAACAGGTCCCCCTCCCCCGCGATCAACAGCCGCTCAGCGACGACCTCGCCGACCGGCTCGACGCGCTCAGCCGCAGTGACGCCGAGCGCGTGCTCGAGCGGGCCATCGAGCTCCACGACGAGCGCCGACAGGGCGGTGCGACCTTCGACGTCGCGTCACTGCACCGCATCGCCGACGAGCTCGGCATCGACCGCGAGGCGGTGAACCGCGCGATACGCGAGCAGCTCATCGAGTCCGCCCCGACTCCGGGCCATCGCCGGATCCTCGGGCCGAGGCGGATCGTCGGCCGCGAGGTCGCGCGCGGGAGCGCCGAGGAGGTCACCGAGCGGGTGAGCCAGTGGCTCACGAAGGACGAGGGCCTGCGTCCGTCGGGACGGACGGGAGGCGGCGTCCGCTGGGTTCCCGACAAGCACTGGACGACCGCGGCACGAACCGCCATCAGTGGCCGCGGCACGAAGGCGCTGAAGGGCCTCAAGCAGGTCACGCACCGCCAGATCCAGGTCGGCCCCGACGAGCACGTGGTCGAGCTCGAGGCCGACACCGAGAGGATCGGCCTCACGGGCGTCGGCGTCGGGGCGGGCGTCTTCGCGGGCTCGTTGGTGGGTGGCGTCTTCGCCGCGACGGGCATCGAGGGCGGGAACGACGTCGTCCAGTTCCTCTACTCCGCGGGACCCGGATTCCTCATCGGCATCGGCACCGGCATCGCGATCATCCAGGGCTGGAGCCGCACGATCCGGTCCGGCATCCAGCGAGCCCTCGACGGCATCACCGAGCCCGACCTCGAGAAGGAGCTCGGCGTGTCGAGCGGCAACCGCATCCGCGACCTCGTGGGCGAGGTCGCGGATGCGATCGACGAGCGGCTGCGCAACAAGCGGTGAGGGTCAGCGGCCCTCGAGCTTGTGCATGTTGTCCCAGATCTTGCCCGGGATGAGGCGGTGCGCGATCGAGGCCGCCTTGGCCTGTCCCGGCATGATCTCGAAGGTGCCCTTCTCGAGGCCCTTCTCGATCGCGTCGATCACCTGGTCGGGCCTGAGCGGCTTCGCGCCCTTCTCCATGACCTTCAGCGGCGACGAGATCTGGTCGAGCAGCGGCGTCTCGACGGCCGGCGGGGCCACGAGGCCGAAGCGGACGCCCGAGTCGCGGTTCTCGTGGTAGAGGATCTCCGCGAAGGTCCGGACCGCGGACTTCGCCGCGCAGTACGCCCCGAGGTACATCACGGGCATGTAGCCCATGAGCGACGCGAAGATGACCTGGTCGCCACTGCCGCGCTCGAGCATCCCGGGCAGCGTGGCCTTCACCGTGTGCACGACGCCGTAGTAGTCGATCTCCATGATCTTCTTGATCAGGTCGACGTCCATCTCGGAGATGAGGCCGGTCGGCATGATGGCCGCCGCAGCCACGGAGCGGTCGATGGGGCCGAGCTTCTCCTCGACCTCGGCCACGACCTTGCTCACGGCGTCGAAGTCGGTGACGTCACACACGAAGGGCGTGATGCGGTCCTCGCCGGCTGCGGTCTCCGCGAGCCCGTCCTCGTTGACGTCGACCGCGGCGACCTGTGCGCCGATGCGGGCGAGCCGCTCGCACATCAGGCGGCCCATGCCGCTGCCGCCACCCGTGACGAGCGCGACCTTCCCTCGGAATGCCATGGTGTTCCCTCTCCCCCAGCAGGTGCTGGTCTGTCGGTTGGTTAGAAGTTGATGACCTGACGGATGACCGTGCCGGCCCGCATCGCGTCGAACGCGTCGTTGACCCCGTCGAGGTCGTGGCGGGCGCTGACCATCGCCTCGAGGTCGAGGCTGCCGTCACGCCAGAGCTGGACCAGGCGGTGGAACTCCGTGCGGACGTCCGCGCCGCCGTACACGCAACCCTTGATCGTCTTGTCCATGAACGGGAGCTCGAAGGCGTTGAGCTCCAGCTTGTCGTCCCGCGCGCCGATCCCGACCATGACGGCGGTGCCGCCCCGACGGATCGCGTCGTAGGCCGAGCGCATCGTCGACGAGTGGCCGACGCACTCGATGGCGACGTCGAAGCCCATTCCTCCGGTGAGTTCCTGCTTGGCCTCGGCGAGCTGGTCCGGCGTGACCGCGTGGGTGGCGCCGAACCGCGCGGCATCGGCGAGCTTCGACTCGACCGTGTCGACGGCGACGATGGCCCCGGCCCCCGCGATCCTCGCACCCTGCAGCGCCGCGACCCCCACGCCGCCGATCCCGAGCACGACGACCGACTGGCCCTCCTGCACCTCGGCGACGTTCAGGGCGGCGCCGACCCCCGTCATCACGCCACAGCCGATAAGGGCGCCGACCTCGTAGGGCACGTCGTCCTCGACCCGGATGCACGACGCACGGGGGAGGGTCACCTGTTCGGCGAACGTCCCGGCGGTGATGAGGCCGTAGACCGGCTCGCCGTTGCGACGGAAGCGCGGGTTCGCGATCGATGCGTAGGTGTGGGTCATGCACAGCCACACCTGGCCGCGCTGGCAGTCGGCACAGGCGCCACAGGGCGGCTGCCAGGCGATGATCACCCGGTCACCGACCGCGAGGTCGTCGACGTCCGAGCCGACCTCGATGACGTCGCCGGCGGCCTCGTGGCCGAGGACGAACGGCGTCGGCTGGGGCAGGACGCCCGTCATCGTCGAGAGGTCGGAGTGGCAGACCCCGGTCGAGCGGATGGCGACGCGGACCTCGCCGGGCTCGGGCACGGTCGTCTCGATGTCGTCGACGACGACACAGCGCTCCCCCGGCGCCTCGACGACCGCAGCCCGCACCATCTCGGCTCAGCCCTCGCGGAGGGCGAGCGCCACCTTGGGGCAGCGGTCGACCGCCTCGCGCACCTTGTCGGCGAACTCCGTCGCCACGTCGTCGCGCAGGAGCGTCAACGTGTCGTCCTCCTCCAGGCGGAAGTACTCCGGGGCGGCGAGCTCGCAGAGCCCGTTGGCCTCGCAGACGTCGTAGTTGACCTCGACCTTCATGCCTCGACCTTCATGCGTTGTCCTGAGTGGCGTAGGCGGCAGCGATCTTGCGGTGGTCCCAGCTGGCGACCGACGTCGGCTCGACGAGGTAGGCGTTGCGCTTGCGGGCCTGGTCGTCGAGGAAGCCCTCGAGGCCGTCGAGGCCGTCGACGTAGCGGCCGTACACCACACCACCGATCTCGCGGACGGCGTCGAAGCCGTCGACCTGCGTGGCGGTTCCCTTGATCATCACACCCCGGAGCTGGTCGTACCCGTCGCCGGTCTCGATGAGGCAGGTGACCCGGCGATCGCGCTCGAGGTTGCGGGCCTTCTGTGACGAGGAGTACGTCCAGAACCCGAGCTTCCCGTCGAACATCGCGTAGTACATCGTCACCACGTGCGGGAAGCCGTCGGGACCGATGGTGGCGAGCTGCAGCTTGTGCGGCTCGTCGAGGAACGACGCGACCTCGTCGTCGGTCATGCGGATCTTGGCGCGGATGGACATCTGTACCTGCGGAGCCGTACGTGCGGAGACCGGGGCCGAAGTAGAACACGTTCTACCGCGCGAGGCAAGATGGCGCCAACCGACCGGGTTCACTGACGGCGGCGTCATGTGCGCCTACCGTTCCACCCGCCCGACAGGACGGCCGAGCACCCTGCCACCGACCCCGTTCCCGACAAGCTCCACGACGGTCCTCATGCTGGGACCGACGATCATGCCGGGCTTCCTCATGCCCCGGTTCTACGCCCGCGTGGCAGCGCGCCTGTCCCGCGGCGGGCTGCCGATCGAGTACCGGCCGATGCCCGAGTTCGGCGGGCTGGGACGCACGGACCACGTGGTCGACCACTTCCGGCCGCGGTTCGAGGAGGCTCGCGCCAGGGGCGAGCGGCTGCGCATCGCCGGGCATTCGCTCGGTGGCATCGTCGCCTGGGTGCTGAGCCACGAGTACCCCGACGTCGTCGACCTCGCCGAGCTGTGGTGCGCCCCGATACGCGGGACCGCGCTGGGCGGGGTCAGCCTCCCGGTACCCGAGGCGCGCTTCCTGGCCCGGACCTCGCGGTTCCTCAAGCGCTACGACCACCCGATCCATGGGCCACTCGTCCGCGCGATCTACACCCCGGTCGACCAGCTCGCTATCCCGGCCCGCGACACGTGCTTCATCATGGGCAGCACCGTCGAGAACCACATGGTCATGCCCTTCAGGCCCCCGGCCCGGTACCGGCGCCCGCACCAGTGGGTGCACGTCGGCCTCGGCGAGCACGTGCTGCTCCCGCGCAGCCAGTGGCTCAACCGCCGCCTCGCCCTGCACGACGCGCAACGCCACCACCCGGCGGGCGGCTTCGGGAGGCCGGCCGCGGCCTAGGCCTTCGCCTTCTCCAGCGCTGCCGCCGCCTCGACGAACTCGTCGAGCGCCTTGCTGATGCCGTCGGCGACCGACTCGATGTTCGGCGTCGTCTCGGGGCAGCCGACCACGCCGACGTACATCACGCCGAGGTAGCTGACCACGGTGATGTTGACGCCCTGCCCGAGCACGATCGGACCGAGTGGGTAGAAGGACTGGAGCTGCGAGCCCGCCACGTAGATCGGGAACGGCGGGCCCGGGACGTTGCTGATCGTCACGTTGGCCACGGGACGGTGGAGGTTCTGGATCCGGCTGCCGGTGTAGAACCGGAACGCGCGCGCGGCGAGGGCCGGCGTCGCGAACTGGGTCCAGTCCATCATGAGGTCCGCGGTGATGGCGCCGAGCCGCTCCTTCGCGGACTTCGTGACCTCGCGGATCCGCCGGATCTGCTCGGTCGGGTCGTCGACCTCGTCCGCCATCGGCACGGTCATGGCGGCGACGCGGTTGCCCAGCGACTCCTCCTCGCCCGCACGGATGCTGATGGGGACCGACGCGACGAGGCTGCGGTCGGGTGACTCGCCGTGCTCCTCGAGGTAGCGGCGAAGCGCACGCCCGCACACGGCGAGCACGACGTCGTTGACGGTGCAGCCGAACGCGTTCTTGACCGTCTTGATGTCCTCGAGCTCGAACCGCCCGAACCCGACGCGACGGTGGGGCGTGACCACCTGGTTGAACATCGTCTTGGGGCCCATCGTGGCGATCGCGGCCTCGTCCTCGCCCGACACCTTGTCCCTCGCGACCTTGACCAGCGTCGTGGCCGAGCGGGCGACCTGCTTCACGAAGCGGGGCGGCTGCTTGAGGTTCGCGAACAGTGCGTCGCCGAGGAGCTTGAGGTCGCCCGGCGGGTCGTCGGGCTCCCACGGCTTCTCGGGCGGGTCGACCTCGCGCGGCTCGGGCGTGAGGTCCATGAGGTTGACCATCATCTCGTTGCCGCCGACCCCGTCGATCAGCACGTGGTGGGCCTTGGCGACCATCGCCCAGCGTCCGCCCTCGACCCCCTCGACGACGTACATCTCCCACAGCGGCCGGTTGCGGTCCATCGGGCGTGACAGGACCTGGCTGACGAAGTCCTCGAGCTCGCGCTTGCCCCCCGGTGACGGCAGCGCGGCACGTCGGATGTGGAAGTCGAGGTCGAACGCCGGGTCCTCGACGAACACCGGGTGGTGCAGGCGGAACGGCACGTCCATCAGTCGCTGGCGGAAGGGCGGGAACACGTGGAGCCGATCGACGATCAGCTCCTTGATGTGGTTGTAGACCTCGCGCGGCTCCTTGATGCCCCCGGGGATCGTGGACGGATCCAGGACGCCGGCGAACGCCATGTGCATGTGGTAGCTCGGCGTCTCCATGTAGAGGAAGATCGCGTCCTTGCCATCGATGTGCTTCACGGGCGACCTCGGCTCGTCGCGATGAGGGGTGGGGTGCTCAGCCGGCTGCCAGTGGCTGGGCCCGCTCCACGCTACGTGCGCGCGCGTGGAGCCGCTCGGTGAACTCGACGATCGCGTCGAGCGTGTGGGCCGTGCGGATCGAGGCGAACACGTCGAAGGCGTGCTGGGCACCCGGGAGCATCGCGAGCCCGACCGGCGATCCCACCTTCTCGAGCAGCTCGGCCATCATGCGCGCACCGGCGGGCGGGGCCAGCGTGTCGTGCTCGCCATGGATGATCAGGAACGGCGGCTCGTCGCCGTCGATCCAGTCGATGGGCGACGCGTCGTGCCAGAGCTGGGGGTCCTCGGCAGGGCTGCGCTTCATGACGACGCGGGTCAGGAAGAGCTCCCACTCGGTGTAGCCCACGTGGTCGTCACGATCGAGGAAGTCGTAGATCCCGTAGAGCGGGACGCAGGCCTGCACGCTCGTGTCTGCGTCCTCGAAGCCCGGCTGGTACCGCTGGTCGTTGGGCGTCACGGCCGCCAGCGCGGCGAGGTGGCCCCCGGCCGAACCGCCGCTGATCACGATGAAGTCGGGGTCGGCACCGAGCTCGTCGGCGTGCTCGCGGACCCAGGCGATGGCGGCCTTGATGTCGATGAGGTGGTCCGGGAAGGTCGCGCGCGGCGAGAGCCGGTAGTTCGCGTTGACGCCGACCCAGCCACGGGCGGCGAGCTCCTGCATGAGCGGGAAGCCCTGCTCGTCCTTGTTCGAGATCGTCCAGGCGCCACCGTGGATGTACAGCATCACGGGACGACGGTTGGACGCCCAGTTCACCCGCTCACCCACACCCGGCTTGGGCGTGTAGACGTCGAGCTTGAGGTCCTTGCCACCGTGCGTGGCGAAGACGACGTTGCGTCGCCGGTGGACGCGCCCGTCGATCGGCGGCAGCGGCACCACGAGCTTGCGCCCGCGCAGCGAACGGACCTCCTCCATGCGCACCTCACCGAGCCCGGGCTCGCCGAGGGCGTCACGCACGGCGGCGCGCAGGACCGGCTCGGCCTCCTGGGCTCGCTTGAACAGGTTGTAGTTCAGGCCCAGCTGCGCGAGCGCCGACACCAGCCCCAGCCAGCCCGGCCAGTGCTTGAGCGCACCGCGGCGCACGTGGTGGCCGGTGGCGAAGAGCTGCCAGGCGACGTGGTGCAGCGCGAGCTCGTTCGTCAGCCAGCCGGCGAAGAAGCTCGGCCCGCCGCGCGCCCGCGGGAAGGCGACGGGCCGGTACGCCTGCTTGGTGAACCACGCCCCGACGAGCGTGGAGAGGAAGAACCGCCAGCTGGTGTCGACCTCGCGCCAGCGAGCGCGGGCCGAGGGGCGGTCAGCCTTGCGCGGCATCCTGCTCTGCCTTCTTCTTCGCGGCGGCCTTGCGGGCCCACTCGTCCATCAGGTCGAACAGCGGCATGCGCTCCTGCCCAACCGTGCTGTCGAGCGACGCGGCGATGGTCTCAGGGGTCCAGCCGCCCTCGCGGAAGACCGACCGCACCTCGCGCGGCTGGTTCCAGACCGCGATGCGGTTGGCCACGACCGTGTAGATCTGGCCGGTGACCTGCTTTGCCGCGTCGCTCATGAGGAACGTGGTCATCTGCGCGACGTCCTCGGGCTCGCCCATCTCGATGTCCATCGGCACGTTGTCGGACATCCGCGTCTTGGCGACCGGGGCGATGCAGTTGGCGGTCACGCCGTACTTGCGAAGGCCCGCCGCGGCGGACCGGACGAGCGACACGATGCCACCCTTCGCCGCCGAGTAGTTGGCCTGGGCGATCGAGCCCTGGCACGCCCCGGACGTGAAGCCGATGATCGCGCCGCTCCGCTGCTCGCGCATCTTCTCCGCGGCAGCCCGGATGACCGTGAAGTGGCCCTTGAGGTGGACGTTCACGACAGCGTCGAACTCCTCCTCGCTCATGTTGAAGAGCATGCGCTCGCGCAGGATCCCGGCCACGCACACGACGCCGTCGATCGAGCCCCACTCCTCGACGGCGGCGTTCACGATGCTCGCCCCGCCCTCCATCGTGGTGACGTCGACGGCGAGCGGGATGCAGCTGCCGCCGAGGTCCGCGATCTCCTTGGCCACCGCCTCGGCCACGTCCGAGCGCGGGTCCGAGCCGTCCATCGCCACGCCGAGGTCGGCGGCGACGACGTTCGCGCCTGCGGCCGCCGCGGCCAGCGCCACGGAACGGCCGATGCCGCGCCCGGCGCCGGTGACCGCGATGTTCTTGCCCTCGAGCACTCCGCCCACGTTGCTGTCCCCTTCGTTTCTGACGGGTCGTCAGAAACGGACGATAGCAGTAGGGTTCATCTGACACCTCGTCAGGTCTGGGCGGTCGAGCCGGAGGGAGCCGCGTGGGGGACGTCGACGCGACCGGTCGCGCCACGCGGCTGCGCCAGGTCGACCTCGCCCGCTTCTTCTCGCCACGGACGGTCTGCGTCATCGGCGCGACGGATGACCCGTCCTCGCCGTCGTGGATGAGCTGGGACCAGCTCCGACGCTGGGCCGAGGGGGCCGGCGCGCGGGTCGTGCCGGTCAACCCGAAGCGCACCACGGTCGACGGGCTCGAGTGCTTCCCGTCGGTGCTGGACGTGCCCGGCGAGATCGACCTCGCCGCGATCCTCATCGGGCGCCCCGAGCTCGTCCTGCCCGACGTCGCCTCCAGGGGCGTCGGGTTCGCGGTCCTGTTCTCGGCCGGCTTCGCGGAGACGGGCGAGGAGGGCGAGGCGCGCCAGGAGGCCATCGTCGAGATGCTCGCGGGTAGCGAGCTGCGACTGCTCGGCCCGAACACGACCCTCAACGCCTTCCAGCCGTTCCAGGACGACGTGGCTGGCGCCAGGCGCATCGGCCTCATCACGCAGTCGGGCCACCAGGGTCGCCCGATCTACCAGGCCCAGGAGCTCGGCATCGGCCTGAAGGCGTGGGCGCCGACGGGCAACGAGGCCGACCTCGAGGCCGCCGACTTCATCGGCTGGTTCGCCCGGCAGGAGGACGTCGGCACCATCGCCGCGTACATCGAGGGCTTCAAGGACGGTCGCTCGCTCTGCCTGGCCGCGGACGAGGCGGCGCGCCACGGCACCCCGATCGTCGTCGTGAAGGTCGGGCGCAGTGACCTCGGACGGTCGTGGGCCAAGTCGCACTCCGGGCACCTCGCCGGTTCCGACCGCGTCATGTCGGCCGCCTTCCGCCAGTTCGGCATCACGCGCGTGGACGCGCTCGACGAACTGCTCGACGTGTCGCAGTTCCTGGCGCGGGCACCGGCACCCAGCGCTGACGGCCTCGCGATCTACTCGATCTCGGGCGGCACGGGCGCCCACGTGGCGGACCTCGCCGCAGCGCGCGGACTGCCGGTGCCCGAGTTCGAGCCGGAGACCCAGGAGCTCCTCCACGAGTGGATCGCCCCGTTCCTGCGAGTCTCGAACCCCGTCGACTCCGGCGGCCACCCGACGGGCGACGAGCGAGGGCCGAAGATCCTGCGGGCCATCCTCGACGACCCCAACGTCGGCGCCCTGCTCGTCCCCATCCCGGGCGCGGTGCCCCCCATCAGCGAGACCTTCGCCCGCGACATCGTCGACGCGGCGAAGGAGACCGACAAGGCCGTCGCGGTCGTCTGGGGATCGCCCGTCGGCACCGAGCCCGCGTACCGCGACATCCTCCTGCCGAGCGGCGTGCCGGTGTTCCGCACGGTCGGCAACGCCCTCACGGCGCTGGGGGCGTGGCGCGACCACCACGCGTTCACGGCGTCCTACGAATCGCCGTTCTCGGAGCCGGCATCGACGCCGTCGGGGACGGCCCTCGACGCCCGGCGCGTGCTCGGCGGGCGGCGCGGCGCCCTGCCCGAAGCCAGCTCCAAGGAGTTGCTGGCGGCGTACGGCATCCCGACGACGCGCGAGCGCGTGGCTCGCTCCGGTCCGGACGCCGTCCGCATCGCCGACGAGCTCGGCCACCCGGTCGTCATGAAGATCAGCTCGTCGGAGATCCTGCACAAGTCCGACCTCGGGCTGGTGCAGGTCGGGGTCGAGGGCGCGGAGGCCGTGCGGTCCACGTACGACGAGCTCATGCGGCGCGCGACCGAGGCCGCGCCCGACGCGGACGTCGACGGCGTGCTGGTCTCGGAGATGGTGACGGGCGGCGTCGAGACCATCCTCGGGGTCGTGCAGGACGAGTTGTTCGGCCCGGTGGTGATGTTCGGCATCGGTGGCGTGTCCGTCGAGGTCTACGACGACGTGACGTTCCGCATCCCGCCCTTCACGCGCGCCGAGGCTGCGAGGATGGTGCGCGAGGTCCGGGGCCTGCCGCTGCTGACGGGCTCGCGGGGGCGACCCGCCGTCGACCTCGGGGCCATCGAGGACACCATCATGCGTCTGCAACAGCTCGCACTCGACCTCCACGACGAGATCGTGGAGCTCGACGTCAACCCGCTCGTGGCCGGACCGGACGGGGTCGTGGCGCTCGACGCGTTGGTGGTGCTGCGGTGACGGCGCCCCGCGGCCTGCCCGAGCCCCCACCCGTCGGCGCGTCCGCGCTGCCGGCGCGGTCGTACATCGGTCGCACGGTCGTCGTGACCGGTGGCGGCACGGGGCTCGGGAAGGCCATCGCGATCGAGTTCGCGAGGCTCGGGGCGAGGGTCGCGATCCTCAGCCGCAGCGAGGACCATCACGCTGCCGGGATCGGCGCCGTCCAGGCGGTGGGGGGCGAGGCCATCGCGGTGGCCTGCGACGTCCGAGACCCCGACGCGGTGGCAACGGCCTTCGACCGCGTCGACGAGATGCTCGGCCTGCCCGACGTGCTGGTCAACAACGCCGCGGGCAACTTCCCCGTCCCGGCCGAGGACCTCTCCCCCAACGGCTGGCGCGCCGTGATGGGCAGCGTCGCCGACGGGACGTTCCACTGCTCCCGTGAGTTCGGACGGCGCCACATCGCGGACGGGTCGCCGGGGGTGATCCTCAACATCGGCGCGAGCTACGCGTGGACGGGCGGGCCGGGCTTCGTGCACTCGGCCGCGGCCAAGGCGGCGGTCAAGAACCTGACCGAGACCCTGGCCGTCGAGTGGGCGCCGTACGGCATACGCGTGAACTGCCTCGTGCCGGGGCTGTTCCACCACGACGACGACGCGCACATGGTCGAGGCCGTGCCGGGCCGCGGTGGCGACGAGGAGTCGACCTCGCCGGCCCTGCGGACGGGACGGGCGCGTGAGCTCGGCTGGGCCGCGACCTACCTGTGCTCGGACTTCGCGGTGTACGTCACGGGGGCGACCCTCACGGTGGACGGGGCCAACTGGCAGCGACGGGCCATGCTGCGCCCCAACTTCACGCCCGTACGGGAGCAGATGGGCAAGGGCCCGTTCGAGCTCGACTGACGCCGAGGCCGGGGCAGCCCGCCTGCGACGGACGGCGTCACCGCACGTGGACCGGCATCCCGATCCAGACGAGGTCCGGGAAGTACTCGGAGATGTGCATCGGCAGCCGGATGCAGCCGTGGGACGCCGGGTACGAGGGCACGGACGGGCTCCCGTGGATGGCGATCCCGCCGTACACGTACCACGGGTTGTAGAGGACGCCGAGCGGGCTCGTCCGCCAGCCCGTGACCGATCGGTAGAGGCGGAAGTCCCCGCGCGGCGTCACGGCTCGTCGACAGCGGCCGTCGTCGCAGAAGACCTCGCCGTTGCCGGTGGAGATGTGCGTCGTCAGCGACGGCTCGCCCTCCAGGTACACGGTCAGGACCTGGCGGGCGAGGTCGACCTCGGTCCGGCTCGGCTCCCCGTCGGGCACGAGCGGCGCGCGTGGGAGGCCGTCGTGCAGCGCGGCCAGCTCCGCATCCTCGATGACACCGTCACGAGCGACGCCGAGCAGCCCCTCGACGGTCATGACCGCCTGCCGGGTCATCTCCCCGTAGATCCCGTCGACCGGCCCGGGATCGAGGCCGAGCGTCAGCATGCGCGCCTGGATGTGGGCGACGTCCGGCCCGGTCGCCCAGGGCTCGATGGGCAGGACCAGGTCGGGGTCGGGTGGCTCCTCGGGGTACGCCAACGGCGGCGTGGCGGCGGCAGGCTCGTCGGCGTCCACGGGCGGCAGCGAGGTGGGAGACCCCGGGGGCGCCATGGTGGCTGGGTCGTCCATGGCTGGCTGGGTCAGCGCCTCGGGTGGGGTCGTGGGCTGGCCGCATGCCGTCAGCACGATCGCGGCGCACACCGCCAGGACGCTGGAAGAGCGACGCATGGCGAGCTCCCCGGAGCCTCGAGACGAGCGTCCCCCCACGGGACGTGCCCGGCAAGGGCCAGACGGCCTTGCAGGTGGCGAGCCGGCGCGGGGCGCGGTAGCTCGAAGTAGGTTCGAGGCCCCCCGCTCAGGAGCCCCCGATGCCCCGCCGTTTCAAGGTCGGCGTGCAGCTGCACCCGCAGCACACGACGATGGACCACCTCACCGATGCCGCCCGCCGGGCCGAGGCCCTCGGCGTGGACTCCCGCTGGACGTGGGACCACTTCTACCCGCTGTACGGCGAGCCCGAGGGGCCCCACTTCGAGGGGTGGATCACGCTGACGGCGATGGCGCTCGCCACCGAGCGGATCACGGTCGGGCACCTGGTCGCCTGCAACTCCTACCGCAACCCCGAGCTGGTCGCGGACATGGCCAGGACCCTGCAGCACGCCGTCGGCCCGCGGGTGGTCCTCGGACTCGGCTCGGGCTGGTTCGAGAAGGACTACGACGAGTACGGGTACGAGTTCGGCACCGCCATCGGCCGGCTCCGGGCCCTCGAGGCCGCACTGCCACGCGTGCGCGAGCGGTTCGACAAGCTCAACCCGGCACCGCTCGAGCCCATACCGATCCTGATCGGCGGCGGTGGCGAGAAGGTCACCCTGAAGATCGTCGCCCAGTACGCCGACGCGTGGAACGCGGTCGGCATCGGCGCCGAGCTCTTCGCCCACAAGAGCGGCGTGCTCGACGGGCACTGCAGCGACGTGGGGCGTGACCCGGCAGAGATCGAACGGACGGCCCTGATCGGGCCTGACAAGCTCGACGAGGTCGACGCCTTCGTCGACGCCGGCGCCGATCACCTGATGCTGATGATGGGGCACCCGTTCGAGGACTGGTCGGGCGTCGAGAAGCTGCTGGTCGCCGCGGACGGCTGACTCAGTCGAGTCCGGGCTCCGGCTCGTCCGGGCCGAGCGTGCCCATGACGCCCGTCGGCTCGTGGCGCTCCTGGCCGCCCGGGGCGACCACCTCGACCTTGGTGCCGTCGGGCCCCTCGAGGAACACGGCGTAGTGCTCGTGGCCGCCCGCGTAGGGGTGGCGGTCCTCGTAGAGCACCCGCACGCCCTGCTCGCGCGCCGCGGCCGTCAGTTTGTCGACGTCCTCGCGCGACTCCGAGTGGAAGGCGAGGTGGTTGAGGCCGGGGTGGCGGCGATCGAGCCACTCGGCGGTCTCCGGCGCCTGCACGAGGACGAGGTAGGCCGGGCCGAGCTCCCAGCTGATGCCCTCGTCCCACTCCTGGTACGGCTGGTAGCCGAGCCACTCCAGGAGCCAGCCCCAGAAGTCCGC
>JBFHRB010000015.1:0-22829 GCA_041591915.1 Nitriliruptorales bacterium
CGTCCGTTGCGCTCCGCTGAACACATCGAAGGCGGTGGACCCTGAACGTCATCGACGCCAACTCACGCTTCCGCGCGCGGGCCCGCGACCTGCGGCGTCGCGAAGCCATGCCCCCGCGCGGCCTGCTGCGCGGGATCATGCGGCTCGTCCTGGACGCCGTCGACGCCGACGAGGTCTCGCTCTACCTCGAGACGCGCGACCTCTCCGTCAAGCTCACCGAGGAGCAGCGCCCGCCCCTGCACGTCGCCTTCGGGTCCGTCGGGCACGTGATCTCCGCGCCGATCTCGCTCGCGTCAGGTGATGGCTGGATCCGGGCGGTGCGGGACGCCGACGACGCGCCCTTCGAGGAGCCGGACCTCGGCGTCCTGATCTCCGCGGCCGAGGAGATCGCCGCGGTCCAGCTGCCCGACCGCTTCTGACCTCAGCCGCGTCGCGGTCTCGGGGTGATGAGCTGGTCCACGGGCGCGAAGTCGTCACGGAGCACGTCGGCGCCGCTCAGGAACTCGGCGAGGCCGCTGCCCGTCCACACCGCGTCCTCGTCGTCGCCCCGATCGGCGTTGCGGGCGAGGATGGCCTCGACCGGTATCGGTCGATCCGAGCCGACGAGGATGAAGTTCCCGCCCGACCGGCCCGCGAGCCTCTGCGGAGGGGCGAGCACGGCGACGTGGTCGAAGACCGCGCTCAGCGTGGCCGCCTCGGCGCGTGCGAACCCGAGCGGCGGGTGGTCGATGAGGTTGAGCACGTAGTAGCCGTCGGGGCGGAGCCGGTCCTCGATGGACCGCACGAACTCGACGGTGGTCAGGTGCCAGGGAACGGAGATGCCGCCGAACGCGTCGCCCACGACGACGTCGTACGCGGCGGCTGGTTCGTCCTGCAGGGTCAGGCGCGCGTCGCCGGTCCGGATGGCGATGTCGTCGCCCGGATCGAGGCCGAGCTCCTCCTGCGCGATCCGGACCAGCAGTGGGTCGAGCTCCAGGACCGTGCTGGTCGAGCCGGGCCAGAGGGTGCGGATGTAGCGCGGGAACGTGAAGCCCCCTCCGCCGACGTGCAGCGCATCGACCGCCGCCCCTCGGGGGTGGTAGGCGTCGAGCACGTCGCTGATGGTCTGCGCGTACGTGAACTCGAGGTACGTCGGGTCCGCGAGGTCGACGTAGGAGTGCCGCAGCGTGTCCAGCCGCAGCGTCCGACCGAAGCGCCGGTCGGGATCCTCCTCGACGCGCGCGCAGAAGTAGGCCGACTCGTAGTCGCAGGGTCCCGGGAAGAGCAGCGAGACGCCGCCGGCCAAGAGCACCCCGATCAGGAGGCCGGGCAGTACCGACGTCGTTGCGTCGCGGCGGAGCCTGACCCACAGGGCGATCCCGGACGCGACGAGCGCGATCGCGATGCCCCGGATCAGCGGCCGCGTCGGGGCGGCGGAGATCAGCACGAACCCCGCCAGGAACGTGCCGGCGATCGCCCCCGCGGTTGAGATGGCCGACAGCCGACCGACGACCCTCCCCGTCTCGCCCAGATCATCCAGCCGGAGCTTGACGACCGTCGGGGTGACGGCGCTCAGGACGGCGGCGGGGAGGAAGAATCCGACGGCGGACAGCGTCACGATGGCGAGCGGGCCGCCCTGGCGGACGCCCGAGCCGAACACGTCGACCATCACCGGTGCGAGGAACGAGAACAGACCGCCGAGGACGAGGATCGGGCCGAGCAGCGACCGCGGGTCACGCTGGTCGGCCAGCCGTCCGCCGGCCCAGGCCCCGACGGAGATCCCGGCCAGGATCGTGCCGATGATCCCGGTGAACGTCTCGAGGGTGACGCCGACGTACGGGGCGAGGAGGCGGCCCGCCAGGATCTCCAGCACGAGGATGGCGGCGGAGGTCGCGAAGACGAGGACGTAGGCGAGGGCAGCAGACATAGGGCGCGCAGCGTACGGCGGTCCGGCCGCCTCGCGTGCCCTCGTGGCTCAGGCCGTGCGGGCGAGAAGCAGTGGCACCGACAGCGCGACGACGCCCGCGGCCATCTGGATGTACCACCACGCACCGATGGCGTGCCCGGCGAGCGGGCAGGCCACGGCGCCGACCAGCAGGACGGCGCCACCGAAGGTCGAGGCGTGGATGCCGAATCGCGTGCGCGACGCGGTCCCGAACGCGACCAGCATGATCGCGCCCATCAGCGCCCAGAGCAGCGCCTCCTCCCAGAGCGCGGGCGGGGGCGGCGGGTCCTGCGCCGGGGGCCCGAACGCGAGGATCACGGTGAGGCTCGACCAGAACGATCCGAATGCGAGCAGCGAGTGCCTCGGGCTCACCTCGTCCGCGAGTCGGCGTGTGGACCGCGGGCGGATCGGTTGCGCGTCCTCGATCCGGGCCCGGAGCCGTGCGTGTCGCAGGGCGTCGAAGCGGGTCATCGTGTGCCTCCTCGCACGGCCATCGCGTGCCGTGGGTCCATGGTGTCCGCGCGATGTCCGTGACGCAAGGGCCCGCTGACGCCGTGGGTAGCCTGCGGGCCGAAAAGCGGCCCTGCCGCCCCTCCTGAAACCAAGACCCCGAGGTCCCACCGTGGCCGAGTACATCTACGTGATGAAGGGCCTGACCAAGGCCGTGCCCGGAGGCAAGGAGGTCCTCAGCAACATCTGGCTGAGCTTCCTGCCAGGCGCCAAGATCGGCGTGATCGGACCCAACGGGGCCGGGAAGTCGACCCTGCTGCGGATCATGGCGGGGGTGGACGCCGAGTTCGAGGGCGAGGCGTGGCCCGCCAAGGGCTACAGCGTCGGCTACCTGCCGCAGGAGCCGGAGCTCGACGAGAGCAGGAACGTCCGCGACAACATCATGGAGGCCATGGGGGAGCGACTCGAGCTCGTCCATCGGTACAACGACCTCGCGGCGCGGATGGCCGAGCCGCTCGACGACGACGAGATGCAGAAGGTCCTCGACCAGATGGCCGAGGCCCAGGACGCGATCGACGCGGCCGACGCGTGGGACATCGAGCGGGAGGTCGAGATCGCGATGGACGCGCTGCGCGTCCCGGACCCAGAGGCCGACGTCAGCGTCCTGTCGGGCGGCGAGAAGCGCCGGGTCGCGCTCTGCAAGCTCCTGCTGACCAAGCCCGACCTCCTCCTGCTCGACGAGCCGACGAACCACCTCGACGCAGAGACCGTGGCCTGGCTCCAGCAGCACCTGCAGCAGTACGCCGGCACCGTCGTGGCGGTGACCCACGACCGCTACTTCCTGGATGAGGTCGCGGGCTGGATCCTCGAGCTCGACCGGGGGAAGGGCTTCCCGTACGAGGGCAACTACTCGGGCTGGCTCGACCAGAAGCAGAAGCGGCTCGAGCAGGAGGAGAAGGAGGAGTCGGCCCGGCAGCGCCAGCTCAAGGAGGAGCTCGACTGGGTCCGCCAGACCCCGCAGGGCCGACGCAAGAAGGCCAAGGCCCGCATCACCAGCTACGAGGCGCTGCTCACGAAGGAGCGCCCGAAGCAGATCACCAAGCCGATCATCACGATCCCCGACGGCCCTCGGCTGGGCAACGTCGTGGTCGAGGCCAAGGGCCTGCGCAAGGGCTTCGGCGATCGCCTCCTCATCGAGGACCTCACGTTCTCCCTGCCCCCGGGCGGCATCGTCGGGATCATCGGCCCGAACGGGGCTGGCAAGACGACGCTGTTCCGGATGATCGTCTCGGCGGCCGGCCAGGCGGAACGGCTCCCCGACGGCCCCGAGGAGCCGGACGAGGGCGAGTTGCGCATCGGTGACACGGTCGAGATCAGCTACGTGGACCAGAGCCGCGCTGATCTCGAGCCGGCCAAGTCCGTGTACGACCAGATCTCGCGCGGCAAGGAGTGGATCCAGCTCGGCAAGACCGAGATGAA
Organism: Nitriliruptorales bacterium; assembly: GCA_041591915.1. Classification (GTDB taxonomy): domain Bacteria; phylum Actinomycetota; class Nitriliruptoria; order Nitriliruptorales; family Nitriliruptoraceae; genus JBFHRB01. The sequence continues at coordinate 3,854 of JBFHRB010000015.1, forward strand.
CGCGCGTGCGTACGTGGCGGCGTTCGGATTCAAGGGTGGGGACCAGCAGAAGCCGGTCGGGTCGTGCTCCGGGGGCGAGCGCAACCGCATCCACCTCGCGAACCTGCTGCAGAACGAGGCGAACCTCCTCCTGCTCGACGAGCCGACGAACGACCTGGACGTCGACACCCTCCGAGGGCTCGAGGAGGCGCTGCTGGAGTTCGCCGGTTGTGCCGTGGTCATCAGCCACGATCGCTGGTTCCTCGATCGCGTGGCGACGCACATCCTGGCGTTCGAGGGCGACTCGGAAGCCGTCTGGTACGAGGGCGGGTACTCGGACTACCACGAGGACCTGATCCGCCGGAAGGGCGAGGAAGCCGCTCAGCCCCACCGGATCAAGTACAAGCCGCTGGTCCGCCGCAAGGGCTGATCGCTACGTACCCGACCTGGGTACGTAGGTGACGGAAGGCCCATACCGGGCGGATCGCGACGCTGCGTAGTGCCGGGATGGACGCAGCGCCAGCATCGCCGGCGCGAGGGCGCCGCTACGTAGTCCGGCGCACCTCCGATGCGTAGTTCCGCGCGCTCAGAGATACGTAGCACTCCTGATGTCTGCGGCGTCCGTTCGGCGGAGCATGTCTCTCGTCTTCAGGCACGAGAGGCAACGACGATGGAATCCCTGGCCGGTCCCCGGGCCGACTCCGCGACATGGTCGCGCCGCGCCGACGTACCCGCGGCGTCGATCGCTGGGCTTCGCTGTCATCACGAGCTCCGGCTCGTCGCCCTCATGGCGAAGCCGACGCTCACACTCTCCGACCCGGTCGGGAGGTGATGCGGATGCGCTCGGTCTCCGACATCACCCTCCGCACGCTCGCGCCGCCGCTCGTCGGCCGCGACGCCGAGGTCGAGCTGCTTGCCGGCGCGCTCGCGCGCGTCGGTGGGGCGACGGGGCAACTCGTCGTCGTCCGGGGTCCCGGCGGGATCGGGCGCACGCGGCTGCTCGACGAGGTCCTGGCCACGGACGTCGGCCAGCGCCTGCAGCTCGTACGCACGACCGCTCGTGGCCTCGAGGTCGACCTGCCGTACGCACCACTCGTCCGGGCGCTCGGGATCACTCCGGAGGCCGCCGACGAGACCAAGGCCACGCTGGCGAGGGCGCTCTACGACGGTCCCGGCGACGGCGACGTCCGACACCGTGTGACCGCCGGGCTCGTGTCCCTCGTGGAACGCCTCGCGCGTGATGTGCCGACGTGCCTGGTCATCGACGACGCGCACCACGCCGACCGGGACACCCTGCTCGTCGTGGATCGGCTCGCCGCGCAGCTCGACCACCTGCCACTGGCGATCGTGATCGCCTTCACCGACGGGCTGGCGCGGTCCGAACTTCTCGACTTCGCGGACGACCACGCTGCCCGCTCGCAGGTCGTCGAGCTTGGTCCGCTCGCCGACACACAGGTTGCCGAGCTCGCCGAGGCGTTCGGCGTCACCGATCCGGACGACCCCCGACGAGCACTGTTGGGGCGCGCGAGCGGGAACCCCTTCCTCGTCACGGAGGTGCTGCGCGCCGATCCGCTCGAGGTGGATGACGTGCAGGAACTGCCGACGGCACTCGCCTCCTCGCTGGTCCGCCGTGTGCGTCTGCTCCCGAGCGACACGCAGGACGTGCTGAGGAACGCCGCCGTCCTCGGCGACCGCACCAGCCTCCGTTCCCTGGCGCTCGTGTCCCAGCGATCGGAACTCGATGTCCTCGATCTCCTCCGCCCGGCCTTCGATGCAGGCCTCATCGACGAGTCGTCGGATGGTGAGTTCGTCTTCCGGCACGGGCTGGTGCGGGACGCGCTGGAGCAGTCGTGCCGGCCGGCCATCCGCCGGGCCCTGCACGCTGCCGCGGCGCGGTCGCTGCTCGCTGACGGCACGCCGCCGTTGCGCCTGGCGGCCCATCTCGCCCAGGGAGCGTCCACGGACGACGTCCCACTGCTCGAGGCGCTCGCGCTCGCGGCGTCGCGAGCGTCGCTCGTGGCCCCGCCACTGGCCCATCGGCTCGCGGTGCGGTACGCCGAGCTGACGGCCGCAGACGCGCTGCGCCGCGAGGAGGGCCTGCTCCTGCTCGCGAGTGCGGAACTCGCGGTCGGGGAGGGAGCCACGGCGGAGGCACGCCTGGCCGAGCTCGGCTCGACCGGGGCAGATCCCGACATCCGTCGACACGCCCGCCTGCAACTCGCCGACCGACTGAGCGACCGGGGCGAGCTCTCCGAGGCCAGGCGCGTCGCAGAAGCCGTCCTGGGGGAGTGCCAGGGCGACGACATCACGACGGCCGGGACGCTGCTCTCGCTCGCCCGGCTCGATCTGCGGGCCGGCCAGTTGACGTCGGCAGCGGCTCGGGCCGCCCGCGCATGCGACCTCGCCGCGCTGGCCGACGCGTCGGAGCTGTCAGCCGCGGCCCTGGAGCTGCGTTCTCGGATCGCGGAGGCGCGAGGCGACCAGGCACAGGCCACGGCGTTCGCACGCTCGGCACTCGTGACCCTGTCCTCCACTCCGGACGCGGATCGCAGCCTCGCCGCGGCACGCTGCCGCGTTGCGACCTCGCTCGCTGCGCGCAAGGCGGACCGTCCCGACGCGGTCTCGGTGCTTCGCGGCGTCCTCGCCGAGGCCGAGGCGAGCGGCGACGCGACGATCGCGGCGAACGCGAGCGTCGGACTCGGGCACGCGTACTACCGCGACGGGGACTACGGCCGAGCGAACGCGGCGCTCGAACGGGGGATCGAACACCTCGAACGGCTCGGCGCGGACTGGCTCACGGCCATCCCCCGGACGCGGCTCTCGAGGATCGCGATCCGGCGCGACGAGCTGGAGCGCGCGCGGCGCCTCCTCGACGAGGCACGCGCGGCTGCGGCCACGGGCACCGACATCGACCGGGTCCCGATCGACACCCACGTCGCGCTGGCGGCGAGCGAGCTCGCCGCGGCTGAAGGCGACGTCGGGGCGGCCGCGGCCGAGCTGCAGGCCGCCTACGCGGACGCCGACACGCGCACCCGCGCCGTGCTGGGGCCTGACCTCGTCCGCGCAGCCGTCCAGGCGGGCGACTCGGCACTCGCCCGCACCGTCGCGGAGGACCTGCACGCCGACCTCGGCGGCGATGATCGCGTCCGCTGGGTCGCGGCGCTCGTGGACGGCAACACCGACGCACTCGTCGAGGTCGCGACTCGCCTGCGGCACGACGCCGACGTGTTCGGCGATGCCGCGCTGGCGTCCGAGGACGCCGCACAGCTGCTGGCAGCCGCCGATCGGGACGCGGAGGCGATCGCGCAGCTCGAGGCGGCGCGGACACTCTGGGAGGTCGCCGGCGCAACCCGGGACCGCGACCGCGTCCGCGCGGCGCTGCGGGCCCTCGGTGTCCACCGCCGTGGCCGCAGGGCGAGCCGCCCGGCGCACGGCTGGGACGCCCTGACGGAGACCGAACGGCGTGTCGTCGGCCACGTCGTCCAGGGCCTGCTCTACCGCGAGATCGCGGAACGCCTTTTCATCTCCCGGCGGACCGTCGAGACCCACGTGGCCAACGCCTTCCGCAAGGTCGGCGTCAGCTCGCGTCGTGAGCTGGCTGCGGAGGCGGAGCGCGTCGGGTGGTCGTGTGAACCCGACGGAGGTCAGTAACGGTGCCGGCGCGTCCAGGCTCGCCCGACGTCGCCCCACCCGGTGACGTCGAGGTCCTTGGTCAGCGCCTCCACCCGACGCCGGCGAACGACGTGTTGGACGCGGCACTCGGCGCAGCGTTCGAGGTGCTCCTCGGCGGAGAGCCGATCGTCGTTCTCCACCGGGAGGGACTCGATCCGGGCGACCATGTTCCACACCGGGCAGCGGGCCACCTCGATCTCGGGCAGTCCCAGCGCCTCGTTGCCGGTGACGTGGTGCTCGTGGACCTCGGTGGTCGGCGCCTTGAACATGACGCCGACCTCGGCCGCCTCGACCCCTTCGATGTCGATCAGGACGAGGGTTGCGGCCTGGGCGAGCGGCACGTGTCGCAGGATGGGGAGGTCGAACAGCGGCCGATGGTCGACATCGCGCAGCAGGGCACGCAGGGCCACGGCCCCGAACGCCGTCGCGTCCCACCTGGCACCGACGGTGCGTTCGCCCCGAGGATCGTGCTCGACGGCGCTCGTCGCCGTGAGGATCGCGCTGGCCGCGTAGGCCTCGGCGCCGATCCGACGCGCCCGCAGGGACGCCGCGAGCGCGGTGAAGTCATCGGCGTACAACCGGCGCAGCTTGCGAGAGGCGAGCATGTCGCCGCCGATCAACGCCCGGATCAGCGAGCCGGCGTGCTCGGTCGAGGCCGGTGAGCGCCGCGGTCGCGCGCCGCGTCGCGGCGGCCGTCCACCCCCCGTCGGGGTGATGCTGCGACCGACCATGTGCGCCTCCCGGGCAACATCCTCGCATGCAGGCGTGCCCTCTGCACGTCGGCCGTCGGAGGCGCGAGTCGCGGACTCCTAGACTCCCGGTCTCCGCGGACCCCCGACGCTGGATCGACGTGCCCGAGCTCCCTGACCTCCTCGACGACGCGCTGCTGCGCGACGTGCTGGCCACCGGACTGGCCCGTGGTGCCGACTTCGCGGAGGTCTACGCGGAGAGCCGTCGCGGCAGGCTCCTGCGCCTGGAGGACGGGCGGGTCGAGCAACTCAGCTCCGGCCGGGACCTCGGGGCAGGGGTCCGCGTCATCTCCGGTGATCGCATCGGCTACGCGTACACGAACGTCCTGAGCCGTGACGCGCTGCAGGAGGCTGCCCGCGTGGCAGCGGGTGCCGTGCAGGGAACCGCGGAGAAGACCGTCGCGGACCTGACCAGCCTGTCCCGCCGCGCGGACCACCCCGTCCGCGTCCCGCCGCTCGAGGTCGAGCGGCCCGAGCTCGTCGGGCTCGCCGAGCGGGTCGACGCGTCGGCTCGCGGTGAGTCCGGCGACATCGCGCAGGTCATCGTCACCTACCAGGGGAGCGAGCGCGAGATCCTCGTCGCGAACAGCGAGGGTCGCCTCGCCGATGACCACCAGACCCGAACACGGCTGAGCGCGCAGGTCGTGGCGGCGCGCAACGGGCGGACCGAGACGGGGTTCTACGGCCCCGGTACCAGCGGAGGGCACGAGCTCTTCGACCAGTACACGCCCGAGTCCATCGGGCGCACCGCGGCCGCCCGCGCGGCGACGATGCTCGACGCCGAGCCGGCACCCACTGGCGAGATGCCCGTCGTGCTCTGGCGCGGGGATGCCGGTGTCCTGTTCCACGAGGCGTGCGGCCACGGGATGGAGGGCGACCACATCGCGCGCGACACCTCCATCTACGCGTCGCGCGCCGGTGAGCAGGTGGCGAGCCCCCTCCTCAACGGCGTCGACGACGCAACGGTCCAGAACGGGTGGGGGAGCTTCGCCTTCGACGACGAGGGCACCCCGGCCCAGCGGACCGTGATGTTCGCCGACGGGGTGCTGACGGACTTCCTGCTCGACCGCCGTTCGGCACACGGGCTGGGCGCGTCCTCCAGCGGCAACGGACGCCGGCAGAGCTACCAGCACCTGCCCGTTCCGCGCATGACGAACTCGCACATCCTTCCGGGTGAAGGCACGCCCGACGAGGCGATCGCCGGCCTCGATCGCGGGATCCTGTGCAAGGGGCTCGGTGGCGGTCAGGTCAACCCGGCCAGCGGCGACTTCGTCTTCGGCATGACCGAGGCGTACCTCGTCGAGGGCGGCGAGATCCGCCACGCCATCCGGGGGGCGAACCTCGTGGGCAACGGCATCGATGCACTGCGCGACATCGACATGATCTGCTCCGACTTCGCCGTCCGCTGGGGCATCTGTGGCAAGGGCGGTCAGCAGGTCCCGGTCTCGTTCGGCACGCCGACCCTGCGGATCTCGCGCATGACCATCGGAGGGACGGCATGAGCGAGGATCCGCTGGCGCTCGCCAGGGCGGTCGTTCGCCGCGCTCGGTCGAACGAGGATCTCGAGGCCTTCGCGCTGCACTCCACCGACACCCGCATCGCCGTTCACGGTGGCGAGCTCGATTCGCTCTCGTCGGCCGGCTCGCGAGGGGTCGGCGTCCGCGTCATCGACCAGGGTCGCCTCGGCTATGCCTACACGGCCGAGGTGACGGAGGCCGGACTCGACGACGTCGTCGAGCAGGCCCGGGCCAACGCCGTGTTGTCGACGCCGGACGAGGCGAACCTCCTCCCGGGCTCGTCGCCAGCCCCCGACGTCGGCGGCCTCGTCGACGGGTCGTTCGACGAGGTGAGCGTCGAGGAGAAGCTCGAGCTCGCGCTTGAACTCGAGGCCACGGCGCTCGCGCACGAGGACGTCCGGACCTGCGGCATGGTCCGGTACGCCGACTCGATCACGCGCGCCGCGATCGCCTCGACCAACGGTGTCGAACGCGAGGTCGAGCGGACCGACGCGTGGGCGTTCGCACAGGCCATCGCGACGCGCGAGGGTTCCTCGCAGACCGGCATGGGACTGACGCTCGGTGGCGGGCCGAGGTCGCTCGACGTCGTCGCCGCGGGCACGGAGGCAGCCGGTCGGGCCGCGCGACTGCTCGGCGCACGCAAGCCGGCGAGCGGCCCGACGACCGTCGTGTTCGACCCCTACGTCGCGGCCCAGTTCCTCGGCGTGCTGGCTGGCGCGCTCGGCGCCGACGCCGTGCTGAAGGGGCGTTCGATGTTCGCCGACCGCATCGGCGATGCCGTCGGGGCGCCGATCGTCACGCTGGTCGACGACGGACTCCGGGAGGGCGCGCCGGGGACGTCGCCGTGGGACGGCGAGGGCGTGCCCCAGCAGCGCACGGAGCTGATCGCCGGCGGGACCCTGCAGACGTTCCTCCACGACACGTGGACCGCCGCGCGTACCGGTGGGGGGATCGCGTCGACGGGCAACGCCTCGCGTTCGGGGTACGCCAGCCTCCCGAGCCTGGCACCGACGAACCTCTACCTCGAGCCCGGCGGCGCGTCGGGCGAGTCGGTGATCCGCGGGGTGGCGGAGGGCGTGTACGTCCAGGACGTGATGGGCCTGCACTCCGGGGCGAACCCCATCAGCGGCCAGTTCAGCGTCAGCTTCAGCGGCCTCATGATCCGCGACGGCGAGTTCGCCGAGCCGATCGCCGAGGCGGCCGTGTCCTCGACGATCCCGGACATCCTGCGAGGCATCGAGGCGGTCGGCAGCGATCTCCGCTTCTACCCCTTCGGCGGTTCGCTCGGCGGGTCGACGCTGCGCATCCGGGAGATGTCGGTCAGCGGGGGCTGAAGGACGCGGGCCGGCTCAGTGCTCGTCGTGCGAGCGGCAGTTCTCGACGTAGGCGTCCCAGTCCCAGTCCTCGAGGAACATCGATGCGGCGTCGAACCCGCTGGTCCACAGGCGACCGTTCATGCGGTCGTCCAGACGCACGTCGAGCGCCCGTACGCCCAGGGTGTCGACGCTGATGGTGCGGGCCCGGTCGCAGCCGTCCACGGCCTGCATGGCGTCGGCCGACTCGAGCAGCGTCTCGACCAGTGCGCGCAGCATGTCGGCGTTGCCGTCGATCGGTTCGTCGTCCGTCGAGGGTGGCCTCGGGAGCAGTCGGACGCCGAACGTCGGCCACCTCGGGATCCGGCCGCCCGTGCGGTCCCAGACGTCGACGGCGAAGTTGGAGACCAGGCCGCCGTCGACGAGCACGCCCTCCGTCCCGCCCTCGCGAACGCCGATGCGGATCGGGTCGTAGACGATGGGGACGGACATGGATGCGCGCACGGCCTTGGCGACCGACTGCTCGTCGGGGTCGAGCCCGTACAGCGGGTAGTCCCACGGCAGCCGTACGACGCGGCGGTTGGCGACGTCCAGGCAGCGTACGACGAGCCTCCACTTCGCCATCGCGGGGGCCGTGTCGGGTGCGTCGGTCCGGAGGTCGGCGAACGTCTCCACCCCGCGTGCCGCGAGTGTCTCGTTGATGAAGGCGTCGGGTGCGGGCGCATCGACGGGCATCCCGGCTCGCTGCATGAGCGACGCGACGGCCCGTCCCCGGAACCGCGCCATGACGTCGGCGAGGGCGAACGCGCGGTAGTCGAGCTCGTGGGCCATCGTCCGCATCTCGTCCGCGCCGGCACCCGCGGCGAGGAGCGCGCCGGCCAGGGCGCCGGCGCTGGCGCCAGCCACGCGGTACGGCTTGTAGCCCGCCCTCTCGAGTGCCGCGACGGCGCCGACGAGCGCGATCCCGCGGACGCCGCCGCCGCCCAGTACCAGGTCGCAGCGCATCAGCGGCTCACTGGCACAGCAGCGAGGCGTCGGGTGGGCCGAGCCACACGGTGCCGATGAGCGTGAGGATCGAGAACAGTGCGACGTAGCGGGCGAAGCCGCCGAGGTCGTTGCCCGACACGAACCTGAGCAGGAACCGGATCGCCCAGTACCCCGAGATGGCAGCCGCGATCACGCCCGCGACGATCTCGCCGTTGGAGTAGCAGACGGCGACGGCGCCCTCGCCGAGCAGGTCACGGAGCTGGAACAGGGCGGCGCCCGCGATGATCGGGATCGAGAGCAGGAACGAGAACCGTGCCGACCCCTCGCGGGACAGGCCGCGCATCATGCCAGCCGCGATCGTCGACCCGGCGCGGGAGATGCCAGGGAAGATCGCGAGTGCCTGGGCGACGCCGACGATGAGCGCGTCGGTCCGGGTGACGGTCGACTCGTCGCGTCCGAGGTCGATGTAGTCGACCCCGGTGCCGGCCGAGCCGTCGGCGCCGGCGGCAGCGCGGGCGCGCTGCTTGCGCATCCGCTCGGCCAGCAACAGGAGGCCCGCCGTCCCGAGGAGGAACACGGCGGTGATGCGAACTCCGGCGGCATCGTCGGGCGCGAAGAAGTCCGCGAAGAAGTCCTCGAGGACGACGCCGGCGATGGCCGCCGGGATCGATCCGATCACCAGGAGCAGTGTCGTTCGGCGGGCGTGCGGGATCTCGGCCGGGTCGGACGCGCCGAGCCCGAGCGTGCGGGTCGCCAGGTACCAGATGTCGCCCCAGAAGTAGGCCATCAGGGCGATCAGGGTGCCGCCGTGCAGGGCCGTGCTGAAGGCCAGTCCGGGTGCCTCCCATTGCAGCAGGTACGGCACGAGCACCAGGTGGCCCGATGACGACACCGGCAGGAACTCGGTCAACCCCTGCAACAGGCCGAGGATGATCGCGCGCAGCACGGGCGCTCCGTTCGGGCGAGTTCGTGGTTGGGTGGCGGACGAGGCCGTGGCCGCGGAGACTACTTGTGCCCGCTGGGTGGCCCGCGGAGTCGGCCTCGTCCATCAGGCCGGTTCGTTCCGAACGCCGAGCAGGAGGTGGGGACCAGTGAAGATCGAGCGTGTCCTCGTGACCGGGGCGACGGGCTACATCGGCGGGCGCCTCGTGCCCGAGCTGCTGGAGGCCGGCTACACCGTCCGCTGCCTCGCGCGGACCCCGCAGAAGCTCGACGGTCGCCCCTGGAGGGACCGCGTCGAGGTCGTGCAGGGCGACATCCGGAACCCGGACGACCTCCGGCGCGCGCTCGACGGGTGTGACGCCGCGCACTACCTCGTCCACTCGATGGACGGCGAGGGTGACTTCCGCGAGCGCGACCGTCGTGCGGCCCTGACCTTCCGCGATGCTGCGGCGGCCGCCGGCGTCAAGCGCATCGTCTACCTGGGCGGGCTCGGTGACGAGGAGGACGCGTCGCTCTCCTCGCACCTGCGCTCACGGCATGAGGTCGGCCAGATCCTCGCGTCGGGGCCGGTCGCGGTGACCGAGCTCCGTGCGGCGATCATCATCGGCTCCGGCAGTGCCTCGTTCGAGATGCTGCGCAACCTGACCGAGGTCCTGCCGGTGATGACCACGCCTCGTTGGGTGGACACGCGGTGCCAGCCCATCGCGGTGCGGGACGTCCTGTACTACCTCGTGGAGGCGCTCGGGCTGGCGGAGGGAGCGGATCGCGTCTACGAGATCGGCGGCCCCGACGTCCTCACCTACCGCCAGATGATGCACATGTACGCGCAGGCGGCCGGTCTGAGGAAGCGTGTCATCATCCCGGTACCCGTGCTGACGCCGAAGCTGAGCTCGCTGTGGGTCGGGCTCGTCACGCCCATCCCGAGTGGGCTGGCGCGGCCGCTGATCGACAGCCTCGTCAACGAGGTCATCGTCACCGACCCGGCGATCGACGAGGTGCTCCCGCGCAGGACGCTGACCTTCCGAGAGGCGTTGCAGAAGGCGCTGCTACGGGTCCAGGACCTCGACGTCACGACGACGTGGGCGGACTCCGAGCTGTTCGGGCGCAGCCCCGCGGAGCCGCTGCCCGAGGACCCATCGTGGTCCGGCGGCACGCTGCTCGACGACGTGAGGGTCGTGCGTTCGTCGGCCTCCGCGGAGGACCTCTTCGCCGTCGTCGAGGGGATCGGCGGCGATCGCGGCTACTACACGAGCGACCTCCTGTGGGAGATCCGTGGGCTGCTGGACCAGGCCATCGGCGGCATCGGCGTGCGGCGCGGGCGACGCCACCCGGAGCGGCTGCGTGTCGGTGAACCCCTCGACTTCTGGAGGGTCGAGGCGATCGAGGCGGGCAGCCTCCTCCGGCTGCGCGCCGAGATGAGGGTGCCCGGTGACGCGTGGCTGGAGTTCCGGGTGTCTGAAACCGCAGGCGGCTCACAGCTCGAGCAGCGGGCCCGGTTCCACCCGCGGGGCCTGTGGGGACGTGCCTACTGGTACGTCCTCGCACCCTTCCACGCCCTGATCTTCCCGAAGATGGCGCAGCGCATCGCCGCGGCTGCCGAGGTCCGGGCCGGGCGACGTCCGCCGCGCGTCGGGGTGGACGACCCGAGCACGGCCTCGGATCAGCCCGGTCGGAGCGCGACGAGCGCCTGATCCCATCGCGCGGCCGCGGCGACGTCGCCGGCACGGTCGCGGGGCAGCGCCAGCCACACGATGTCGCCCTCGGACGCGAGGACGCGCGCGTCCCCGACGAGCAGGACGCCGGCATCGCCGCCGAACACGTCCACGTGGTCGCCCGCGACGTACTCGGTCGCGTACGGCACCGGGACGGGGAGGGCGACCTCGTCCTCCCGAACGAGCGAGCCGAGGCCGCCACCCGCGAGGTGCATGGCGGCGAGGGGCTGCCCGGCCGCGATGCCTGCCGAGAGGGTGGCGCCGATGGCCTGCTCCGGCGTGGTCACCGCTCCGGCCGGGACGATGGCCTCGGGCCACGCGCGGACGGTGAGGTCATCGCTGGCGACCAGGTGACCGGCGGCGAGGTCGCTGCGGACGACGACGACCTCGACCGGCCGGCCGAAGGGCGACCGTGCCGCGCCGCTGCCAGCGATGAGCAGGACCGCGACGGCCACGAGTGCGAGGATCGCCGCTCGCGCGCGTGGACGGGCACCGGCCCACCGTTCGGCGAGGTCGTCGAGGGGCTCCGGGAGGACCGGGAGCGGGCCTTCGAAGGCGGCGTTGAGTCGCGAGATCACGTCGGAGCGTGGCTGGGTGGCTGCCATGCCCGCATCTCAGCACGCACGCCACCGGCCGAGCTCGCCGCTCCCCGTCAGCCTGTGGAAACCCTCAGTGGCTCATCTGCGCGCCATCGAGCGCGGAGCCGCAGTCACAGTCCCGGTCGGCGGGAACGGCGGACACGGCCGCTTCGAGCAGACGCTTGAGGTTGCTGACGTTGCGGTTGAACACCTCGACGACGGCCGCGGCGCTCACGGGCTCCACGTCGGGGTGGTCCTCGAGTCCGGCGTCGTGGTCGGTCACCATCGCGACGCCCGTGACGCAGAGCTGGAGCTCACGGGCGAGCGGGATCTCCGGGTACTGCGTCATCCCCACGACGTCCCAGCCGGCCGCCGAGAACCAGCGGGACTCGGCGCGCGTCGAGAACCTCGGACCGTTGATGACCACGATCGTCCCGTGGTCCTGGTGCGGGAGCCCGAGGTCGCCCAGCGCCGCCGCCATCGTCGCGCGCAGCTGCGGGCAGTACGGGTCGGCCTGTGAGATGTGGGTCACGACCGGGCCGTCGAAGAACGTGTCGGGTCGGCCTCGCGTGCGGTCGACGTACTGGTCGAGGAGCACGAACGTGCCGGGCTCGAGTTCGGCCTTGAGCCCGCCGACCGCACACGGTGCGATGAGGCGCGAGATCCCGAACTGCTTGAGCGCCCAGAGGTTCGCGCGGTAGTTGATGCGGTGCGGTGGGATGCGATGCCCGCGGCCATGGCGCGGCAGGAACGCCACCTGCCGGCCGGCGAACGTGCCGGTGACGACGGTGTCCGACGGGGCGCCGTACGGGGTGTCGAGCAGGTGCTCGTCGGCGTCCGCGAGCAACTCGTAGAAGCCCGAGCCCCCGAGGATCCCGATCTCGGCCGCTGGTGCGGGCGTGGTCACGCCGACTTCGCGTCGGACGATGTGCTGGTCTCCGACGTCTTGGAGGAGGAGCTCGAGTCGGACGACGAGCCACCCGAGTCGTTGGAGGTGGACGTCGAGTCGCTGGACGTCGAGTCGCTCGAGCCCGACGGGGCGCTGGTCGAGGCGCCGCCCTTCGAGCCGTAGTCCTTGATGTGCCAGCCGGACCCCTTGAAGATGATCCCGGCGGCGCTGAACACCTTGCGCAGCTCGCCCTCGCAGTTCGGGCACGTGGTGAGCGGGTCGTCCTTGAAGGACTGCACGACCTCGAGGTGCTCGCCGCAGCTCTTGCAGGCGTATTCGTAGGTGGGCATCTCGGATCTCCAGAGGTGTTAGCACTCGGACGAACGGAGTGCCAGCACGGAAGTATGCGGTCGGCCGCCGGCGCGTGCAAGCGGGGTGCAACCGACGCGCGCCACGAGGCGGCTAGCCGGCCGGTTCACTGCGCGCCCCCGTCTCGCGCACGCGATCCTCGGTCACGACGACGTCGATGAGTTGGTCCCACTGCCCCGTCGGGACCCGCGGCACGAGCTGGCAGGTGAACCCCAGCCCGATCCGCGCGGAGTACTCGGGCAGCTGGCCCAGGAGCCGGTCGTAGTGGCCGCTGCCCTGCCCGAGCCGACCACCGACGAGGTCGAAGGCCACGCCAGGGGTGACCACGACGTCGACGACGGACGGGTCGATCCTCGGCCCCACGGGCTCACGGATGCTGCGATACCCGACGATCAGCTCGCTGGGATCACCGGCACGGGCGAGCTCGAGCTCGTTCGCGTTCGCGTTCACCCGCGGCAGCAGGACCGTCACGGCCGGCCGCTCGAGCAGGCGCCTGAGGGCCGGCCCCGTGTCGAGCTCCTCGGGCATCGCGGCGTACAGCAGCACGACCTCGGCCGTGACGATGTCGGGCAGCGCGAGGAGCCGTTCGCACGCGGCCTCCGACCGCCGCTTGCGCTCCTCCGGCGTGAGCTGGCGGCGGGCCTCTCGCGCCGCGGTCCGAAGGGCGCGCTTGGATGCGAGGATCTCCGCCTCGTCCACGCCACTCCCGCTGTCGGCCGACGGTCCATCGTACGGCCAGCAGGCCGTCGGGGAGCGCGGCAGCGCTCGGTAGGCTCGGCAGCCAGTCGATCTCCGGAGCCAGCCACGTGACCGACCGCGTCACTCGCGTGCACAAGGCCGTCATCCCTGCCGCCGGGTACGGGACCCGATTCCTTCCCGCCACCAAGGCGCAGCCGAAGGAGATGATCCCGGTCGTCGACCGGCCGGCGATCCAGTACGTCGTCGACGAGGCCGTCGGTGCTGGCATCGATGACATCACGATGATCGTGAGCAGCGGCAAGGAGAGCCTTGCCGACCACTTCGACCGGATGCTCGAGCTCGAGCGGGTCCTGGTGGAGAAGGGCAAGACCGAGCTCTACGACGAGATCCGTCGCCTGGGTGAGCTGGCGCAGTTCTCGTACGTCCGCCAGCCCGAGCAGCTCGGCCTGGGCCATGCGGTCCTGTGCGCGGCGCCGGCCGTCGGCGAGGAGAGCTTCGCGGTCCTGCTGGGCGATGACTTCCTCGACGAGCGCGACCCGTTCCTGCACCGGATGATCGACCTGCACGAGCGCACGGGACGTGCCGTGATCGCGCTGATGGAGGTCCCGGAGGACCAGGTGCACCTCTACGGCTGTGCGGCGGCGACGCCCACGGACGAGGACGGGGTGTTCGAGCTGACGGACCTGATCGAGAAGCCGTCGCGCGAGGAGGCGCCCTCCAACCTCGCCGTGATCGGCCGCTACGTCCTGCCGGGCGAGATCTTCGACGTCCTCGCCAAGACGGAGAAGGGGCGCGGCGGGGAGATCCAGCTCACGGACGCGCTCCGGACGCTCGCCCAGCGCGAGCCGATCTACGGCATCCGGTTCGACGGGCGGCGCTACGACGTCGGTGACAAGCAGGGCTACCTGCAGGCGACCGTCCAGCTCGCCCTCGCCCGCGACGACCTCGGGCCAGCGTTCAAGCGGTGGCTCGTGGAGTACGTGGCGGGGCTCGAGTGACCGAGCCTCACGATCACGACCACGGCCCGTCGGGCTTCGCCGGCCTCGGGCGCACCGAGATCACGCAGGCGGAGGAGCTGACGCCCGTCGATCGCTGGCGAGACGACATCCTCGCCGAGGTGCAGCCGCTCGACCCGATCGAGTTCAAGCTCGGCGACGCCCTCGGGCTGGTGCTCGCGCAGGACGTGACGAGCCCCGAGCCCCTCCCGGCGTTCGCCAACTCGGGCATGGACGGGTACGCCGTCCGGGCCGCCGACGTCGAGCGCGCCTCCGGCGACGTGCCGGCCGTGCTCCGCGTCATCGGCGAGATCCCCGCCGGCGCGACCGAGCTCCCGACGGTCGAGGCCGGCTGCGCCGTTCGGATCATGACGGGCGCCCCGGTGCCGCCCGGTGCCGACACGGTCGTGCCGGTCGAGGTGACCACCGAGGTGGACCGACAGGTCAGCATCTCGCGGCCGGGGCGGCGAGGTGAGTTCGTGCGCGGCGTCGGCAGCGACGTGCCGGCCGGATCGACGCTGCTCCGAACGGGGCACCGACTGCGTCCCGCGGACATCGGGCTGATGGCGGCGGTGGGCCACCACCGCGTGCTCTGCCGGCCGCTCCCGCGCGTGATCATCGTCTCGACCGGCGACGAGCTGGTCGCGGCCGACCGGCGGCCGGGCCCGGGGCACATCCGCGACGCCAACGGCCCCATGCTGTCGGCGATGGTGCGGCAGGCCGGGGCGAAGGCCTACTGGGCCGGGATCGTCGCGGACGACCGCAAGGCGATCATGAACGCCTTCGACTCCTCGCTCGGGCACGCCGACATGTTCATCGCGACCGGCGGAGTCTCCGCGGGTGCCTACGACTTCGTGCGGGACGTCCTGTCGACGATGGGCAAGGTCCGCACGGCGAAGCTCGCCATGAAGCCGGGCATGCCCCAGGTGTTCGGCAAGATCGGCGAGGTCCCGGTCTTCGGGCTGCCCGGGAACCCGGTCTCCTCGTTCGTGTCCTTCGAGGTCTTCGTCCGCCCCGCGATCCGCGCGCTGCAGGGACGGGCCGACCGCTTCCGGCCGCGAGTCACCGCCACCCTCACCGAGGAGGTCTCCTCCCCGCCGAACAAGCGCGCCTACGCGCGCGTGCGACTGGCGCGGGACCAGGGGGCCTGGCAGGCGACGCCCACGGGCAGCCAGGGCTCGCACGTCCTGACCTCCGTCTCGGCGGCCGACGGCCTGGCGGAGATCCCCGAGTCGATGACGACCGCACCGGCCGGGACGCGGGTGACGGTCCACCTCCTGATCGACGGCTGAGCGAGGCGTGCATGCCCGATGAGCTGACCCACCTCGATGCCGACGGCCAGGCCCGCATGGTCGACGTCGGCGGCAAGGACACGACGCGACGGACGGCCCGCGCACGTGCCCGTGTCGAGCTGTCGTCCGAGACCGCGGCGAAGCTGGTCGCGGGTGAGCTCCCCAAGGGAGACGTCGTGTCGGTCGCGCGCCTCGCCGGCATCCAGGCGGCGAAGCGGACCGCCGAGCTCATCCCGCTGTGCCACCAGCTCGCGCTCAGCAAGGTCGATGTCGCCCTCGACGTGGACGTCGAGGCCGGGGTCGTGACCCTGACGAGCGAGGTCGTCGCCGTGGACCGCACGGGTGTGGAGATGGAGGCGCTCGTCGCCGTGTCCGTCGCCGCACTGACGGTCTACGACATGGTGAAGGCCGTCGAGCGGGGCGCTCGGCTCGCCGACGTCGAACTCCTCGAGAAGACCGGGGGCGTGCGGGGGGACTGGGTCCGCGAGTGAGTCGGCGTTGTCCGGTTCGCCACGCTGCCCACCACGCCTCGTACCCTCCCGCCGCGCGCCGTCAGGGTTGCTTCGTGCGCAGAACGACCGGTGTTACGGTCGGCGCGTTGCGACCCAAGGACGACGTGGCGCATGGGCACGACGCTCGTGGTGATCCTGGCCCTCATGTGGGCAGTCATCCTCGTCCCGTCCGCCTTCAGAGGGCGCAGCAGCTCCCCCGGGAGATCGGTGGGGGGCTTCGAGAAAGCGATGGACGTGCTGACGCGACAGTCCGGTGAGCCAGGGCGCAACATCATGGTCCCCGCCGACTCGGCGCGGATCGTGGGTGCGGCGACCAGCGGGCGCGAGGCCGTCCTCGCGCGCCGTCGCCGGGCGTTCACCGGCCTGACCGGTGCGGTCGGCACGACGTTCCTGCTCGGCGTGGCCTTCGCCGGGCCGTTCTGGGTCCTGTTCGGCATGGCCGTGGCGGCGATGGGCGGCTACATCGCGCTCCTGCTCAAGCTCAAGGAGCAGCGCGACACCGCACGCGACGTCGTGCGGATGCTGCCGGTGTCGCCCGGCGCGATGCGCCACGAGGAGCAGGCCGAGCCGATCCGCGCAGCCGTGGGCGGCGGGTCCTACGACGGCGTGCAGGTCGTGACGCGCCCGGACGAGCCATGGCACGGCTCGACCTCGGTTCGCATCCGCCGTTGGTCCGAGTGATCGCGTCGACAGGCGCGTGACCGACCTCGCCGACCTCGGGCTCCCCGTCCGCGAACGGTTCAAGGCCCGACACCTGGCGCGCGAGACCGCCTACGCCGACAGTCGCGACTGCATCCGGGCCGCCGCCAACGCGATCCGCGCCCTCCACCGGGGAGAGGGCGAACGCGCCGATGACCTGATCGGCCAGTCGCGCGCCGCGTTGGAACACGGCCTCGACGCCGCGGCCAGCCACCCCGAGGTCCTGCACGCGGGCTTCCTCCAGGACGCCGCCAAGGAGCTGGCCGAAGCGATCCTCACCCGGGCCGCCATCTCGGGCCAGCCCTTCCCTGCGCCGGAGGAGCTCGGTGTGGATGACACCGCGTGGCTCCACGGGCTCGCCGAGACCGTGGGCGAGCTCCGGCGGGAAGCCCTCGACCACGTGCGTGCGGGCCATCTCGCCGAGGGCGAACGCCTGCTCGAGGTCATGGACGAGATCCTGTCAGTGCTCGCGACGATCGACGTGCCCGACGGCCTGACGCGGGGGCTGAGGCGGGCCGCCGACTCCGCACGCGCCATCACCGAGCGGACCCGCGGGGACCTGACGGCCGCCCACGGCCAGCACCGACTCCGCGAGGCGCTCGATGCCCATCGTGAGGCCCTGCTCGCGCGGCTTCCCGATGCCGGCGCCTCGGGCGACGCGTAGCGCCGTCGCGCGCTCTCCGGGCCGTCGTTGGTCTGGCCAACAGGGGAGTGGGTATCCTCCGCTCCGCCTCGCGGCGTCCGCGCCGCCGGCACACCCTGGGGGTGTAGCTCAGCTCGGCAGAGCGCTTCGTTCGCAACGAAGAGGCCGTGGGTTCAAGTCCCATCACCTCCACCACCGACGCCCGGACCAGCTGGTCCGGGCGTTCGTCGTTGCGCCCGCGGGATAGGTTCCACCAGGTCTGCAGGGTCGCCGGTCCGAGGAAGGTGAAGGGATGCTCGACGCGCCCGACCCCGACCGCGTCCGCCAGAGCCTGCGCGAGCTCGCCCCGTACGTGCGCGCCACGCCGACGCTCGCGCTCGAGGCCGGCACCCTCAGCCCGGGTCCGATGACGCTGAAGCTGGAGCTGCACCAGGTCACGGGCTCCTTCAAGGCGCGCGGTGCGTTCGCGACGCTGCTCGACGCCGAGGTACCCGCGGCCGGGGTCGTCGGGGCGTCGGGCGGGAACTTCGGCCTCGCGCTCGCACACGCGGCCCGCGTGCTCGGTCACGTCGCCACGGTGTTCGTCCCGTCGACCTCACCGGCGGAGAAGATCGACGGGCTGCGCCGCCTCGGGGCGGACGTCCGCGTCGTCGACGGCCACTACCCCGAGGCGTTGGCCGCCAGCGAGGAGCACGTCGCCCGTACGGGCGCGTTGCGCACCCACGCCTACGACGCTGAGGGCATGGTGTTGGGCTCGGCGACGCTCGGAGCGGAGATCGAGGCGCAGCACGGCTGCCCGGACGTGCTGTACGTCGCGGTCGGCGGCGGTGGGCTGGTCGCCGGGCTGGCGAGCTGGTTCCGCGACCGCTGCAGGATCGTCGCCGTCGAACCCGAGGGATGCCCCACGCTCCACGCGGCACTGCAGGCGGGCGCGCCCGTCGAGGCGGGGGTCGGCGGGCTCGCGGCGAGCTCGCTCGGGGCCCGGGTGATCGGCGAGCGCTGCTGGGCCGCGCGCCAGTGGATCGACCACAGCGTCCTCATCGACGACGACCAGATCCGACGGGCCCAGCACGACCTCTGGCGCCACGCGCGCGTCGTCGCCGAGCCGGGCGGTGCCGCAGCTCTCGCAGGCGCACAGGCCGCGACCGGCGATCACGGCGACGTGGTCGTGCTCGTCTGCGGCGCCAACGTCGATCCGGCGACCGTCGTCGCGCAGTAGCTACCTCGGTCACTCCGGAGCGCGGCTCCAGGACGTGCGGCCGGCCACGCCGTTCGCACGGGCCGGTGCCTAGCGCTCACGTGGTCACGGGTCGGCCCGGCCTCTCACGCCAGGCAGACGACTCGGCATGGGCGTAGGGTCCGGGGTCCCCCTCTGCGGAACCGCCGGACCGGAGTCCCTGCCATGGCCGACGACCTCCCTGCACGACTC
>JBFHRB010000016.1:0-22567 GCA_041591915.1 Nitriliruptorales bacterium
CGAGGTAGTCGCGCACGTCCTGGCAGTGGCGTTCGAGCCGCTGCTGCGCGTCGATCTGCTGGGCCTGCAGGCGGGGCATGTCGAGGGTCGGCTCGTCACCCAGCGGCACGGCGAGCGCGTCGGCGAGCGAGTGGGCGGGGTCGGTGGACGTGACCAGCACGCGCTTGCCAGCCCTGGCAGCGCGCACGGCGGTGGCCGCGGCGACGGTGGTCTTTCCGACGCCGCCCTTGCCCGTGTAGAGCAGGATGCGCACGAGAGCCCCTGTTGATGACGGCGTGAGGCTACCGGAGGGGCTCTCAGGCCCCCGCCGTCGAAGCCGTCCGGGGTGCGGTGACCGCGCCGTCCACGGGTTGCCATGCCGGCGCCTGCGACACCGGCTCCGGGGCCGGCGTCCCGAAGCCCTGCGTCAGCACGATGCCCGTCCCGATCAGCATGACCAGCCCGACCACCCCCACGACCAGCCACAGGAACGCGCGTGCGTTGAGGAGTTCGGTGGTGCTCCCCCGTCGCAGGCTGAGTGCGTCGATGGGTGACGTCAGCAGCAGGACGATCATGCCCAGCAGAAGCGGGAGTGCGACCGCCAGCGAGCCTGCGGACAGGAGCAGGAGCGCACCGACGAACCAGAACACATAGGTGCCCGCGCGCACCGCGCCGGCAGCCGTGCGACCCAGGAGCATGTGGCCGAGTCCCGGCAGGGCCAACGACGCGAACAGGACGGACGCCTCCGTCTGGTTGGTCTTGACCGGTGCCTGCTCCGGGCCACGCGCGAGCTCGAGGCTGCGCGTCAGGGTCGTCCCACACGCCGGGCAGATCTCCTCGTCCATGGCGTTGAGCGCCTCACAGACCGTGCAGCGCCAGCGCAGGCCGTCGGGCGTCTTCACGAATCGCCCCCCGACGCCCTGCCCGGTCCCGGGCGTCACCGCCTGGGATGGCGCGCGCTCCGCGGGCTCGGTGACGGGCGTCGGCGGCGTGGCGGGCGCCGGTGGAGCGGGAGCCTGCGCGGCCGGCGCCGGGGAGGTCGCCCCCGGCTGGGTGAACGCGCCGAGGTCGGGCAGCCCGGTCGGCTTACCCGACTCGGCTGCCTGCTCGGCGATCTCGCCCGGGCGCAGCGGCTGCAGGGGCTTCGCGACGAGCGAGCGGGTGTAGTCGTCGACCGTTGGCGTGTCAGGGCTCGCCGCCGGTGGGGGCGCCGGTGCGGGCGCCTCCTTCAGGCGTGCGTAGCACTGCGTGCACCACTCGGCCGAGTCCGGGTTGTGCGCCCCGCAGGTGGGGCACTTCACGCCGGCAGCCCGGAGCGGCGACGCGCGTCTGCCTGCAGCCGGTCCTTGAGACCCCAGGTGCCGGCGCGGAAGGAGGCCCGGTAGGCGGCGGCCACGGCGAGCGGCCGGCGCGCGTCGATCTGGGCGGTCACGAGGTGGTGCACGACGACACCGCTGTGGCCCTCCTCGAACCAGAACTCGGCCTCACCCTGGAGCTGGCCGGACAACGTGAGCTTGAAGCCCGCGTCGTGGCGATAGGCGTGCGGGGCGATCTCGAACCGCACGGCCGGCAGCCGGCCACGCCTCCGCATCGTGACGAGCCAGCGCTCGTCCTCGCCCTCCGCCGACCTCGCCGTCGTGCGGATCCCCGGCCACCAGGCGGCCCATCCGGCGATGTCGGTCAGGGTCGGGTAGACGTCGCGCACGGGGGCGCGGACGTAGGCATCATCGTCGACGAAGAGGTCCATCGCGGCAATCGTACTCAGGCCGCCTCGTCGCGGCCGCGGACGAGGCCGGCCGTGAGCAGTGCCAGGAACCCGAGCAGGGCGAGTCCCCCACCCGTTGCGGGCATGTTCGGCGTCTGGTCCGCGCCGACGGCCGGGCTGGGGCTCGGCGCCGGCGTGGGCGAGGGCGCGACCGCCGGGGCGGCGCACGCGGGCGCCGGCTGGCGGGAGAACGCCTCCGTGAGCACGCGGCCCTGCCACTGGGCCGCACCACCAGCCGCGAGGCCCGGGTCGGCGATCCCCATGAGCCAGCCGATCGTGGGGGCGATGTCGACCTGCTCGGACTGCTCGGTCAGGACGGTCGTGTCGCTGGCGAGGTCGATCGCGTCGGGATCGGAGGCCGGGATGCTCTGGGCGACCACGCCGTCCCAGCCCCCGGACACCAGCATCGTCGCGTGCCGGGTCACGACGTGGCCGTGGTTGCCGGGGATCGGGTTCGAGGACTGGGAGCCGATCTTCTTGCCGGGCTCGGTGTACGCGAAGATCTCCCCGGCGCGCGGGGTCTGGTGGAGGTTCCACTCCGGGTGGACCGAGGCGAGGTCGTTGCCGGGGTCGAGGGCGTTGGGCTCGCGGTAGAGGGCCTCGGCGATGCCGTCCAGTGCGGTGATCGTCGCGCGCGCCTGGGCGAGGAGCTGGTCGGCGTCCGCGGCGTCGGGGTCCTGCAGGTAGACGAGGGCGGCGCCGCCGTTCTCGCTGACGAAGAACCTGCCGGCGGTCGCCGGGTCGGCCTCGAGCGCGCCCGCGACGTTGACCGCCGTGCTGGGATCGATCGGGACCGACCAGTCCATCGAGTGGTCGGACGCGATGATGAGGACCGTGTCCTCCCAGACGCCCAGGCTCTGGAGTCGACCGACGAACGTCTGCAGCAGGCCGTCGGTCTGCTGCAGGGCGGCACGCTGCTCGGCGGGGAAGCCGCTGGCGCCGGAGACGTCGATGTGGCCGGCCCGGTCCACGTCGCCGAGGTTGGCGAAGATCGCCGCGGGAACCTCGTTCTCGAGCTCGGACATCATGAAGCCCACGGTCGACGTGTCGGGGGCGTGCCCGGACCCGGGGATGTTGAAGTTCGACTGGGGGAAGTCGGCGTCCGACTCGCCGCCGTTGAGGCCGTCGAACACGCGCCAGACGTACTCCTTGGAGTAGCTCGTGACGGTCCGCAGGTCCGGGCACTGCGCCTCGATCGCCGCGATGAACGAGGTCGCCTGCAGGTTCGCGGGATCACCGAGGTCGGGGTCGGCCTCGGTGTTGTCCCCGACGTTGGCGCGCCCACCGTTGCCCGGGATGCCGTTCACGCCCGGGTAGGTCCCGGTGCCCATCGCGACGTGGTTGGGCAGGGTCTCCGAGGCCATGACCGCGCGGTGCTGCTCGTACCACGTGCCCGTGTCCTTCAGCGACTGCAGGGTCGGCGTGTCGGTCCCGACCTGCGACGGGTGGAGGGAGTCGATGGTGATCAGGTACACGTTGACCGCGTCGGGTTCCTGTGCACCGACCGGCAGCACCAGCCCTGCGGCAGCCACGACGGCCAGGAGGAACACTGCACTGCGCTTCACCGTTGGACCCCTCGTCCTCCACCCGCGGCGATGCTACTGACCGCGACCACACGACCCGAGGAGGTCGCGTGCACCACGACCCGCCCGACGAGCCGTCACCGCTGCAGCGCGCGCCGGCATCGCCGCCCGTGCCTGCGACCGCCGGGTGGGGCGAACGGCTGCGCGAGGCGCCGGCCGTCTGGTCCCTCATCGGCCTGAACGTCCTCCTGCTGCTGTTCGTCGAGGCGGTCGGCGGCAGCAACGACCTTCGGACCATGCTCCGGTTCGGGGCGATGCCCAAGCCCCTGCCGGCGTCGGAGCTGTGGCGCTCCGTGACCTCGATGTTCCTGCACTTCGGGTTCATCCACCTCGCGTTCAACGTCTGGGCGCTCTACGTCTTCGGTCCCCTGTTCGAGCGGCTCGTCGGGTCGCGCCGCTTCCTGGCGCTGTACTTCGGTGCCGGGCTGGCCGGCTCCGCCGCGTCGGCGTCGTTCGCGCCCGCCGGCTCACTCTCGGCTGGGGCGTCCGGCGCGATCTTCGGGCTGCTCGGGGCGTTCCTGGTGCTCGGGGTCCGGCTGCGCGCCACGCCGGTCGGCAGGTCGTTCCTCCAACAGGCCCTCTTCCTGCTCGCGATCAACGTCGCCCTCGGCCTCGGTGACTCGAGCATCGGCCTCGCCGCGCACCTCGGCGGTTTCGTGGGCGGAGCATTCATCTACGGCGCCGACGCCGTCGTCGGCCGGCGTTCGATGACGGGCACGGGGCCGTACCAACCACCACCCCCCGGATCACCATTCGTGGGCGCGCTCGGTCCCACGATCCACATCGCCGCGGCCGCGGTCGCACTGGGCTCCCTGGCCATCGTGGCCTCGACAGCGGTCGGCTGAACCGCGCAACCCCGGCCTCCGCCGCTCGTTGGGAGCAGGAGAAGCCGGGCGCCCCGTCGAAGGCACCGGTGACACGACCGGAGCCCCCGATGATCCCCCTCGAGCGCGTGCTGGCCGCCGCCTCGGCCACGCTGCTCGCGCTCTCGGTCACGGTCGTCAGCAGTCGCACGGCACCGGTCCCGTCGCCCGAGATCGCCCAGGCCGCGCCAGCGGTGCTGCCCGAGCGGTCGCCATCGCCGCAGCCGCCGATCCCCTCCCCCTCCCCCTCGCCCTCGTCCTCGCCCTCCCACGCCGTGGCATCGCCCGCGCCGACCGTGCCGACGACGCCCACCACCGCCGCGCCGGCGCTCGCGAGCCCGGCCGGTGATGCGGAAGCGACGTCGAGCGCTCCCCGCCGATCCGGCGGCGGTTCGACGAGTCGCCCCGCGCCGGCACCCGCCCCTCCACCACCACCGTCCGATCCCGCGAGAGCCCGATTCGAGGAACGCTTCCCGGCGCAGGCCGTCGCGACCCAGGACGTCTACGAGCCGGCGACCACCCGCTGGGCGCTGCTCATCGGCATCAACGAGCACCAGGGGCGCACGCGCGACAACCTCACCGAGCGGCAGGACGCCGAGACGCTGCACGCCACGCTCCTCGCCAACGGCTGGCGCGAGGACCACATCGTCCTGCTGACCGACGAGGCGGCCACGCGCGAGAACATCGAGCAGGGCATCGCCTGGCTCGCACGCAAGACCAACGCGCAGAGCGCGGCGATCTTCAGCTACGGCGGCCACACGAAGCAGTGGCACGGCGAGGACCGTGACGGGGACGGTGAGGTCACCGACGAGGCGCTTTGGCCGTCGGACAACGACCAGATCCTCGACAGCCACTTCGTCCGGATGATGGCAGACGTCCAGCCGGGCTCACTGTGGATCAACATCGGGGCCTGCGAGGCCGCAGGCTTCAACGACCCCGGCCTCGCTGGTCCAGGCCGGCTGCTGACCTTCTCGAGCGAGGAGGACGAGAAGAGCTACGAGGACCCTGCCGTCGACAACTCGGTCTACATGCAGTACCTCGCCGACGAGGCCCTGCGCGGTGGCCACGGCGACGCGAACGGTGACGGACGTGTGACCGTCGAGGAGGCGTTCCGGTACGCACAGCCGCGGGCCACGTCCCGGACGCAGGGCCAGCGCTACGGCGCGCAGCACCCGGTGATGGTCGACCAACTCGACGGCGACTTCACCCTCGTCCTGCCCCCGCCGCCACCGCGTCCGCGGCCGCGTCCGGAGCCGTCACCGAGCGAGCCGGGCTGTGGCCTGCCGATCTGTGGACGGACCGGTCAGCACCAGGCCTGACTAGTCGTCGGAGCTCACGACGCGCTCGACGAACGCGTCGATGCGCTCCTGCAGCAGGGGTGCGTCCCAGTCGAGCGTCGCCACGTGGTAGCTCCGGGGCAGCTCGACCAGCTCGACGTCGGGCGTGCCGACGAGCTCGGGCAGCGCCTGCGCGTTCTCCGGCGGGACCGTGTGGTCCTGCGGTGCATAGGCCACCAGCATCGGGATCTCGAGGTCGAGCAGCCCGGCGCGGATCCGCGGGAGCTCGCGGATGAGCGACTGTGCAGCCTTCGCCGGCACCATCCCGTAGGCGTGCTCGTCCGCGCCCGGGCGAGCGATGTCGTCGCTGGGCAGCCCCGCCGCGTCGCGTGGCACCACGGGCAGGACGTACTGCAGCAGCGGGGCGACCTTCGCGATGGGCTGCGTCGGCGAGAGGATCTGGGGGTTGATCACGACGATGCCGCGGATCTTGTCCTGGCGCTTCGGGGTGATGTCGAGGGTGATCGTCCCACCCATGGACAGGCCGATGACGATGACCGTGTCGCAGTCCGCGCTGAGCCGGTCGACCACGCGCTCGGCCTCGGCCCGCCAGTCGAGGTAGCGCGTCTTCGCCATGTCGCGCCAGTGCGTGCCGTGCCCCGGCAGGCGCGGAACCTCGACGCGGTAGCCCTTGGCCGCCAGCGCCTCGCCGACCGGGCGCGTGGAGTGCGGGTTGCCGGTGAAGCCGTGGATGACGGCGATGCCGATCCGGGCGTTGTCGCCCGAACCTGGCGCGGACCAGGCGTCGGCGCCGGGGATGACCGAGAACGTGGTGGCCACGTGTTCCTCCAGGAGGCAGGCGGGCGGCCGGGAAGGTAGCGGGCCCTCAGCCACCGACGTCCATCAGCAGGTCGCGGAAGCGCGCCGCCAGGTCGTCCCACGACCACGCCCCCGCCGACCACTCGCGCCCTGCGGCTCCGAGGCGGTCACGCAGGTCCCCGTCGCCCAGCAGGTCGTGCAGTCGTTCCGCGATCTCGCCGACGTCACGTCCGTCGACGACGAAGCCCGTCTCACCGTCGCGTACGGCCTCGGGTGCGCCCCCGCTGCGCCCCGCGACGACCGGGACCCCGCAGGCACCAGCCTCGAGGTAGACGATCCCGAGCCCCTCGACGTCCAGTCCGGCGAGGCGCGTGCGGCACGGCATGGCGAACACGTCGAGGGCGGCGTAGGCCGCGGGCAGCTCCGCCCAGGAGACGGCGCCGACGACCTGGGCACGTGGCAGGCCCGTGGCCCGCGCCCGCAGCGAGGCCTCGGCGGGGCCGCCCCCGACGATGACGAGGTGGGAATCGGGATGCCGAGGCGCCAGCCTCTCCCACGCGTCGAGGAGACGGTCCTGGCCCTTCCGCGGGACGAGCCGCGACACGCAACCGACGAGGAGCGCGTCGGGCGGTATCCCCCAGCGCTCGCGGAGAGGCCCACCGTCGACCGATGGGTGGAAGACCTCGGGATCCACGCCCGGCGGGAGCCGGTCGAGGCGGCACGCGACGTGCGGGCGCAGGGCGTCCTCGGTGAACGCCGTGATCGCGGTGGCGGCCGCCAGACCACGGGTCGCCCGACGGATCAGGTGGCCGCCGCCCGCCCGTGCGAGGCCCGCTTCGAGGCCGTGCGTGATGCCGACGACCGGCACGCCCGTGGCCTCGCCGATGGGGCCACCCAGCTCGCCCAGCGGCCACGTCGCGCCGAGTACGACGACGTCCGCGTCGTGGCGACGGACGAGCTCGATGGCCTCTCGGCGCACGGCGGGTGTCGGCCAGACGCCCGAGCGCCGCCGCAGCACGGCGTACGGCTGGGCGGGGTCGTGCTCGGCCGCGCCGTCCTGGCCCGGACCGAGGACGAGTGACGTGCTCGGCGCAACGCGCACGAGGAGGTTGTGGACGAACTGCTGGATGCCGCCCGCGCGCGGCGGCAGGTCGTTGGTCACCCACAGGATCCGCGGCTCGGCGCTCACGGCGACGCGTCGGCGCCACCCGTGCCGGTGGGGGCGTCGGAGGGACGGTTCGCCCAGGCCAGGGCCGCACGGTCGGAGGCGGCGTTGACGGCGACCGCGGCCGCCTGCCGTTCGCCGCGGAACGTGGCGATCTCCGCCTGCGCCGTCGCCAGGTCGTCGAGGAGGCGGCCCACACGGACCTCGTAGGCAGCCGTCGCCTCGTCATCGGAGCGGTACACCCAGCGCGTCTCGAAGAACTGGACGTTGGCCGCGTGCACCGCCGCGTAGGTCGACCAGTGGTTGAGGAGCACCTGGGCCAACGCGTCGGCGGACGCGGCGTACGCACGGACGGCCACCAGCACCTCGTCCTCGGCGTCCAGGTACCCGCGCTCCCAGTCCTCCTCGACCGCCTCCTGGGCGCGCGTGAGGGTCGTGCGGGCGCTGTCCACCTTGCGTGCCAGGCTGAAGAGCGGTTGGCGGAGGTCTTCCGTCTCCGCGAGGCCGAAGACCGCGTCGACCTCGTCCCAGCCGTCCTTGACGTCATCGATGGTCTCGGTGTCACGCATGCCGACGACGAACTCGTCGAGCACACGGACGGCGTCGAGGACCGCCTTCAGCCGCGTGTCCGCCTGCTGCTGGGACTCCGCGATGTCCGCCTTCTGGCCACGGAAGCGCGAGATCTGCACACCGAGGGCGTCCACCTGCGTGTCGACCGAAGGTCCCGAGGTCCCGACGTCGCATGCGGGGAGCGCGACCAGCAGGACCACCAGCAGGCCCAGGGTCAGGCGAGCCGACTCAGCGGGCACGGGGACTCGTGGACTTCTTGGCCGTCGACTTCTTGGCGGTCGACTTCTTCGCGGCCGACTTCTTGGCCGTCGACTTCTTGGCCGTCGACTTCTTCGCCCGGGAGCCCGAGGAGCGCTTCCCGCCCGAGGGTGGGCGCGTCCAGCCGAGCTCACGGGCCAGGTCACTCGCGGGCGTGATGGAGTCCCGCCTGGAGTCGTAGGTGAACGACGCCACGCGGTTCTTGCCGCGGTGGACGTAGCGGACCGCCACCTTCCAGCGACCGTCGTTGCGCCGGGCGACCTCCCAGGCCATGTCGTCCGGCTGGACCCCGCGATTCCGGAGGCTCTTGCGGACGGCCTCGCCGATCGGGTCCCGCGACCGGCCCAGTCGAGGCCGCTCGAGCCGCAGGGCATGCGCGCGCTCCAGGATCCCGGCACGCTCCTCGAGGATCGGCGCCAGCCACCGTTCGATCCACGCGATGTCGGTACCAGCCTCCTTCGCGACCGTCCGCGCCGATCGGCCGGCCCGGAGCTGGGCCTGGATCTGCGCCGGCGTCAGGGCCGATCCTGCGCCGCTGCGCCTCGGGGGCTCGGGCACCGGCTCGGGGTCCGGCTCCGGCCGAGCCTCGTCGCGGCGGGCGATCCGCTCGCGGCTGGCCGCACGCGCCGCGACGCGTTCGTCGGGCCCGGGACCCTCCTTCGGCTCGGACGGCCCGCGCCCGTTGCGCAAGGAGTCGGGGACGTCCTCAGGGTCCAGCACGATCACGCTGACCGAGCCGGCCCCACCGTCACCGATGTGCCCCGGCTCCTCCCCGTCCACGTCCTCGAGGAATCCCGGGACGTCCTCGGCGTCGAGCTCGTCGACCTCGTCGGCGATCAGGTCGAGTTCCTCGTCCCAGCCGCCCTCGTCGTCCTCGCCCTCGTCGACTTCGGCGTACTCCTCCTCGTACTCCTCGTCCTCGTACCCGGCGTCCTCGTCGACTTCGCCGTACTCCTCGTCCTCGTACTCCTCGTCCTCGTACCCGTCGTCCTCGTACCCGTCGCCCTCGTCGACTTCGGCGTACTCGTCCTCGTAGTCCTCGGCGTCGGCGTCGACGACGGCACCGGCGAGCCCGAAGATGGGCTCACGCCCGGCGTCGACTCGGCTCTCGTCGATCTCGATGAGCGTCGCGAGGAGGTCCGCGTCGAGGACGAGGCGATAGCGACCACCACCCTCGGCATCGAGGTCGAGGACGAGATGGTCGAGGTCGGCCGTGTAGCCGATGAGGTGGACGTCGATCACGCAGGGCGCCGCAAGGTCGGGTCGGCCGGCCATCGTAGTGGTACGCCGCGCCGTCTCCGCGACGGTGCCTCAGTCCACCGCCCACAGGAACGGTGCCGTCCCCACCACGTCGACCCCGTAGGCACGGACGCGGCCCCTGAGCTCCCGGTCATCGGTGACGACGGTGATCGGCACGTCCTCAGGAGCAGCGGCGACCGCGAACTCGATCTCGTCATCCGCCGTGACGTCGCCGCGGCTGAAGCGTTCGAACCGCGAGCCGGAGCCCGCGACGCGGTCCGTCCCGTCCCAGAAGATGACGGGGTCGACCCCGTGCCGGCGCTCCACCTGCTGGATCACGCGGAGCAGCCAGGCTCGTTGCTCGGCCGGGCTCAGCTGCGAGCGGTGGGTCTTGGCGACGTTGTAGCCGTCGACGAAGAGCCACCGACCCGGCGTCAGCAGCGCCTCGGCGTACTCCGCGGTCACCGGCTGGAGGTCCGCTGGCAGCCGGGTCGGCCGGCCCGCCACGACGCGCGGCTCATCTTGCGGGGGCGCCACCGGCGCGGACACGGGCGCCGCTGCGGCGGCCTCGCGCCGACGTCGACGGGCACGGCGTTCCTCGTCAGCCCGTCGGAGGCGCCGCACCTCCTCCTCCAGCCGGGCGACCTCGCCCGCCTGCTGTCGCGCTGCCCGGTCGACCTCCCGCTGGCGCCGCTCGTCTGCCGCCGAGAGCTCTCCCTCCAGCTCCTCGACTCGCTCCCGCAGGTGGCGGATCCCGGCCTCGGCCGCATCGCGGGCCTGCTCGGCCGACACCGCCCGAGCCTCTGCACCGGCAGCCCGACGCTCGGCCTCGTCACGCGTGCGCTGGAACTCACGTGCGCGCTCCTTGGCGCGACGGAGCTCCTCCGATGACGTGCGGTCGCCGGCCGGCGGGGCCACCGACGGCGCGGGCATCTCCTCACCCCGCAGGAGTGCGGCGATCTCCTCGCTCCGCGCCGGGTCGAGCCGGTTCGCGGTCGCCGCCCACAGGCCGGCCCGCAGTGCGTCGATCACCCGGTCGCGGTTGCGGCCGCTCGCCAGGGCGCTGGTGGGAGCCGCCCGAAGTCGCTTCAGCTCCGGGGTCACCGCCGAGGCATCGAGCGCGTCCAGCGCGCCCCGGAGCGCCTTCACGAGACGGGCCCAGGCGTCGTTGCCCAGTGCTCGGAGTGCCTCGGCCGACGGAGCGGGCGCACGGGCGGGTTCGCCCACGGCGTCAGTTGTTGGAGATGACGACGCCGAGCTGGTCGAGCCGCTCGAGGAAGTTCGTGGTGGCCTCGCCCTCGAGTGCCGCCATCGCGTCGATGTCCTCGTACCGGATGAAGAGCAGGTGCGAACCGTCACCGCGCTGCGACTGGATGAAGGTCAGGTACTGCACGACGGGCTCGAACTCGTCCTTCGTCTTCAGGCGATCGACGTCGAGCCCGATGCGCGTGGTCCTGCCACGATCGGCCGGCGTGCCCGTGCGGGCCGATTCGGTGGTCGAGTCGACGACCCCGCTGGGCGCGACGGGGGCCGCGTGCCGTGGCTGGGCGTCGAAGACCGAGTCCTGTGCGCCCGAGCGCTGGCGTCGCAGGACGACGGCGACGGCGCCGCCGGCGGCGAGGCCCAGGGCGGCGGCGAGCAGGAGACCCGTTGAACGCTGCATGTCAACCACCGTACACGGTGCGTTACTGCCCCGTGAAGGGGCAACAGGATCAGGTTCCGGGTGCCGGCTCGACCACGACGGCATCGTCGCGTCCGCACCAGCGACAGGCGACCGACTCGACCTCGCGTTCGAGGTACTCCTCCTCCTCCACGGCACCGTCGCCGCCGAGGTCGAAGTGGTGGAACCGTCGGGTGCGGGCACGCTCGACCACGTCGAAGCGGGTGACGTTCCCGCACGCCTCGCACCGGAACCGGTGGTCCTGGTCGAACCCGAGCAGCAGGTCGCTCATCTACGTCTCGTCCTCGTCACGGCGCGCGCGTCGTTGGCGCGCGGCGATCTCCCACGGCCGCCCCTCGGGCAGAGGGGTGGGCCCACCGTCCTCGGTGAACCACGGCCCGTCGTCCATCACCGGGAACTCCGGGTAGCCGACCTCGACCGTGAAGCCCGCGTCGTCCATCGCCGCCGCGGCACCTTCGCAGAAGACGCGCAGCTGCTCCACATCGACACCGTGGTGGACGTCCGGGTACCCGGCGAGCTTCTCGGCGGCCTGCTGGAACAGCTTCGTCGACCCGTTGCGGTTCCCGCGCTGGTGGTGGCAGCACCCGACCGCGACCTGGATCACGCCCTGCCAGAAGAGCCGGTCCGCCTCCGGGGCGTTGTGCCACACGTCCTCGAGGCACTCGTGCGCCTCGTAGAAGCGCTCCTCGTCCCACAGGTTGACGCCGATGCCGAGTGCGGCCTCGACCGTGTCGTACTCCCACTCCTCGGCGAGCTCGGTCTCGTCCGTGTCGTACGGGAGCGGCCGCCCGAACCGGTCGCGCGGACGCTGGTTCTCGGCGCGGCCTGCATCGTTGCGGTCACGCTCGAGCCGGCGCACGTCGTCGGCCACGGGCCCTCCTCGGTCGACCCCGAGGATAACGACGAGGGGCCGGACGATGGTCCGGCCCCTCAGTCACCCACGTCGCGGGTCACAGTTCGATGATGCTGCTGACCGTCCCGTCGTCGTTGTGCACGATCTCGGTCTCCGGCTCATCGAGCCAGTCGCCCCCGTCGAGCAGGTACCGGAACCGGTACGACGTACCGGTCGGCAGCTCGACAGCGGCGGACCGGGTCCCGTTCGACCGCTTCTTGAGCGGGGTCGCGAGGGGGTCCCAGTCGTTGAACTCGCCGACGACGGACGCCGGCGGGGTGTCTGCGGGCAGGACGAAGGTCACCTTGACGGTGTCTGCGTCCTTCACCGATGTGGTCTTGATCATGAGGGGGTGGCTCCAGATGTTGCGTGTTCGTCTTGTCTCCTGGGTCCACCCGCGTCCCGTGGAACGCGGGCAGAAGCCCCCGAAGGTACTGACGGCGCGCCGGATGTCCAGAGGCCCCGCGCGGTCCGCGCAGTGGAGTCGTCAACCGCCCAGCGACAGCCAGCTGCCGTAGTAGTGCACGGCCTCGCCGGCGAACCCGCGTTGGCCGGCGAAGGCGGCCCGCACCAGGGCGAGCTCGTGCTCCATGACGGACTCCCCCTCCTCCGCGAAGCTGATCTTGTCGAGCCCGGCCGGCGCCGTCTCGACGGCCACGACCGCGGGCTTGCCCTCGGCGGTGGCGAGCGCGACCTCGGTCGCCGCGAGCTCGACGATGCCGTCCGGACCCTCGGCGTGATCGCGGTAGGCCATCACGACGATGCCGTCGACGGTGTCGAGGACCCGCTCGACCAGCGTCGCGCCCTTGCGGGTCGCGTACGCCGGATCGTCGAACCAGAACGGCACGGCGACGTGGAGGTCCAGCGCCCCGGCGCGCGCCCGGGCGTCCTTGAGCGAGCGCAGGTACTGCCGGACGACGCGGGAGTTGCGGCTGGACCACTCCGGGAGGAGGTAGGGCTCCACGTCGGCGTGGATGCCGTCGAAGCCGCCGTACGCCACGACCTCGTCGACCCAGGCGTGGAAGTCGTCGCTGTTGCTGGTCGCCCACGTCGGGTCACCGCCGAGGGCATGCACCGCGATGCCTGCTGCGTGCGCGGCGCTGATGAAGTCGGCATGTGCGGCCGAGGCACTGAAGCCGGGAACAGCGTTGACGTAGAGCGTGTCCACGCCCTTCGTCTGCGCGAACCCGATCGCGTCGTGGTCCGGGCCGGCCCAGACCCACATGCCGCGGGGCGCACTCGGCGTGGCCGCCGCGGGAACGGCGGCGAACGCGAGCGCGGCTGCCAGGACGGTGGCAGCCACGCGGGCATGGCGAGGCACGGGTCGACCTCCGGAGGGCACGATCGCGAACTTCTATCGGAGAGTGGTCAGCGTGACACGTTCTGCGACAACCTGCAATGAGGCGAGCGGGCCATATCCTCGTTGGATGCCAGAGCTCCCCGAGGTCGAATCGGTCCGCCGGCAACTCGCACCCGAGTTGGCCGGGCGGACCGTCACCGACGTCTGGGCCGACGTCCAGCAACGCTTCCTCGACCTCGACCTCCTGCCGGGCCACCGGATCGTGGAGGTGAGACGCCGCGGGAAGTTCCTGCTGTGCCCGCTCGAGGGTCCCGACGGAGCGGACCGCGAGCTGGTCATGCACCTCGGCATGACGGGGTCGTTCCGGTTCGACGAGCGCGACGCCTACGCGCGCGCGATCCTCGACCTCGATGACGGACGACAGCTCGTCTACCGCGACCCGCGCCGGTTCGGTCGGCTCGCGGTCGTGCCGGCGGGCGACCACTCGTCGATCCCGACCCTGCAGGCACTCGGTCCGGAGCCGCTGTCCGAGGAGTTCACCGTGGCCGGGTTCGCCGAGGCGCTGCGTCGGACGACGGCCCCGGTCAAGGCCGTGCTGCTCAACCAGAAGGCCGTCGCCGGGGTCGGCAACATCTACGCGGACGAGGCGCTGTGGCGCGCGCGCATCCACCCGGCGTCTCGTCGGGTCGGGCGTCAGCGCGCCGAGGCCCTGCACCGCGCGATCCGCGACGTGATCGCGGCCGCGATCGAGCGGGAGGGCACCACGTTCCGCGACTACCAGATGGTCAACGGGCAGTCGGGCCAGTACGCCGACTACCTGCAGGCGTACGGGCAGGAGGGCCGGCCCTGCGCGCGCTGCGGCACGCCGATGCGCAAGGTGGTGCTCGCCCAGCGCGGGACGACCTACTGCCCGGGGTGCCAGCGCGCCTAGCTGCTCGCACTCAGCGCCGCGTCGACGACCGCGTCGCTGAGGGCGACGGACCCACCGGCGGCCCAGAGCCGCGACCTCGGCGATCCCTCCGTGAGCAGGCGCTGGGCCGCAGCCGACAACGCGCCGGGGTCGGTGAGCACCAGGATCCCGTCGCCGGCCGCCACGGTCGCAGGCCCGGCGGCGAGCGCGTCCGGGAAGTTCGCGCCCGAGGCGAGCACGAACGCCGAGGGGTCGGCGCCGGCGTCGATCGCCGCCCGGACGACCTCCTCCATCGTCTCGTACCTCGTCTGCCCGCTGAGGCGCGGAGGGACCGTGTAGCCCGCGAGGCGGAGCTGGTCGGCGACGGAGTCCGCCAGTGCAGCCGTCCCGCCCACGAGGGTCACGGTCGTCGTGCCGAACGCCTGCAGCGCGTCGAAGGTCTCGTCGGGCACCGTGTCGCGGAAGCTCAGCAGGATCGGCCGGTGGGCGATCGAGGCGAGCGGCCCGGCGGCGAGCGCATCGGGGAAGTTCGACCCGAGCGCGAGGAGCACGTGGTCCCCGGCGTCGGGGTCGCCGTCGGCCTGCCAGAGCTCGACCGCCTTGCCGGCGGCCAGCGCCGCGGTGCCGTAGCGGCTCGTGCCGCCGAGCCGGATGACGGTGATGCCGAGCGCCTCGATCGCCGACCTCACGTCCGCGCCCTGGGCCGCAGCACCGCCCATGAGGTAGACGGTGCTCACACCCAGCCGCTCGAGCTCGTCGGCGACGTCCTCGTCGAGGTGGTCCTGCGGGTTGAGCAGCAGCGGCCCGCCTGCCGCGGTCGCGAGCGGGGCGGCGGCGAGGGCGTCGGGGAAGTCCCGGTCGCGCGCCACGACCGCGGCGTCCGCGCCCGTCGGGAACGCGGCGTTCGACAGCGCGATGGCGGTGAGGAGCCGGTTCGGCCCCGCGGCTCGCGGCCGGCCGTCGGTGTCGAGGGGGCCCGTCGCGTAGCGCTTCGTCGTCGACGTCCCGTCGGTCGCGACCGCGTAGATCCACCACTCACCCGCCGGCACGTCGCGGGTGATCCACCGGTAGGTGTTGGTGCCCGCCACCTGCGGGATGTCCGCCGCGATCAGCGTGCCGTCGAACCCGGCGGCGTCGGTGTCGCGGTACAGCGACACGGTCGTCCCGGGCTCGTGCGCGTCGTCGTGCCACGTGATGTCGAACATCCCGATGGCCTCGTCATCGGCGCGCAGCGAGATGTCGTCGACGCGCCAACGACGACTCGCGGAGGGGTCCTCGTTGGGGTCCCATCGCAGGTCGGTGACCGGCGATCCCGCCAGGTGCCAGCCGTGGTCCTTGGCGTCGTAGGACGCGTCGTTCTCCTCGATGTCGGTGCCGAGCGCGAGCAGGTCGATGGTGTAGGTGTCGCGGTCGCTGTAGAGGACGATCTCCTGGGACACGTGCCGCTGGGCGAACGCCGCGCCGTGCCACCACAGGAAGCGCCCGTGCATGCCGCCACCCTCGCTGAAGCTGAGGCTGAAGTCCCCGTCGTAGTCCGTCCTGACCGTCAGTCGGTGGTAGCGCTCCGTGTCGATCGGTGGGCCCATGCGCAGGTGGAAGAAGGGATTGCCGATGGTCCCGCCACCGGTGTTGGTCGGCACGTTCGTCGCCGCCAGCTGGCTGCCGTCCCAGACCACGTCCTTGACGTTGGTCAGGAACCGCACGTCGGTGGGCTGGGAGAAGTCCCACGGATCGCCGGTGTGGCGTCGCGCGTAGTCCTCCCCGCCGACCACGTCGGGATCGTCGATCCAGGTCATCGGCGGGCTGTCGACCGTGAGCACGTCGCTGATCGCGCTGCGATCACCGCCGGCCTCGACGTAGAAGCGGTACTCCCCCGGCGGGAACGCGGCCCCGGGGAAGGTGACCGTCCCACTGGCGGCGCTGCTCGTGCCGAGCACGCCCCAGCCCCCGCTCGTGCTGGTGTTGTTGGCCGGGTTCGCGTCCAGGTCCCAGATGATCGTCGCGGCCGACCCGGGACTCGGGCTCTCCCAGCTGATGTCGACGTCGCGCGACGCGTCCGGCGTGAAGAGGCGGAGCCAGTCGACCCGGAAGCTCGCGTCGCCGGACGTCAGGTCGAGGATGGGGACGCTGCCGCTCCAGGACCCCGAGTCCTCGGCCGTGAGGTCCACGACGAGCGTCTCGAAGTCGGCGGCAGCCGTCCCACCCGTCGGCGTGTTGCTGACGTTGAAGCTCTTGGCACCGTCGCAGACGTTGGGCTTGCGGGTCTGGCAGTTCCGCCAGTTGAAGCTGAGCGCCGCGGGCACGGCGTCGCTCCACACGTTGATGGCCGCGTGCGTGTAGGCGTTGGCGTCCACCGGGTGGTCGTAGCCGTGACGGAGCGTGCGGATCCCACCGAACCCCTCGAACAGGAGGCTGATCGCCACGGGCCCCGACCAGGCGAGCACGCCGTCGGACATCGTCACGACCTGCTCGGGAGGCGCGATCGGGCCCGGGTCGAGCAGCTGGTCCTCGGCGTTGGCGTAGTCCCAGGGGTCGGCGAACCGGTCACTGGCGTAGTCGGCCCCGGCAGCGACCTCGGCGGTCGTGAACGTCGGGGCGTCACCCGGCGCGCCCGACGCGGGCAGGGCCGCGAGCGACGCCACGAGCAGGCCGAGGACGACGGTGACGACGCGTGATCGGTGCAATGGCAACCCCCGCTGGTCCGACCGCGCCGACGCTAGCCCAGCCCTCACCCACGAACCGGACATCTCCGACGCCCCTCCCGGTCGACACCCCCGACGGATGGCCACCCCGATGGCCGTCCGGACACCTCGACCCGTCCGGACGTCCGGTTTCGGTCCGCTCCCTCGGCTGGAACAGTGCGACCACGCACCGGCACCCACCGGGCGCACCAGGGAGGAGCCACCGTTGTCCGCCGTCGCGCACCTCGAGCTCGGCCGCAAGCTGTCCGCCGACGATGCCTGGTCGGATGACGCGGCCTGCAAGGCCGCCGATGTCCGCATCTTCTTCTCCAGCGACGACACCGAGCAGCGGCAGGCCCTGGAGCTCTGCGCCGCCTGCCCCGTGCGCGAGAAGTGCCTGCGCTACGCGGTCCAGAACGGCGAGATGTACGGCGTCTGGGGTGGGCTGACGGAGTCCGACCGCCGCAGCATGATCCGCGAGGCGCGCCGCCGGCGGCGCGAGCGCGAACGCCAGACCGACGCCGCCTAGCGCGGCACGCTTCACCCCCGCACGACGCCCCGGGCCACACGGCCCGGGGCGTCGCCGTGCCGGGCCGTGTCACAGGCCACCGCCACAGTTGGGGGTGACGAACGACAGGCATGTGGTTCGTCGAACGTACGTTCGATACAGTCCTCGGGCGACGGGAGGCGGAGATGGCGATCGGACCAGCGATTCGGGGCCCGGCGACGCAGCCCAGCTTCGACGACCTCGGCGCCACCCTGTTCGACACGACGTTCGTCGTGGTCGACCTCGAGACCACGGGCCTCTCCCCCGCCGTCGACCGGATCACCGAGATCGGGGCCGTCAAGGTCCGGGCGGGCGACCGCCTCGGCGAGTTCCACTCGCTGGTCCATCCCGGGATGGCGATACCCCCGCAGGTCACCGCGCTCACGGGCATCACGCCCGCCATGGTCGCCGGGGCGCCGCCGATCGAGGCGCTGCTGCCGGCCTGGCTCGAGTTCGCACGCGATGCGGTCCTCGTCGCGCACAACGCCAACTTCGACGTCGGCTTCCTCCAGGCCGAGCTGCAACGACACGGGTACCCGCCGTTCGACAACATCGTGGTCGACACGGCCCGCCTCGCCCGCCGCGCGTTCCGCGACGAGGTGCGCGACACGCGACTCGCGACCCTGGCCCGCCACGTGCGCAGCCGAACCGTGCCCGACCACCGGGCGCTGCACGACGCCCGTGCCACCGTCGACGTGCTCCACGGGATCATGGAGCGGCTCGGCACGCTCGGGGTGAACACGCTGGAGGACCTGCGCGACTACGCGAGGTCGAAGTCCGATCCGTTGTTCCGCAAGGTCGACCTCGTACGCGAGGCGCCCCGCTCCCCGGGCGTCTACCGGTTCGTCGACGATCGCGGTGAGGTCCTCTACGTCGGCAAGGCGACGGACCTCCGCAGCCGGCTCCGCACCTACTTCGGCCAGGACGGGCGCCGCCGGATCGCCGACATGGTCCGGCTGACCGACCGGGTCGAGTGGACGCGCACGCCGACCGAGCTCGAGGCCTCCGTACGCGAGGTCCGCTCCATCCAGGCTCACCGGCCACGCTTCAACCGCAGGTCCCGGTTCCCCGAGCGCGCCGTTTACGTGAAGCTGACGGCCGAGCGCTTCCCGCGCCTGTCGATCGTGAGCAAGCTGCGCGACGACGGGGCGCTCTACCTCGGACCGATCGGGTCGAGGCGGACGGCGACCGCGTTCCTCGAGGCGGTCTACGACGCGCTGCCGATACGGCAGTGCACCGGGCGCCTGCGCGTGGCACAGGACCACCCGGCGTGCGTGCTCAAGGAGCTCGGCCGCTGCGGCGCGCCGTGCGACGGCACGCAGTCCCCCGAGCAGTACGCCGGTGTGGTCGACGCCTTCCGTGCCGCGGTCAGCGACGACGCCAGCCACCTGCTCGGCCCGCTCCGCTCACGGATGCTGGCGCTGGCGGGCCAGGGGCGGTTCGAGGACGCCTCGCGGGTCCGCGGCCGACTCCACCGTGTGGCCAACCTGCTCGCCGACACCCGCAGGGTCCGCCACCTCGTCGCCGTGCCCCGCCTGCTGGCGGCGCGTGACGTCGGCGATGCCACGGAGGTGGCGCTCGTCAGCCACGGCCGGCTCGTGGCCACCGAGCGCTTCCCGGACGGCGTGCCGGCGGTCGAGTCCCTGCTGCTGCTGCTCGAGTCATCGCGGCCGCCGGGCGAGCCGCCGCAGGGCCTGCCGAGCCGACTCGAGGTGGAGGAGGTACGCCTCGTCGCCGGGTGGCTCGACGATGCCGCGGTCCGCGTCCTGCACGTGGACGGCAGCTACGCCGAGCCCGTCATCGGCGGGGCCGCCCTGCGAGGTGCGACGCAGGAGGCCCGACGGGTGGCCCGCGCCGTCAGGCGCGACCTCCAGCGGCTGCGGGGCGACAAGGTCGTCCGCCGGGCCAGCTGAGCCTCAGCGCAGCCAGGTCCACGCGCGCTCCTCCAGCGTGTCGAGGTCGCTCACGAGCACACCGACGTCGGAGATCGTCAGCAGGTCGTCCCCGATGACGACGGACCGTCGGATCCGGCTGGTCCAGGGGTCGATGTTGCCGGCCCGGTTGCCGTGGTCGAGGAAGCGCCCCTCCGTGATGCCGGCGACCTCGTCGACGTTGAACGTGAGCGCCCCGTTGAAGGGCCGCTCGCCCCACGACTGCACCGGCACGACGGTCCGGCCGGTCCGCGGCCAGAACAGGAACGCCTTGTGGTCGACCTCGACCTCGGAGTAGCTGTCGTTGAACCGTGCGGACTGCAGCCGCCGCGGGTCGGCAGGGTCCGAGACGTCGAACAGTGAGACCTGGGTCCCCAGCGTGCGGCCCTCGAGCGTGGCGTCCTGCCCGACGCCGAGCAGCCGTCCCTCGCCGACCGGGTGCAGGTAGGCGGAGTAGCCCAGGATCTTGAGCTCGCCCGTCACGATCGGCGAGGCCGGATCGCGCAGGTCGAGCGTGTAGAGCGGGTCGGTCTGGCGGAAGGTCACGACGTAGCCGAGCTCGCCCATGAACCTGACCGCGAAGATGCGCTCGCCGCGCCCGAGGCCACCGACCTCGCCGACCTTCGCGAGGTCGGTGCCATCACGCCGGAACACCGTGACACCGGATTCGCTGTCGCGGCCGCCCCACCACTCCTCGCCGAACGTCGTCGCGACGCGCAGGTGCCCGTCGTACTCGCTCATCGAGAACTGGTTCAGGAGCGTCCCGGCGACCAGGCCGGACGCCGCGTACGTGGCCGACGCCGGGTCGGTGATGTCGAACTGGTGGATCGCCGTCGTCAGGCCGAAGTCGGCGGGCGGCTGGCCGTTGGGGAAGAACTCCGGCGCCCACCAGCGGGGAGTGGCGACGTAGAGGTTGTCGGGCGAGGCGTACACGAGCTGCCCGTCGGTCTGGACCGCCGTCGCACCGGTCGCCTCGAGGTCGGCACCGAGGTCGACGCTGAGCACGCTCACGAACCCGAACCCGGCGAACGTCTCGGGCACGAACACGTTGCGGCAGTCGATGAGCGGCTGCTCGTCCAGTACGACGAACCCGCGCTCGGGCGTCTCCAGCCGGGTCCGGGGCAGCCAGTCCTCGAGCGTCGTCCGGAAGATCAGCTCGCGGTTGCGGGCGATGGCCTCCTGCTCCGAGCGTGCCGGCTCCGGAGCGAAGCCGAAGCCGGGCTCCACGGCCGGGGCGCCGCCCGGCTCGACCGGCATCGGCATCGGCATCGGCTCGTCGAACAGGATCGGGCCCTCGAACGGGAACTGCGGCGCGTCGTTGCGGACGACGATCCGCGCCACCCCGTCGACGAGGCGCGAGCTGATGTGCGAGCCCTCGATGACACGCGTCGAGACGGCTCGGGCGCCGCCCTCGGTCGAGATGTCGTAGAGCGTCAGGGTGGTGACGTTGTGGAAGGGGGCGATCATGTCCGCGCCCATGCCCCGCGCGGCCGCGAAGTCCTCGGTGAGCGGTCGCGGCCCGAAGGGCGTGCCGCCCTGGCTGATCACGAGGAGGCGGTCGCCGTCCATCAGGAGCTGGTGCGACCACGCCGAGGCCGGGAGCTCGTACTCCGCGATCGGGTCCGCCGTGTCGTCACCGACGCGGAGCTCGTGGAGGCGGAACCGTCCGGTGGTCTCGCCGCTCACGATCCAGAGCCGCACGCCATCGGTCTTGACGCTGTCGGGCTCATCGACCCCGGCTTCCTGGACGTTCGTGCCGGAGAAGTCCTCGCCCTCCACCGGGATGGCTTCGCGGGCCGCGGGCGCGCCCGCGGCGGCGTCGGAGGACGCGAAGTCCTCGGCCCCGTCCATCACGGCAACCCCGCCGCCGCCGATGCCGAACCCCTGGCCTGCCAGGCCCCACGGGCCGACGCGCGCCGCGGCGTCACGCTGGAGGCGGGAGAGCAGGTCCGGGCACTCGTCGAACTGCTGCAGGCGGCTGACGTGCGCCGTGGCCACGAGGTCCTCGCCCGTGACCGGGTCCACATCGGGGCCGGCCGTGGACCCACCGTCGTCGCGACCGAGGTTGACGAACGTCGCGGCCGCGATGGCAACGACGACGAGGACGACGGCGGCGATGGTCCGCTTCATGCTCGGGCCCCTGGGCTCTCGGCGTGGTTAACGGTAGGTAGGACGTCGCCGGGAGGGGTCGAGTTGCGTCAGGCGATGATCGCCCCGGGCTCGACGTCATCCGGGACGGCGAGGAGCCGCACGGTGCCGTCGGCGTCGAGGGCCCCGAGGACGAGGAACTGGCTGGTGAACCCGGCGATCCGCTTCTCGCCCAGGTTCACCGCGCCGACGACGAGGCGGCCGAGGAGCTCCTCGCGCGAGTAGTTCGTGATCTGGGCGCTCGAGCGAAGCGTCCCGATGACGGGCCCGAAGTCCACGGTGATCCTCCACGCCGGCTTGCGGGCCTGCGGGAAGTCCTCGACCTCGGTGACGCGGCCGACGCGCATGTCGACGGCGAAGAACCCGTCGATGCCGACGGTGTCCTTGGCCGGCTGGTTCTCCGGGGCGTAGGGACGACCGTCCGGATCGATGACGTGCTGGCCCATCAGCCGGCGAGCTCCTGCGAGCGCGCAACCCACGCGTCCTTCAGCATCAGCGCGTCGCCCGAGGCCAGGACCTCGCGGGCACGCTCGACCCCCGCCGCGATGCTGTCGACGACGTCGGCCGCGTACAGGGCGGCGCCGGCGTTGAGCGCGACGATGTCGGCGCGTGGCCCGGGCTCCCCGTCGAGCACGGCGTCAGAGATCGCCGTGTTCACGTCGACCCCGCCGCCCTGCAGGTCCGCCGGCGTGGCCCGGGCAACGCCGACGTCCTGCGGATCGAACGTCGACTCGGTCACGCGACCGTCCCGGATCTCCCAGAGACGCGACGGGCCCGTGGTCGTGAGCTCGTCGAGGCCGTCGCTGCCGTGGAACACGAGGGCGTGCCGCTTCCCCAGCAGGGCGAGCGCCTCCGCCATCTTCGGAGCCAGCTCGGGATCGGACACGCCGACGGTCTGGTGCTGCGCGCCGGCGGGGTTGGTGAGTGGCCCGAGCACGTTGAACACCGTGCGGATGCCG
>JBFHRB010000017.1:0-22389 GCA_041591915.1 Nitriliruptorales bacterium
AGCCAGTCGAGGACGTGGGCCTCGATCTCGGTGGCGGCCGGGCCGGTCGACCACAGCATCCCCTGGTTGCCGAGCGCCGCCGTCGCGAACTCGGCGAGGACCGAGACGGGGGAGTGGTTGGCCGGGAAGTACGCGAACCAGCCCGGCGACTGCCAGTGCACGAGGTTGGGCACCACGACGTCGTCGAGGTCCTCGAGCAATGCCTGGAACGGCTCCGGTTCGGTCGGGGCGTGCGCGGGGAGGCTGGACCGGACGTCCCCGGGCTGGGTCGGGGGCGTGATCGGCAGGTCGGGCAGGCGCTCGAGGTAGGTGGCGATCCACTCGACGAGCGCGTGCCCGTGCTCGCGGAACTCGTCCGGCGTGTAGTGGCGAGGTGGCATCGCTCGGCCTCCGGGTGGGGTTCGGTGCGGTGTGGTCTTCTCGACGCCAAGACGGCAGCAGAGGTCCACACGGCAACAGATGTCCACACAATGATGGGCGGGCGACGCTACCGGGGGTCGTGCTCGCTAGGTTCCGTGGTGATGGTTGAGGGCGCGCGACTGCGGTTCGACCCCATCGACGAGGCCCACCGCAACTGGGTGGAGCACGGCTGGGGCGAGGCCGACGCCATGGCGGCGGTCACGTCGCTCATGCGTGCGCAGCAGATCCTCATCTCGCGGATCAACACCATGCTCGAGCCGCTGGGCATCACCTTCGCGCGCTACGAGGTCATGGTGCTCCTGAGCTTCTCGCGGGCCGGCGCGCTCCCCATGGGCAAGATCGGGCAGCGGCTGCAGGTCCACGCGGCGAGCGTCACGAACGCCATCGACCGGCTGGAGTCCGCGGGGCTCGTCCGGCGTGTCGCCCACCCCACCGATGGCCGCGCCCGCCTCGCGGAGCTCACGGAGTCGGGGCGGGCGGTCATGGACGACGCGACCAGGCTCCTCGTGGAAGCCCGGTTCGGCCTCGAGGGGCTGGACGACGCGGACGCGCAGGCGATCTCGTCGATCCTGACCGGGCTGCGCGCGGCGGCTGGGGACTTCCGGACCGGCTGAGCCAACAGGGCTACGTTCGTGCCATGAGGGACCTCTGGTGGGCGGTGCGGGCCTGGCTGATCTGGCCGTGGTTCGTGCTGCGCACCGCCTACGCGTCCACAGCCGCGATGGTGCTGGGGCACGACCCGCGGGTCGAGCGCGTCATCCGGTCATGGGCCCGGACGTTCCTGCGCCTGGGGCCCGTGGAGCTCACCGTCGTCGGCCACGAGCGCATCGACATGTCCAGGCCGCACGTCTACGTCGCCAACCACCTCTCGCTCTTCGACATCCCGGCCCACTTCCTGGCCGCGCCACAGCCGGCCCGGTTCCTGGCGAAGAAGGAGCTCTTCAAGATCCCGATCCTCGCGCAGGGGATGCGCCGGATCGGCATCGTCGAAGTGGATCGACGGGCGTCGCGCGAGTCACACTCCACGATCAACCACGGCGTCGACGCGGCCCTCGACCGTGGGCACTCCCTCCTGATCTACCCCGAGGGCACGCGCAGCCGCGACGGCCAGCTCCACGCGTTCAAGAAGGGCGCCTTCCGGTTCGCGATCCAGCACGCGACCCCGCTCGTGCCGATGACCACCTACGGCACCTACGAGGCGCAGCGACCGGACTCCAAGGTCGCTCGCCACACGCAGGCCGTGGTCGTCGTGCACGAGGCCGTCCCCGTCGAGGGCCTGACCCTCGAGGACGTCGACGACCTGCGCGACCGCGTGCACGCCATCATCGACGACGCGTACCGCAGGCTCGGGGCGGGCGAGTCGCCGGCGTCGGTGGCACGGGGCCCCGCAGCGGGGAGCTCGTCAGCCCTCGCCTAGGAACCCGGCGAGCCTCGGCACGACCTGGTCGGGGGCCTCGAGGTGCGGCCAGTGTCCGACGCCCGGGACGATCAGGACCTCGCACGGCGCCTCGAAGTGCTGGGCCGAGTCCCGGTAGGCGTCGGTCAGCCCGCCGAAGTCCTCGCTGCCGGCGATGACGAGCCCGGGAACCTCGGTGCGACGAAGGATGACGGTCGGAGGGCGTGGGGTGAAGGCCTTGTAGTAGGCGAGGGCGTGGCGCAGCACCTGCGGGTCCGCCATCCGGGCCTTCACGGCCGCCAGCGCCTCGTCCCGGGCCGGCCCCGACCACGAGGGCGCCCAGCGGCGCAGCAGGGTCTCCATGTACGCGAAGTCGTTGCGCCGTGCGATGAGCTCCCCGGCGGGGGAGGCGAAGGTCGCGAAGTGGCGGATGGCCCACAGGGCCTGCGGTGACGGCTTCACGGCGCGCGGGTGCGGGATCCCGATCGGGACGATGCGCTCGATGCGCTTGGGCGCGAGGTTCGCGGCCGCGTAGACGTGGGAGGCCCCCCAGTCGTGGCCGACCAGCGGAGCGCGGTCGACCTCGAGGGCGTCGAGCAGGGCCAGCACGTCCTCGCCCTGCTGCGCCGCGCCGTAGGACCGGCCCGCCACCACGG
The DNA here is from genome assembly GCA_041591915.1 of Nitriliruptorales bacterium. Lineage (GTDB taxonomy): Bacteria > Actinomycetota > Nitriliruptoria > Nitriliruptorales > Nitriliruptoraceae > JBFHRB01. The sequence continues at coordinate 2,473 of JBFHRB010000017.1, forward strand.
TGTCGGGGTGGTAGCCGCGCAGGTAGGGGGCGACCACGCGCCAGCCCTCCTCGGCGAGGTGGGCTGCGACCTCGGTCCACGACTCGGGCCCGTCAGGGAAGCCGTGCAGCAGCACGACGACCCGACCGTCCGCCGGGCCCGTCTCGAGCCAGACGAACGTCCGATCCCCCTGCCGGATCCGTTCCTCGCGCACCGCTGCCCCGATCGCTCGCGCCGGGGCGCGACTCTAGGGGCCAAGCCCTCCGGGGCGGCCGTCGTCGTTGTGGCAGGCTGCGCGGTATGGAGCGCGTCGACGTCGCCGTGATCGGTGCCGGCCACAACGGCCTGGTCGCTGCCCTGCTGCTCGCACGGGCCGGTCGGAAGGTGGCGGTCCTCGAGCGCGCGGACGTCGTCGGGGGCGCGGCGCGCACCGAACGCCCCTTCGCACGCGCGCCGCGGCTGGGCGCGTCGACCGGGGCGTACCTCCTCGGACTGATGCCGCCCGAGCTGATCGACCTGCTCGACATCACGATCCCGACCGTCCGCCGAGACCCCCACTACTTCCTGCCCTCCCTCGACGACGGCTACCTCCTCCTCGGAGCGGACGAGGACGACAACGACCGCCAGCTGCGTGAGCGCTTCTCGGATGCCGACGTCGCGGCCCACCACGCGATGCAGCGCGAGCTCGCCGCGATGCGTGAGGGCCTGGCACCCGCGTGGCTCGCCGACCCGCTGAGCGTCGAGGACACCGCCGATCGCCACATCCCGGCCGAGCACCGGGAGGCGTTCGTCGACCTCGTCCGGGGCCCAGTGGGCAGCTACCTCGACCGCTTCGGGTTCACCGACCCACTGCTGCCGGTCATGTACGCGGTGACCGACGGGTTCAGCGGCCTCCACGGTGGCTGGGACACGCCCGGGTCGGGCCACAACTTCCTCGTGCACAACATGGGACGCCTGCCCGGCAGCGACGCCACCTGGATGATCGTGCGGGGTGGCATGGGGACGGTGACCCAGGAGCTCGCAGCCAGGTGCGTGCAGGCGGGGGTGCGGATCCATCGCGGCAGCCCCGTCCGCGAGGTGCTGCTCGACGGGCAGCGCGCGACCGGCGTCGCCCTCGACGACGGCACGCACGTCGCGGCCGGGGTCGTCCTCGGCGCGACGGACCCGTGGACGCTGCGAGACCTGGCCCACGGCTCGCTGGGGACCGACCTCGACGGCCGCCTCGCGGAGTGGGCCCGCAAGCCTGGGCTGACGCTCAAGCTCAACCTGGCATTGCGGGACCTGCCGACGTTCACGTGCCTGCCGGAGTCGCGCGGCCAGCACGGGACGACGACGCACATCCTGCCGGTCGCCGGCGACCTCGTGGGGGCCGTCCGGAAGGCGTTCGCGCAGGCGACGCACGGCCACCTGCCCGACGACCCCACGATCGAGATCTACCTCCACTCGGCGGTCGACGACTCGATCCGCGACGAGTCGGGCCACCACTCGGGGGCGCTGTTCGTGCAATGGGTGCCGAACCGCGTCAACGGGTCGACGTGGGAGGCGGAGGCCGACGCCTACGCCGACCACCTGCTGGGGCTCGTGGATCGCTACGCACCGGGGTTCAGCGACCTCGTGGTCGACCGCCAGGTCCTGCACCCGCAGGCGATCGAGGATCACTTCGGCATCCGGTGGGGCCACATCCACCACGTCGACAACACCGTCGCCTTCGACCAGCGGATGCCCTACCGCACACCCATCGAGGGGCTGTGGGCGTGCGGGGCGGGGTGCCACCCGGCCGGCTCGGTCATCGGCGCGGCCGGCCACAACGCGGCGCAGGCCATCCTGCAGGGCTGACCACGCCGGCTCGCTCGCTCAGATCAGGAGCGCGCGCATCTCCTCGTCCTCGCGGACCCGCGCGGCGATGGCACTGGCGGGTCCGGGCGGAGCGAGCGCGAAGCCCTGGGCGAACTGGCAACCGAGCTCGAGCAGGCGGACGCACTGGTGGGGCGTCTCGACCTCCTCGGCGATCAGCTCGATCGCCAGTGCCCGAGCCATGCGGATCGCCGTGCTGACGCGCACGTCGTCGCCGTCCTCGCGGAGGTCGTCCACCACCGACCCGTCGAGCTTGACGATGTCGATCGGAAGCTCGCCGAGCGTCACGGCCATGAGGCCCGACCACAGGTCGTCCATGGCCACGCGCACGCCGAAGGCCCGCAGGCGTCGGAGCGTGCGCAGGACCGCCTCCGGGGCCTGGCGGAACGCGCTCTCCGAGAGCTCGATGACGAGCCGGTGGGCATCGACGTCGGCCGCTGCCAGGGTCGCGAGCACGCTCGTGCTGTAGTCCTCGCGAGCGAGCTCGCGAGCGGTGACGTTGATCGAGACGGCGGGGCCGTGATCGCCGAAGGACCGCAGGGCGTCGACGGCCATCTCGAGCACGCGCCGGCCCAGGGCGTGGATGAGCTCGGAGCCCTCGGCGATGCGCACGAACTCCGCCGGGCCGATGGACCCGAGGTCGGGGTGAACCCAGCGGGCGAGGACCTCGACGGTGTGGATGTCGCCCGTACGCAGGTCCATGATCGGCTGGAAGACGCAGTTGAGGTCATCGCCGCCGAGCGCGTACGCGAGGTCCGCCGCCAGCCGTTCGAGCCGCTCCGTCGAGTCCATGACCGCCCCCCAAGGTGTGTCGTCCATCTGGCCCATGTCATCGTCATCTCGGACTAGAGACTTGAGGCCAGGTCCTGCGCGGGCGGCGCGCCATCGGTGGCAGATACTTTGACGTCCAAGTAAATTCGACGGGGACGGTTGGCTGCGCTTCCCGCCATCGCGTGCACGGGGCCTGCCCACCCGCCACACTTCGAGACCCGGCAACGGCGTCGGTTGAGGGAGCACCCCATGAGTTGGCAAGAGCAGTACGAGGCCTGGAAGGCGAAGTACGAGGCCGCGCCCGAGCGCGACGCCGACTTCACGACGATGAGCGGCATCCCGCTGGAGCCGCTGTACGGGCCCCACAACACCGAGGTCGACGTCGACCGCATCGGCTACCCGGGGGAGTACCCCTACACCCGGGGGCCGTACTCCTCGATGTACCGGACCAAGCCGTGGACGATCCGCCAGTTCGCGGGCTTCGCCGACCCGGACGAGACCAACAAGCGGTTCCACGACCTCGTCAACGCCGGCCAGCACGGCCTGTCGGTCGCCTTCGACATGCCGACGCTCATGGGCCTCGACTCCGACGACCCGAGGTCGCTGGGCGAGGTCGGCCACTGCGGCGTGGCCGTCGACACCGTCCACGACATGGAGAAGGTCTTCGCCGGCCTGCCGCTCGGCGAGATCACGACGTCGATGACGATCAACGCCCCCGCGGTGCCGCTGTTCTGCATGTACGCCGTCGCCGCGGAGCGCCAGGGCTGGCAGCTCAAGGACCTCGGCGGGACCCTGCAGACCGACATCCTCAAGGAGTACATCGCCCAGAAGGAGTGGCTCTTCCCGCCCGCTCCACACCTGCGGCTCATCGGCGACCTGATCGAGTTCTGCACCCGCGAGGTGCCGCGCTACCACCCCGTCTCGATCTCGGGCTACCACATCCGCGAGGCCGGCTCGACGGCCGTGCAGGAACTCGCCTTCACGCTCGCCGACGGCTTCGCGTACGTCGAGCTCGGCAAGCAGCGCGGCCTGCACCCGGACGACTTCGTGCCGCGGTTCAGCTTCTTCTTCGACGCGCACATCGACTTCTTCGAGGAGATCGCGAAGTTCCGGGCCGGGCGTCGCATCTGGGCTCGCTGGCTCAAGGAGCGGTACGGGGCCACGGCCGAGAAGGCCATGCTCATGCGCTTCCACACCCAGACGGCCGGTGTCTCGCTGACGGCCCAGCAGCCGGACAACAACATCGTCCGCACCGCGATCGAGGCACTCGCCGGCGTGCTCGGCGGCACCCAGTCGCTGCACACGAACGCACTCGACGAGGTCCTGGCGCTGCCGAGCGACCACGCAGCCCGGGTGGCCCTGCGCACACAGCAGGTCATCGCGGAGGAGACCGGCGTGACCAACGTGATCGACCCGCTCGGTGGATCGTGGTTCGTCGAGTCCCTCACCGACGAGATCGAGCGCCAGGCCGAGGACTACTTCGCGCAGATCCTCGAGATGTCGCCCGACGACACCATCCTCGGCGGGATGCTCCGTGGCATCGAGGAGGGCTGGTTCATGTCCGAGATCGCGGACGCCGCCTTCGACTTCCAGAACCGGATCGAGAAGGGCCGGTTCAACATGGTCGGCGTGAACAAGTACGTCGACACCGACGAGCCCGACCTCGAGATCCTGCGGATCAGCCACGAGGTCGAGAAGAAGCAGGTCGCGAGCCTGTCGAGCGTCAAGGCCAGCCGCGACGGCGCGGAGGTCCAGCGCCAGCTCGAACGGCTGAAGGCAGCCGCCCAGACCGACGAGAACCTCGTCCCCATCATGATGGACTGCGTCCGCGCGGACGCGACGGTCGGCGAGATGACCTACGCGCTCCAGGAGATCTGGGGCGAGTACCGCGAGGCCGCGCGCATCTGACGCCAGCACGCACCCCACGACGTTGCCCGGGCGTACGCTCGGGCAACGCGCGTTGGAGGGCCGGACATGGCGAACAAGACCGCGAGGAACGACGCCTCGGTCGACGACTTCATCGCCGGACTCGACGAGGGGAGGCGCGAGGACTGCGCCGCCATCCGGGAGATGATGACGGCAGCGACCGGCGACGACGGGGCGATGTGGGGCGACAGCATCGTCGGCTTCGGCGAGTACCACTACGTCTACGACAGCGGCCGCGAGGGCGACTGGTTCGCGGTCGGGTTCTCGCCCCGCAAGCAGAACCTGACGCTGTACCTGATGGACGGGGCCGAGAAGGAGACCGAGCTCCTCGCGGACCTCGGCAAGCACACCACGGGCAAGGCCTGCCTCTACATCAAGCGCCTGTCGGACATCGACACCGACGTGCTGCAGGCGCTGATCGAGCGGTCGGTGGCGGGGATCCGGGAGCGGTACGGCTAGGAGGCGGCCGTGAGGCTCCCGCGGAGCCTCCACGGGATCGCGCCCCCCGGCCGCCATACTGGCCAACAGCCCGGCCGGGTGATCGCCGGGCCGTCGCAACCCGCCAGGAGGCCACCCCGTGTCAGCCGGGGAAGCCCCGATCCGGACCGCACCGAGGACGTTGCGGTCCGACCTCGCGCGGGTGAAGCGGAGCATCGTCGATGCCGTCCGCCCCAGCCGGCTGGCACACCGCACGAAGCTGCGCCTGGCCACCTTCACCACGGGGCGGCGGATGGTCGTCATCGCGATCGCGACCTTCGTCCCCGTCGTGCTGTTGTCCTTCGTCCTCTTCGCCGCGCTCACCCGCACGGCCGCGACGAGCGCCGACGTGCGGGACCAGGTCGAGTCGCTCGTCGGCCCGGTCCTGACCACGTCGAACGAGATCGCCGAGGCGGCGGTGCTGCTCGATCGCTACTTCGCGAGTGGCGCCGAGCACGACCGCTCCGCGTTCCTCGCGCACACCCAGCGGGTCGACGCCGGCTTCGAGCAGCTGCGGCTCGCGGACCTCGCCCCGGTGAACCTCCAGCGCATCGACGCGGCCCAGGCCTCGTGGGACTTCGTCCACGGGACGGTCGCGGAGGACGGGTTCGTCGTACCGAGCGAGCCGGAGGCGCGCACCGGGCTGCTCGCGACCTTCAACGCGACGCTCGTCGGTGTCCGCAGGGACCTGTCCGGTGTGGCGAGCAGCGCGACCTCGGAGATCGTCAGCCTCGCCGACTCGACGGGTGGCACGGCGCGCAGCATGCGCCTGATCCTCTTCGTCGGGATCCCCGCCATCGCGTTGCTGGGCGCCTACCTGTTCGCCTGGCTGGTGCGCGATCTCCGCGCCGCACGCGAGGAGCTGGTCGCCGGTGCCGAGAGGTTGCGGGGAGGCGATCTCTCCGTGCGCATCTCCGAGCAGGTGCACGGTGACCTGGCCCCGGTGGCCGCCGCGTTCAACGCGATGGCCGAGCGCATCGAGGCGCAGAACGCGGAGCTCGGGACCCTGGCCAACCACGACCCGCTCACGGGTGTGATGAATCGCCGGGCGTTCGAGGCCGAGCTCACCGCCGAGCTCGAGCGGTGCCTGCGGTACGGGCAGCGAGCGGCGCTGCTCATCCTCGACGTGGACCACTTCAAGCGCGTCAACGACACGTTCGGGCACCCGGCCGGGGACGCGGTCCTCAAGAACGTGTCGGACGAGATCGTCGCCGCCGTCCGGGGCGTCGATCGCGTCGCACGCTGGGGTGGCGAGGAGTTCGCCATCCTGCTGCCACAGGCAGAGGTCCCGGCGGCGACCCGGGTCGCCCAGCGCATCAACATGAGCATCGCCCAGCGGACCATGCTCGTGGACGGCCAACGCCTCAACGTGACGGTCAGCATCGGCGTCGCGGTCGCGGACCCCGAGTCGCCGGACCTCCGCCCGGCGCGGCTCGTCGGCGAGGCCGACCGGGCCCTGTACGCCGCGAAGGAATCGGGGCGCAACCGCGTGGTGCTGGCGAGCGCCTGACGCCGAGGCATCCGTCGCCGGGTCTCTACCCTTCCGGGCCATGCCCGTCCTCGTCACCGCCGCCCAGACCCCGCTCGGGGGCGCCGTCGTCGAGCGCCTGCTCGGCTTCGGCGGGCAGGTCCGGGCCTTCGTGACCGGGGATGGCCCGGTCGAGCGGCTCCGGGCGCGCGGCGCGATCATCGCGACCGGGGACCTCGACGACGAGGGCCACCTCGAGGCGGCGATGGAGCAGGTCCACACGGTCGTCCACCTCGGCGGCGGCATCCTGAGCCCGAGCGCCGACCGGATCGTCGTCGACGGCGCCACCGTCGTCACGGCCGCCATCGGCGCCGAGGTGCAGCGCCTGATCCTGCTCTCCGTCGCCGGCGCATCGCCGACCAGCGAAGAGCCCTACCGGCGTGCCAAGGGCGAGGTGGAGGACCTCGTGGCGGCTGCGCCGATCCCATCCGTCGCGCTGCGCTGCTCGCTGATCGACACGCCCGGGATGCGCGACGTCGTCGCCGGCGCCCACCTGCCGGATGTGGCCTGGCAGAACCGAGTACGTCCCCTGAGCGTCGAGCTCGCCGCGGAGGTGATCTCGTTCCTCGACGAGGTCCGGTCGGAGGCGCACGAGGGCCACGTCGTCCTCCGTTGCGAAGGGGCGCGCGAGCGAACCCTGGGCGAGTACCGCGATCAGGTCGCCGGCGGCAGCCTCGTGGGTCGCACCTACCGGCCGGCGGGCGCCCACCCGCTGGTCGCCGACGCCCTCGCGGGGCCCTGGCTGCCCGCCCCGTCGTGGCCGGATGCGGTCGAGCTGGCGGGCGCCACGCGCCGTTGAGTGGGACGCCGGCCCCGTAGCGGCGGGTGAGCCCCATCGGGACGGATCGGGGTGTGCGCTCTGCGCGACGCGGTGTTCGCACAAGCGGTTGCAGGGGCTACCGACCGTGAGCGGCAGCCGCGGTCAACCCGCCTCCTCGTAACGGCGCGTAGCCCTGGCCGCACATCCTGCAAGCGTTTTCGCCCGGGCCCTCAAGGTCACCGCCCGTCCAGCCGAGGCTACTTCTAGTTCGCAAGGACTAGTGAGAAGAGAGCGTGTCAACGGCCGACCGGCCGCCATAGCGGGAACTACGGCGGACGGACCGGCAAAGACGATCTGCGGGGATCGACGTGATGGTTTCGATGCGGGTGCGCGTGCTGGGTGTCTTCCTGGCCGCACTGATCGCGGGGGCTCTGGTCCCCGCTCCGGCCGAGGCCGCGCTGGCCTGCGAGGGGCTGCTGCGGACCGTGCTCAGCGACGGCTTCGAGCTGTGCACGCACGGCGACGACAGCCACCTGGCCGCCGACAACGGCGGCGTGGGTGGCGACGAGCCCGGCGCCCCGGTCCCGGCGGCCTCCGCCCAGTGCTTCGGCGACGGGACGGACGGCGTGCGCGTCGAGGTCTTCTACGTCTACGGCCAGAGTGCTGGCAGCCGCTTCGTCGACCTCGAGGCTGACATCCGTCGCTGGACGGCCCAGGCCGAGTGGACGATCGCTGCGTCGGCGGAGGCGAAGGGCGGTCGCCGACACCTGCGGTTCGCGACAGAGCGCGCGAGCTCCGGCTGCCGGCCGGTCGTGCGTCCGATCTCGGTCTCGAGCGCGGCCATCGGCGACTTCGCCGAGATGGTCGACGCGCTCCGCGCCAAGGGCCTCGACCGCAACGACCGCAAGTACCTGCTGTTCGCCGACGACGACACCTACTGCGGGCTGGGATCCGCGCCCGACGACGACCGCGCCGGCGACGGCAACCTGGCGAACCGCCAGGCGGGCTACGCCCGGGTGGACCGCCCCTGCTGGACCAACGGCGACCAGGGCTTCTACTCGGTCGCCGCCCACGAGATCGTCCACACCCTCGGTGCGGTCCAGACCTCCGCACCCCACGCCACCACCAACCGCCACTGCTCCGACGAGTACGACCTCATGTGCTACGTCGATGGCGCGGTCGACCTCACCTACCCCTGCGTCGACAAGGACCGCGGCACGGCCGGTCGCGGCGACAAGAACGACCGCCTCCTCGACTGCGGCGGTGACGACTACTTCAACCCGGCGCCAGCCGCGGGTTCCTACCTCGCGACGCACTGGAACACGGCCTCGAGCCTCTTCCTGTCGCCCCTCGCCTCCACCGGCGCCGGCTACCCGGGCGCCCCCTCGACGACCGACGACCCGCGGGGCCGGACCAAGGTCTGGCCCCAGGGTGACCTGGGCGGCCCGCACCGCCCGACGGTCCCCGGCGGCTTCGGTTGGGAGGTCTGCGACCTGCCGATCGACGTGGTGGTCGACACCGCGGTGGTCTCGGGCGCCGACCTCCCGACCGAGGTCCGCAGCGCGGCACAGCGAATCAACGCCGCGATCGGCACGACCGCCCTGAAGGTCCGCACGAGCTCGGTCGCGCAGCGTGAGCCCGCTGCCGGTGAGCTGATCGTCCGCTGGGGCCGCGCCGCCGACGTGACCCACGTCGACGTCCGCGTGAAGGACGCGCGCATCCGCGGCGCGGTCGTCACCCTCGATCGCGACCTCGTCCCGGCGGGCCCGACCCGCACGCTCGTCCTGCAGGCGATCGTGCAGGCACTCGGCGTCGGCCGCGCCGGCGCCGAGGGGACGCTGATGGCGCCCGTCGCGGTGGCCTCGCCGAACACGACGACCGCGTTCGCTGCCCTCAGGCACCTGTACAAGCAGTCCTGCTCGGTCGACCCGCGGCTGGACGACACCGCCGGTGGCGACGACAGCCAGCGTCGGCTCGACGGCCTCCGCCGCTCGCTCGACCTGGCCCGGACGTCGCGCTCGCTCGTCGAGGCCGGTGTGGCCGTCTCGACCTGGCTGCGCGACGAGCGCGGTCGCGGCTGGGCCGACACCGCGGTCATCTGCCGCGACGACGTCTTCGCCGACTGCCTCGCCGGCACCGCACTGGCTGGCCGCCAGGGCGTCCTCATGCTCGTCCCCGGCGGCTCCAACGGCTCCCTGCCGACCTCGGTCGGCGACGAGCTCGACCGTGCGCTCGGCTCCTTCGCGGACGTGGTCATCCTCGGCGGTGCCGCCGCCGTGTCCGAGCGCATCGAGAGCCAGCTGCAGACCCGCCTCGGCGGCCGCGTCGTCCGCCGGATCGCCGGGCCCGACCGCTACGCGACGGCTGCCGCCATCGCCGCCGAGGTCGCGACCTCCACGACCGGCCAGGTGCTCGTCGCGCGCGGCGACAACCCCGCCGACGCGGTCGCCGCCGGCGCCTTCGCTGCCGACCGCGGGGTGCCGATCGTGCTGACCGGTACCCACAGCCTCCCGGGCGTCACCGCCGAGCGCCTGCGCGCCATCGCGCCGGACCGCCTCAGCGTCCTCGGTGGCACCGCCGCCGTCTCCGACGCCGTGGTCGACCAGCTCGAGGCCCACGGCACCGTCGCGCGGATCGCCGGCCGGACCCGCACCGAGACCACGGTGGCGGTCGCCAAGCAGCTCTGGCAGCGCACCACGGTCGGCACCCGCGGCGCCTTCATCGGACTCAATGGCTGGCACGCCGAGTCCTGGGGCCTGGCCGTCCTGGCCGCCCCCGTCGGCGCCTACCTCGACGCGCCCGTGCTGTTCACCAACGAGCAGGGGCTGCCCAGCGCCGCGCCGGCCGGTGCCTACCCGGGCGACGTCCGCGAGTACCTGCGCGGCGTGGAGCTGACGAACTCGCCGGAGCTGACCACCGTCTTCGTCGGCGGTTCCCGCTGGGCGGGCGCGAGCGCCCCGGCCCAGTTCCACATCAACGCCGTGCCGGGCTTCGACGGCAACGTCGAGAAGGGCTCCGTCAGCTCGACGGGTTCGTCGGGGACGCTGCTCGGCCTCTGACCTCCCGTCGGATCCGCTGCACGAACAGCAGTGCCACCAGCAGCATCAGGCCACCGAACAGCCGAGCGAGGACGTCTGGCTCCAGGGCGAGGGCCATCGATGCCCCGATGACCCCGCCGGTCAGGCTGCCGGCACCCAGACGGGCACCGAGCCTCCAGTCGGTGTAGCCGTGGCGGCTGTGGCTCCAGGCCCCGACGACCGCCGTCGGCACGATGACCGCGAGCGACGTGCCCTCGGCCACCTGCTGGCCGTAGCCGAAGGCCAGGACCATCAGCGGGACCATGACGACGCCGCCCCCCACACCGAGCGAGGACGAGACGACGCCTGCGGCGAGTCCGCCAAGCACATGGAGGACGACCACGCCGGCCGTGAACGCCGGGACGGTGTCACCGGCGACGGACGCCTCCCCGCCGGCGCCGAGGAGCACGAACCGCAGTGCGAGCAGGAGGAGCACGCCGGCGAAGACCTGCTTGAGCTGCCGCTCGGGGAGGCGGTGCGCGAGCCCGGCCCCGAGGCGTGCGCCGACGACGGCCCCGCCGACGAGTGCCGCGGCGCCGACGAAGGCCACGTGGTCGGCGAGTGCGAACCGAACGGCCCCGCTGGTCGCCGCGAACACCACGCCGACGAGCGAGGTGGCATGGGCGACGTGCTGCGGCTTCGACAGCGCGAGGACCAGCAGGGGCACGAGGAGGATCCCGCCACCGACCCCGAAGAGGCCCGCCACGACCCCGGCGACGGCCCCGCCGACGACGTGGACCCACCAGGCATCCGGGAGGGGGCTGCGTGCGGGTTCGTGCACGAGACTGGCTCCCCTAGACTCGCCGGGTACCGCCGACGACGCGCCGCGAGGCTAGCGGCGCCCCGGTCGCCGCCACCGGCGACACCTCGCTTCCTCCACCCCCGCCACCTCCACGACCAGGAGCCTCCGTTGGGCGAGTTCGTCAACCTCGAGATCGACGAGGACACGCGTGTCGGCACCATCCGACTCGCGCGTCCTCCGATGAACGCCCTGTCGCGCCAGGTCTGGGAGGAGATCGAGCAGGCCGCCCTCGAGGCGACCCGCAGCGACGACGTCGGTGCCATCGTGGTCTGGGGTGGGCCCAAGGTCTTCGCGGCTGGCGCGGACATCAAGGAGTTCCCGACCTGGACCTACCAGGACGTCAAGAACGTCGGGATGCTCCTGCAGCGCTCCCTCGACACGCTCGCCCGCAGCCCGAAGATCTCGATCGCGGCGGTGAACGGCTACGCCCTCGGTGGTGGCTGTGAACTCGCGATCGCGTGCGACTTCCGGTTCATCGCCGACAACGCGAAGCTCGGCCAGCCGGAGATCCTCCTCGGCCTCATCCCGGGTGCCGGTGGCACGCAGCGGCTCACCCGCCTCGTCGGCCTCAGCCGGGCCAAGGAGCTGGTCTTCACCGGCCGCATGGTGGATGCGAACGAGGCTCCGCAGATCGGGCTCGCCGACGCGGTCTTCCCGGCCGACGACGTCTACGAGCAGGCGTGCAAGGTCGCGGCGCGCTACGCCGCCGGCCCGTACGCCCTCCGCCTCGCCAAGCAGGCGATCGAGGACGGCATCGAGGGCACGCTCGACCACGGCCTCCGCCTGGAGCGGACGCTGTTCGCCGAGTGCTTCGCCACGGACGATGCTCGCATAGGCATCGACTCCTTCATCGAGAACGGCCCCGGCAAGGCCGAGTTCACGGGCAAGTAGCCCGGCACGTCAGGATCCACGCACATGAGCGCAGCAGCACCCCTGTCCACCGACGAGATGGACATCAAGGCGAAGCAGGCGGCCTACCACGACTGGGAGGCCAAGAGCTACGACCAGAAGTTCTCGATCAGCTACGACGAGCGGTGCGTCGACTACGCGCGCGATCGCTTCCGCAAGGTCGTCCCGCTGACCGCCGAACGCCCGGAGAAGACCCTCGAGATCGGCGCGGGCACCGGCTTCTTCACGATCAACCTCGCGAAGGCGGGGCTGCTCGGCAAGGAGCTCCACTGCTCCGACATCTCCGAGGGGATGCTCGAGGTCTGCGAGCGCAACGCGCGCGAGCACGGCCTCGAGGTCATCGCGCGCCAGGGCGATGCCGAGGCACTGCCCTACGCCGACAACGAGTTCGACCTCGTCATCGGCCACGCGTTCCTGCACCACCTCCCCGAGCCCGAGAAGGCCATCGGTGAGATGTTCCGGGTGCTCAAGCCCGGCGGCCGGCTGGTCGTCGCCGGTGAGCCCACGTACTGGGGCGACCGGCTCGCCGGCTATGCCAAGAAGGCCGCGTACCTGGGCTTCCTCGGGGTGACGAGCGTCCCGGGCCTGAAGAAGTACCGCCGCCCGCCCGCGGGGGAGCGGTACACGGACGTCGACGCCGCGATGGCCGCGCTCGAGCACGAGGTCGACCTCTGGGAGTTCAAGCCGGGCGACGTCGCCCAGATGGCGCGCAACGTCGGCTTCGACGAGGTCGAGGTCGTCACGGAGGAGCTCGTCAGCAACTGGACCGGCTGGATGTTCCGCACGGTCGAGGCCATGACCAAGCCCGGCACCTTCGGTCTGCGGTGGGCGATGGCCGGGTTCCGCACCTACGTCACGCTGAACTGGCTCGACGAGCACGTCTGGACGAAGGTCGTGCCGGACCGGTTCTTCTACAACCTCATCCTGCACGCCGTGAAGGCGGAAGACGCCTGAGCATGAAGGACGCCGCCGCCCGCGACACCTCGGCCGAGGTCGTCGACCTCACGCCCAAGGAGGTCGAGGCACTCGCCGAGGCCGGTCCGGGTGCGGAGGGCATCGACGACGTCGCGCAGCGCCTGCACGCCGAGGCCGTCGAGGCGACGACCCGCGACGAGCTGGCGCGTGAGGCGTTCCGGCGCGTCGCGCGGATCGAGTACGACGTCGCTGCCGAGGTCGGACTGCGCCATGCCCGGATCCCGCCGCGGCTCGAGTACCCCCGCTGGGGCTGGCGCCGGGCGGTGACGTTCGCGGTGCAGCGGCGGATGTACACGCCCGAGTACCTCAACCTCTACAGGCGCTTCGCGTGGCGCTACGTCAGGGCCCGCGCGACCCGCCAGCACGTGGTGTTCCAGGGGATGGTGTTCCAGGGCAAGCGCGTCGAGTTCCGGGGTCGGCCCGGCCACGGCCGTCTGATCCTCGGGCCCTGGTGCTGGATCGGCAACGACAACAAGCTCCGTGCGCACGAGGGCCAGCTCACGCTGGGGGCCAAGGTCGTGATGGGCCGCGACAACGTGGTCAACACCTACCTCGACATCGAGATGTGCGACTACTCGCTGTACGCGGACTGGATCTACATCTGCGACTTCGACCACCGGTTCGACCGCTTCGACATCCCGCTGAAGGACCAGGGGATCGTGAAGTCGCCGGTCCGCATCGGACCGGACGTCTGGGTCGGCCAGAAGGCGTCGATCCTGCGGGGCGTCGACATCGGCATGGGATCCGTGATCGCCTCGCACGCGCTGGTCAACAAGGACATCCCGCCCTTCTCGATCGCGGTCGGGCTGCCGGCGCGCGTCGTGAAGTCGCGGCTGCCGGACGGCATGACGCCCGAGGAGGCCATCGAGATGCTCCGCAAGGGCGAGGCCATCCCCGGCGATCCGCTGGAGGGCTGACTCCTCTCCTCAGGCGAGGTTGCGTGGCGCGAAGGGCATCCGGTCAGCGAGGTCGGTGCTGCCGATCCGCGTGACCCGTCCCCGTCCGAACTTGAACGGCTGCCGCGGGTTCTGCGGTGTCGACGCCGCGTCGCCGGTGACGACCGCGTTCGCCGGCGAGCCTGGGTAGTGGAACATCGCGAACACCTGGCCGGGTGCCACCTGGTCGGTCACGTAGGCGACCGCCGTGATGGCGCCCTGCGAGGTCCCGAGGTCCTGGGTCCGGACGCGGTCGCTCTCGACCGCGACCATGTCGCCGCTGACGACGCCGAGCCGGCGCGCGTCCTCCGGGCTGATCTCGAGGAAGCTCACGGGGTAGCGCTGGATCAGGTGGGGCTTCCGCAGGTCGTCGTACAGGCTCTGCCACAGGTGGTTCACGCGACCGGTCAGCACCCAGAACTCGTCCGAGTTCGGGCCCAGCAGGTCATTGCGGTCGCGGATGGCCTGCAGGTCGACGTGGACGAAGTTCGACTTGCCGCCCGGCCCCTTGAAGTCCATCTCGGCGTGCATGCGGACCGTGCCGACCGGCGTGTTGCCCTCGATCTTGACGGGGGTCTGGATACCGGTCGTCCCGTACTCGCGCAGGACGTCGTGGGGGCGCAGGCCCTCGGCCACGGCCCACTCGACGAACTTGCTGTAGTCCTTGCGCCCGCCTGCGCGGGGCCCCGACTCGACGAAGATCTCGTTCGTGTCGGCCCAGTCGAACCCCTCGAAGCCCATCTTCTGGGCGACCATCTGGACGGCCTGCCAGTCGGGCTTCGCCTCGCCCGGCGCGTCCATGATCTTCCCGTACAGGCGCAGGCGACGCTCGGCGTTGTTGCGCGTGAAGTCGGACTCGCCCCACGTCGCCGCCGGCAGGACCAGGTCGGCGAACTCCGAGTTGTCGTTGAGGTAGATGTCGCTCTGGACGACGAACATGCCGCCGGCGGCGAGCCGCTGCTGCAGCTGGCTGATGACGGCCTCGGGCACGGAGGTCGAGATCTGGGGGTCGGTGTCACGCGTCATCGCGTGCAGTCGACGACGCAGGTACTGGGACGCTCCGCTGCCGTTGACCCAGTCGTTGCCGATCGACCAGACCATCCGCGTCTTGCCCTCGACGACCCAGCGGTCGCAGTCCATCTCGACCTTGTTGCCCTGGAACTCCGTGGGGGACTTGTCCATCGGGTACGACGCCCCGCTGGCGCCGCCACGCTGGTGGCCGCCCATCCGCGAGGTCGCGCGGCCGGGCTTTCCGCGGGCGCCGATCAGCACGCTGAGGTTGCCGAGCGCGGCCGTGTTCTCGTAGTTGTGGGTCCAGTACAGGCCCTTCTCGTACAGGAGGCTGGCCTTCGGGGGCTGCCCGTTGACCGGCTTCGCCAGGATCTCCGCGGCCTTGACCAGCTTCTCCTCCGGCACGCCCGTGATGCGCGCCGCGTCGGCCAGCCGGTAGTCGTCCTCCGCGAGGTACGCGGCCCGGAACTCGTCGACCGTGCGGCCCCAGATGCGGCGTCGCCAACTGCCGTCCTCGTCGATCTCGGCACGCGTGTTCACCACGTGGTCGGCGATGAACCCGGCGTCCTCCCATCCCTGCTCCAGGATGTACCGCGCGATCGCCCCGATCGCCCACGCGTCCGTCCCTGGCGTGACCTGCAGGTGCACGCCGCCGTTCTTCTCCGCGTACGCGGCCGTGAAGGTCTTGCGTGGGTCCATCTGCACGAGCGTCGCCCCACCGGGGGCGATCCACTGTGTGAATGCGACCGTCTTGGTCTCGTAGGGGTCGGTGCCGACGATCATGATCGCGTCGGCCTCGGCGTAGTCGGCGTAGCCGGCGCTGAACGAGTCGACGCCCGTGTCGTCGAGGCCCGGCGTGTCCGTGCCGTGGCCCGTGTTGTGGTGAGGGGCCACGTTCGGGGTGCCGATGGCGCCGTAGGCCAGCTTCGTGATGGCGAACGTGTTCTCGAAGAACTCGTAGCTGTAGTGCTTGAACCCCATCGCGAGCTCGCCGTAGGTGTCCACCGTGTGGCGGATCATCGTGGCGATGATGTCGGTGGCCATGTCCCAGGAGATCGGTTGGAGCGTCCCGTTGACGCGCAGCAGGGGGTGCTGGAGCCGGTCGCGGGTCGGTCCGTCGGGGCGGTACAGCTTCAGCGCCAGGGTGCCGCCGCGCACGCTGTGGTTGCCTCCGTTGTTGACCACGTCGGCGTCGGGGTCGGGCATGATCAGCACGTTCTGGAGCTGGCCGTCGATCGTCACCTCGGTGTGCATGTTCGGGGACGGCCAGCGCCCCGACAACGGTCCCGTCGGGAAGTCCGCGCCGAGCGCGTTGCCCTCGGCCGTCGGCTCACCCTCGAGCCCGACGGGCCAGATGAAGGCCTTGTAGCCACAGGCCACCGGGCAGTACTCGCAGGCCGTCGTGACGACCTTCGCGCCGACGGGAGGCAGGGGGACCCGCGTCTTCGCGGAGGTCGCTGGGATACCGGACATGGCTAGATGCCTTCCACGAGTTCGGCGTCCAGCAGGTTGTCGCGGAAGCCGTAGACGATGCCGATGGTCCCGACGGCGAGGATGTCGTCACCGTCGATGTCGAGCAGGATCTGGGGCAGGTTCTCGGTTGCCTGGCCGATCACGACCATGCCCCGATGCGTGAGGTCGAACGTCGTGAAGTGGCAGCCGCACGGACCGAGGATCCCGTGCTCGACGTTGAAGCCGCCAGCCAGCGGGCAGCCCATGTGCGTGCAGTCGGTGTTGAATGCGACGATGTCGCGGTCGGGGCCGATGCCGCCAGCTGCCGGGCGCCCGAGCTTGAAGAGCGCCGCCGGCGACGACTCGGTCGGGTAGTTGAAGGCCACCTCGTCGCCCGACCGCAGCGCGGAGACGCTGCCGATCTTCACGGGCGGGTAGGTCGTGACGAGGGCCGGGACCACGGTCGCGTCGCCGCGTGGCAGGTCGCCGCCGCCGCTGCCGCCGTCGCCCGAAGGCGCGTCGTCGTCGATGGACATCGCGATCGGGATGATGACGCCCGAGGCGGCGGCGGCCCCCGCTGCCGTGCCCCAGGCGAGGAACTCGCGTCGTGTCGTCACAGCCAGCCCTCCGGCCGTCGGCGTTGCGGTGAGGCAACCGGGTGAACCGGTCTCGACGGCAGGGCCGATGGGCCCCGTTCGCGATGACAGGTGGCCCTGTCGGGAGTGGGTGGCCGGCTGGTGGACTACCGCCCATGACCAACGAAGAGCAGCTCGACATCAGGCGCGGCCTCCGCGTGGCCCTGGGCCCCGCGGTCGTGGCGTTCCTCGGGACGATCGCGATCGGGATCGCGGTCGTCGGCCTCACGGGTGCTGGCCGCACGCAGTTGCCGCCTCCGGTCGCGGCCGACGCAGGGGGTGGCGAGGCGGACGGCCAGGCCGCCGGCGGCGTGACCGTCGTCGGCACCGAGTTCGCGTTCGCCCCCGATCCGCTCGTGGTCGCCAGCGGGGCCGAGGTGACCTTCGTCAACGAGGGCGGGGCCTTCCACAACCTCGAGATCGAGGGGGTGGCCGGCTTCCTGCTCGAGGCAGATCCGGGTGCGCAGGACGTGGCGATCCTCGAGGTGGCGCCCGGCACCTACGTGATGTTCTGCAACGTGCCCGGGCACCGGGCCGGCGGCATGGAGGGCACGCTCGTCGTCGAGTAGCCGGGAGGGCATCGAGGCGAACCACGGGACGCGGGTGGCGGGTGGCGGTACCGTCGCCGGCCGTGAGCGACGAAGTCCGGCCCCCGCGAACGAGCCTGCGCGACACGACGCAGGTCTGCGTCGAGGCGTTCGCCGACTATCCGCTCATCGCCGCGCTGTTCCCGGGCGACGCCGAGCGGCGCGCGCAGGTGACGCGCCCGCTCTACCGCCAGACCCTGCGCGACTGCCTCCGACACGGTGAGGTCCAGACCGCGATGGACGGCGACGAGATCGTCGGCGTCGCCGCGTGGCTCGCGCCGGGATCGACCCAGCCGGGGATACGGCGCCAGCTCCCGATGGCGAAGGTCGCGTGGCGCGTCCTGACGCGCTTCCCGCGACAGGCGCGCAAGGGGCTGCGCGCGGGATCGGTACTCGAGGACAACCATCCCGACGTCCCGCCGCACTGGTACCTCACGGCCATCGCCGTGCGGCCCGGCCAGCAGGGCCGGGGCATCGGCGGCCGGTTGCTGCGCCCGATGCTGGACCGCCTCGACGACGAGCGGATGCCCGGCTTCCTCGAGACCTCCGACCCGGCGAACGCCGCGTGGTACCAGCGCCTCGGCTTCGAGGTCACGACGAAGGTGCCGGTCTGGGACGGCGGACCGACGATCCACTTCCTGTGGCGCGAGCCGCGCTGACCGTCAGGCGGCCCAGGGCCTGGCGAGCGTGTGACGTGCACGGTCCGGACGGGTGTTGCCCAACCGGGTGACAGTGTGACGGTCAATCCCTACGCTGAAAGCGCTTTCAGGAAGAGAGCTTCAGGAAGTCGGCCAGCTCGCCGGGACCGGGCATGGGGGAGTTGACGTTGGAGCCGCCGTTCACCAACCAGCGCGTCGTCGTCAGCGGCGTCTCGCCCGAGATCGAGGGCGGACGCCATCCGGCCAAGTGCGTCGTCGGTGAGGTCGTCGCGATCGAGGCGGACGTCTTCTGCGACAGCCACGACGCGCTGGCTGCCGTCATCCAGCATCGTGACCTCGGCGAGGAGGACTGGTCCGAGGTCCGCATGGAGCCGGTCGTCAACGACCGCTGGCGTGGGGCCATCCGACCCGAGCAGCTCGGCCTCGTCGAGTTCCGCGTCGTTGGATGGGTCGATCGCTTCGGCACGTGGCGACGCGACCTGGCCAAGAAGCACGCGGCCGACGTCGTCGAGGCCGTGGACTTCCTGGTCGGTGCCGAGCTGGCCGCCGAGTTCGCGAAGACGGCGGCCGGGGACGACCGGCGGCTGATCGAGGGCGCGCGTGAGACGCTGGTCGACGCGGACCTCACCGCGACGACCCGGGTCGACGTCGCCCTGGACGGCGACTTCGCCGAGGCGATGTTCCGGGCCGACCCGCGCCGGTTCGCCACCGAGCACGAGCGCACGCTGCGGATCCGCGTCGACCGCGAGCGGGCACGGTTCTCGACGTGGTACGAGCTCTTCCCTCGCAGCGCGGTCGGGGACGGCGAGACCCATGGCACGTTCCGCGACGTCATCGACCGGCTGCCGTACGTCGCCGGCCTGGGGTTCGACGTCCTGTACTTCCCGCCGATCCATCCCATCGGTGAGGTCAACCGCAAGGGCCCCAACAACGCCACCACCGCGGAGGAGGGCGATCTCGGGTCGCCGTGGGCCATCGGCAGCAAGGACGGGGGGCACAAGGACGTCCACCCGGCCCTCGGCACGATCGAGGACTTCCGTGACCTGCGTGACGCCGCCGCCGAGCACGGCCTCGAGCTCGCGATGGACATCGCGTTCCAGGCAGCCCCGGACCACCCCTACGTCGACGCGCACCCGAACTGGTTCCGCCAGCTGCCCGACGGCACGATCCGCTACGCCGAGAACCCGCCGAAGAAGTACCAGGACATCTACCCCTTCGACTTCGAGACGGAGGACGCCGAGGGCCTGTGGGTCGAGCTCAAGTCCGTGTTCGACCACTGGATCGACGAGGGCATCCGCATCTTCCGGGTCGACAACCCGCACACGAAGTCCTTCCCGTTCTGGGAGTGGTGCATCTCCGAGGTGACGCGCGAGCACCCCGACGTGATCTTCCTGGCCGAGGCGTTCACCCGGCCGAAGGTGATGAAGGAGCTCGCCAAGCGTGGGTTCACGCAGTCCTACACCTACTTCTCCTGGCGACAGCAGAAGTGGGAGATCGAGCAGTACTACACCGAGCTGAACCAGACGGACGTCGCGGACTACTTCCGCAGCAATGCCTGGCCGAACACGCCCGACATCCTG
>JBFHRB010000018.1:0-21307 GCA_041591915.1 Nitriliruptorales bacterium
CCGGGGCCGCCCTCCTTGACGATGGCGCCGGCGTGGCCCATCTGCTTGCCGGGGGGCGCCTCGAAGCCGGCGATGTAGCCGACGACCGGGGTGTCGGGGATGTTGTCGGCGATCCACTGGCCGGCGAGCTGCTCCTCGGAGCCACCGATCTCACCGACGAAGGCGATCGCCTCGGTCTCGGGGTCGGCGGCGAACGCCTTGATGACGTCGAGGAACTGGGTGCCGATGACGGGGTCACCACCGATGCCGACGCAGGTCGAGATGCCGATCCCGGCCTGCGCCAGCTCGTGCATGATCTGGTAGGTCAGCGTGCCGGAGCGCGACACGAGGCCGACCCTGCCCGGCTTGGTGATGTCGGCCGGGATGATGCCGACGTTGGACTTCCCGGGGCTGATGAGGCCGGGGCAGTTCGGGCCGATCAGCCGGACGCCGCCCTTGCGGACGACCGTGTCGTAGACCTCGGTCATGTCCAGTACCGGCACGCCCTCGGTGATCGCGACGATGGTCTGGATGCCGGCCTCGTACGCCTCGAGGATCGCGTCCTTGGTGAACGGGGCCGGGACCATGACCATCGAGGTGTTGGCGCCGGCCTCGGTCACGGCCTCCTTCACGGTGCCGTAGACCGGGACGTCGAGGCCCTCCCAGGTCGTGCCGCCCTTCTTGGGGTGCGTGCCGGCAACGATCCTGGTGCCGTAGGCCTGGTTGCGCTTGGCGTGGAACGTGCCCTGCGAGCCGATGCCCTGCACGACCACCTTGGTGTTCTCGTCGATGAAGATCGCCATGTCGGTGTCCTCTCGTTGGTCGTGTCGGTCAGGCGCGCGCGGCGGCGAGCTCGACGGCCTTCTGGGCTGCCTCGCTCATCGTGGCGGCCGGGATGACGTTGGGGTGGTTGGCCTCGGTGAGGATGCGCCGGCCCTCCTCGGCGTTGGTGCCGTCGAGCCGCACCACGAGCTTGCGGTCGACGTCCCCGAGCTGCTCCATCGCGCCGAGGACGCCCTGCGCGACGAGGTCGCACTGGGTGATGCCGCCGAACACGTTGACGAGCACGCTGTTCACGCGCTCATCCGAGAGCACGAGCTTGAGGGAGCGCGCCATCGTCTCGGCCGTGGCGCCACCGCCGATGTCGAGGAAGTTGGCGGCCTGACCGCCCGCCTGGGCGACGACGTCGAGCGAGGCCATCACGAGCCCGGCACCGTTGCCGAGGACGCCGACGTCCCCGTCGAGCTTGACGTAGGCGAGGTCGTGCTCCTTGGCGATCGCCTCCTGCTCGTCGTTGACCTCGATGCCCTCGACGTCCCACTCCTCGTAGTCGCCGTGGCGGAACCCGGCGTTGCCGTCGAGCGTGACCTTGGAGTCGAGCGCGATGACCCGGCCATCGGTGGTCTTGATGAGCGGGTTGATCTCGACGAGGGTCGCGTCCTCGTTGATCATGGCCGCGTACAGCTTGACGAGCAGGTCGGCCGCCTCGTCGCGCACGTCCTCCGGCAGGTTCGCGCGGGTGACGATGTCGAGGGCCCGGTCGTTCGGGAGCCCGTCCTTGGCCTCGCTGGGCGTGATCGCCTCCTTGACCACGGCCTCGGGCTTGGTCCGGTTGACCTCCTCGATGTCCATGCCGCCCTCACGGGAGCAGATGACGAGGAAGCCCTTGCCGACGCGGTCGTGGAGGATCGAGAGGTAGTACTCCTCCTCGATGTCCGAGGCCGGCTCGACGTAGATGATGTTGACGATGTGGCCCTTGATGTCGAGGCCGAAGATCGACTCCGCGTGCTCGCGGGCCTCGTCGACGCTCTTGGCGAGCTTGACGCCGCCGGCCTTGCCGCGGCCGCCGGTCTTCACCTGGGACTTGATGACGGTGAGCGGGTTGCCCCCGTCAGCGATCTTCTGCGCCGCTTCGACGACCTCCTCGACCGTCCGGCACACGTAGCCGGCCGGCGGGACGGGGACGCCGTTGCGTCCGAAGAGCTGCTTGCCCTGGTACTCGACGAGGTCCATGCCTCACTCCACTGTCGCGGTGTCGTTGCGGTTGTCGGGTGGCGCCGTCGGGAACGGCGACGACCGCCACGGAGGCGGTCGTTCGATGCTGGGTCAGGTGCGCTGGGGGACGTTGGCCTCGACCCAGTCGATGATCGTCTGGATCGGCGTCCCCGGGGTGAAGACCCCGGTGATGCCCTGCTCCTCGAGGAGCGGGATGTCCTCCTTCGGGATGATCCCGCCACCGAAGACGATCACGTCGTCCGCGCCCTGCTCGCGCAGGAGCTCCACGACCCGTGGGAAGAGCGTCATGTGCGCGCCCGAGTGGATCGACAGGCCAACGGCCTGCGCGTCCTCCTGGATCACGGCGCTGACGATCTGCTCGGGCGTCTGGTGGAGACCCGTGTAGATCACCTCCATGCCGGCATCGCGGAGGGCGCGTGCGACGACCTTGGCACCGCGGTCGTGCCCATCGAGCCCGGGCTTCGCGATGACGACGCGGATGGCCACTTCGCACTCCTCGATGCAGGTCTGGAAGGATGCACTCGACACGCGAGCACGGACATGGGGCATCCTGCGATCGCCCCGGCGGGCGAGGATAGTCGTTGGGCCATCCGGTCCCCCCGCCGAGACCGGACCCGACGTCCGGTGCCCGCGCAGCCGACCCTTGAGGAGGGCAACGATGGAGGGTTGTCGCCGCTGCGGTGAGCCGAGGGCGGGCGAGATCCCGGGCTACTGCACCCACTGTGGCCTCACGGAGCGCGTGAGCGCCCGCGAGTTCCTCTGGTGGCTCGTCGACGGCCCGTCGTACGTGCCCGTCGCGGAAGGCGACCCGGACCCCCTCCGCTGGGAGGAGTACCCGGCCCTGCGGCAGGACGCCCGCGACCGCACCGGACAGGACGAGGCCGTGATGATCGCGCGCGGCGGTGTCCGTGGCACGCGCAACGAGGCCGTCTTCGTCGCCTGGTCGTTCGACTTCCTCGGCGGGTCGATGGGCAGCATCGTCGGCGAGACCATCTGCCGTGCCTACGAGTACGCAGCCGACGAGGGCCTGCCGATCGTGCTCATGCCCTCCACGGGTGGGGCCCGCATGCACGAGGGCATGGCCTCGCTCGTCCAGATGGCAGCCACCACGGCGGCCGCCGCGACCCACGCCTCGAAGCGGCTGCTGCAGATCGCGGTCCTGTGCGACCCCACCACGGGTGGGGTCTTCGCGTCCCATGCCAACCTGGCGGACATCATCGTTGCGGAGTCGGGGGCGACGATCGGCTTCGCCGGTCCGCGGGTCGCGCGCGCGCTGACGGGCGGGCACCTGCCCGAGGGGTCGCACACCGCGCGTGGTGCCCTCGCGGCCGGACTCGTCGACGCCGTCGTCAAGCGCCCCGACCTGCCGGCGTACCTGCGTGCCCTCATCGACTGGGCGGCGCCCTACGAGCCGATGCCCGTCGCGCCGGTCAACGGCGCCGGGGCCGCGCCGGCGACGGCGTGGGAAGCGATCGAGCGTTCGAGGTCCGACGAGCGGCCACGCGCCCGCGAGTTCCTCGACGGCCTCGACGTGGCGACGGAGCTCCACGGCGACCGGGCGGGGCTCGACGACCCGACGATCCGGGTCGCGCTCGCGCACCTCGAGGGTCGACCGCTGATCGTGATCGCCATGGACCGCGACCGTAACGAGGCGCGCATCACCCCGGCCGGCTACCGCAAGGCGTGGCGTGGCCTGCGCCTGGCGGACCAACTCGGCATCCCGGCGGTGACGCTCATCGACACCCCGGGCGCCGACGCCTCCGCGCCGAGCGAGGCCGGAGGGGTCGCCCACCACATCGCCCGCACGTTCGCGGACATGCTGCGGACCCGCACGACACTGGTCTCCGTCGTCATCGGCGAGGGCGGGTCCGGCGGTGCGCTCGCGCTGGCCGTGGGCGACAGGTTCCTCATGCAGGAGAACGCGACCTTCTCGGTCATCGCGCCCGAAGGCGCGGCGGCGATCCTGCACCGGGATGCCTCGCGTGCGCCCGAGGTCGCCGAGCAGCTCAAGCCGGACGCCCGTACCCTGCACGCCCTCGGCGTCGCCGACGAGCTGATCCCGGAGCCACCGGGCGAGGAGATCGAGGCGGTCTGGTCGGTCGTGGCCCGCCACCTCGACGAGCTGGCCACTCGTCCGACCCCCGCGCGGCTGGCCGCACGACGCAACAAGTGGCGGCATCCTCTGCCGACATGACCTCCCCCACACCCTCCCCCGGCGATGCCGACCACCCCGGCACGGTGGATCCGGATGCCGGCGCCGACGAGCGGCCGGAGTTCGGACCTGGCGGCTACCTGCCGGGCCGCGCCGCCAGGCGGGCGCGCAAGATCATCCTGCGGGCCCCGCTCGGCGTGCAGTGGATCGTCGCGTCGATCGTCGCGGGCGTGATCGTGCTCGTCGCCGGCGCACTCTTCCTGACGAGGTCCGGCGATGCGCCCGGTGAGCCGTTCGTCGAGGTGGGACCCGTGGCGGCGATCGGCGACGCCGAGTACCGCGACGACCTCGACGTGCTGGTGGTTGGCGCGGGGGGCCGCATCCGGGCCTTCGCCGCCGGACCCGGCGTCGGCTACTGCCCGGCGTCCCGCCGACTGGAGGACGGCGCCTCCGTCTGGAGCCTGACCGGCCGCTCGCTGGACGGTGGGACCTCGCTCGCCGAACGCGTGGTCGTGGTCGTCGACGGGATCGCCTACCTCGACCCGACGAGCCAACTCGACACGGTCCCGGGCACGGACGAGGGCGTCGAACCCGCCTGCTGAAGCGGCGACTCCCGCACGCCGGGGTGGCCAGACGGACAGGGTTGTACGAGCAACCCATCCCCGACGGTCCGCGTCTCCATCCCCGAACGGCGGCACGAGGCCGTCGTCGCAGAGGGGATGAACTCCATGACAGGCAGCACGCTCACGACCGCCGCACGCTCCGCCGTGGCGATGACGCTCGCCGCAGGGCTGGCGCTCACCGCGGCACCGGCACCCGCTGAGGCAGGCTCGAAGTACACGTACAAGTACGACGAGACCGCCGCCGACCTGTACTTCGAGGACGTCGACGAGGACGGCACGTTCACCATCGGTTCGCTGTACGCCTACGAGAGCGGGCGCGGAACCGGCGACGCGTACTTCTGGGCGGAGACGTACCAGTGTCCCGAGGGCGCCCACCCGTGGGACGGCTACGAGTACGAGGACCCGGAGACGGGCGAGTGGTACTACGAGCCCGCGTGCGAGTGGCTCGGGTTCCGGTTCGGGGAGGGCCAGGACCTCGCGTTCGCTGTCGACAAGAAGTTCGCCGGCGCGACGCTCAGCGGGACGCTGTCGATGGTCGACGAGATGACGTGGGAGCCCGCGGGCGAGATCACGGTCGACCTCACCTGGACCGGAACCGGCGACCTGATGAGCGATTCGCACAGGATGCGCTACCGCGACGCCGACGGCACGTACCGCGACCGTTACTCGAGCCAGCACCGCACGGCGAGCGTCGACGGCACGATCGGCGACCTGACCTTCGTGGCCGCAAGCGGCTTCCTCAGCAGCTTCTCGAGCAAGGGCGGTGGCAAGACCCGCTAGGACTTCGGAACGTCGCGACGGGCCTGACGTACGTGTCGGGCCCGTCCGGCCGTTCGCGGACGACCAGCCGGATCAGGTCCGGATCAGCGGGGCGTACGCGAGCAGCAGGGTCTTGCGCCCCTCGGGGCCGAAGTCGATCGTCGCCTCGGCGTTGTCGCCGGAGCCGCTGAGCGAGACGATGATCCCGTCACCGAACTTGGTGTGCAGCACCTTGTCGCCGACCCGGAACTCCTCACCTTCGACCTCGAGCCTTTCCTTCTCGCGCAGGCGGCCCGCCGCCGACGAACTCTTGTACGAGTTGGTGCGGCCCGTCCCCTGCACCTCCACGAGCTCGTCGGGCAGCTCGTTGAGGAAGCGCGACGGCGGGTTGTACGACACGCCGCCCCAGAGCGTGCGGTGGGTCGCGTGGGTGAGGTAGAGCCGCTCCTCCGCACGGGTGATGCCGACGTAGCAGAGGCGGCGCTCCTCCTCGAGCTCGCGCGGGTCGTCGAGCGAGCGCACGTGCGGGAAGACGCCGTCCTCCATCCCGATGATGAAGACGATGGGGTACTCGAGGCCCTTGGCGTTGTGCAGCGTCATGAAGGTGACGGTGCCCTCGTCGGCGTCCTCGAGCTGGTCCTGCTCGCTGACCAGGGTGACGGACTCGAGGAACGCGGCGAGGCCGCTGTGTGGCTCGCGCTCGTGGAACTCCTGTGCGACGGCCCGCAGCTCGCGGAGGTTCTCCTCGCGGCCGAGCGCCTCGACGGTGCGCTCGGCCTGCAGCTCGGACATGTACCCCGTGCGCGTCCAGACCTCCTCGATGAGGTCCGGGACGTTGGTGCCCTCGGCCTCGAGTGTGCGCACGAGGTCGAGCAGGTTCACGAAGCTCTGGACGGCGTTGACGGCGCGGGCGGCGAGCTGGGGGATGTGCTCGGCCTGACGGCACGCCTCGAGGAACGGCATCCCCTCGCGCCGGGCGTGCCAGTCGATCGCCTCGATCGTGCGGTCGCCGATGCCACGCCTCGGGGTGTTGATGATGCGCCGCACCGAGACCTCGTCCGCCGGGTTCGCGACGACGCGCAGGTAGGCGAGGACGTCCTTGATCTCCTTGCGCTCGTAGAACCGCACGCCCCCGACGACCTTGTAGGGCGTGCCGACACGGACGAAGATCTCCTCGAGGACCCGCGACTGCGCGTTGGTCCGGTAGAAGACCGCGACGTCGTCGAACGAGTGGCCGTCCTCGGCCTTGAGCCGCTCGATCTCCTCGGCGATCCACGCCGCCTCGTCGTGCTCGTTCTCGGCCTGGTAGCGCACGACCTGCTGGCCGAGCCCCTTGTCCGTCCACAGCCGCTTCTCGAGCCGTGACGAGTTGTTGGAGATGACGGCGTTGCTCGCGTCGAGGATGGTCTGCGTCGACCGGTAGTTCTGCTCGAGGCGGATGACCTTGGCGTCGGGGTAGTCGCTCTCGAAGTCGAGGATGTTCTGGATCGTCGCGCCGCGGAACGCGTAGATCGCCTGCGCGTCGTCGCCCACGACCATGAGGTTGCGGTGGTCCTGCGCCAGCAGGTTGACGAAGTGGTACTGCGCCCGGTTGGTGTCCTGGTACTCGTCGATGAGCAGGTAGCGGAACCGCTGCTGGTAGTGCGCGAGGACCTCGGGGAACAGCTGGAAGGTCTCGACCGTCTTGACGATGAGGTCGTCGAAGTCGAACGCGTTCGCGAGCAGGAGGCGGTCCTGATAACGCTCGTAGACGTCGGCGACGATCGTCTCCGGGTAGCCGGACGCCCGCGCCTTGTACGTCTCGAAGTCGACCAGCTCGTCCTTCGCCCTGCTGATCATGTTCTTGACCGCGCGCGGCGACAGCCGCTTGTCGTCGACCCCGATCTCCTTCATGACCTGGGTGACGAGGCGCGTCGTGTCGGCGTCGTCGTAGATCGTGAAGCCGCTGCGGTACCCGAGCCGCTTGGCCTCGCGACGCAGGATGCGCACGCAGGACTTGTGGAACGTCGTCACCCACATGCGGTCGGCGAGCCCCTCTCCCACGAGGCTGGCCACGCGATCGATCATCTCGTTCGCGGCCTTGTTGGTGAACGTGATCGCGAGGATCGCGCCCGGCGGGACCCGGTGGTCGCGGATGAGGTGGGCGATCCGGTGTGTGAGCACCCGGGTCTTCCCCGAGCCGGCCCCCGCGACGCACAGCACCGGCCCGTCGACCGTGACGACCGCCTCGCGCTGGGACGGGTTGAGCCCGTCGACGAGGTCCGGCGAGGGCTGGACGACGGTCGTGGAGGTGTCGGGCACCGGGCGCTCGCAGGTCGTTCGGCGGCGGTCGCGGCCGGGTGCGGACGGAGGGTCAGCAGGCCACGGGGAGGGCGCGTCCGAGGGTAGCGACGGGGGGCGACACGCCGGCCGGACCGGGCCGAGCGCAGCTCGCGCCCGCCCGTCAGGCCGGGCTGGTCGCCGCCCCGGGCTCGGGCAGCGGCTCGAGGGTGTAGCGCGGCAGCCACACGTGGACGAGCGGCCCGATCGTCGCCGCGAACAGGATCGTGCCCACCCCGACCGTGCCACCGAGGAGCCAGCCAACGACCAGCACGGTGATCTCGATGACGGTGCGCGCAACCCCGATGCGCCACCCGCGCTTGCCCAGGCCCGTCATCAGGCCGTCACGTGGTCCGGGCCCCAACCCCGCGCCTATGTAGAGGGCCGAGCCGATGCCGAACAGCAGCGGACCCGCGAGCATCAGCACCACGCGCCCGGCCAGCGACGCCGGCGTGTCGAGGAACAGCAGCGTGAGGTCGATCACGACGCCGATGACGATGACGTTGAGGACCGTGCCGACGCCGAGCTGCTCGCGGAGCGGGATCCAGCCGCCCAGCACGAAGAACCCGACGATGATGCCGACGGTGCCGATCGGGATGCCGGTGAGCTCGCTGAGGCCCTGGTGCAGGACGTCCCACGGACCCAGCCCGAGGTCCGCGGCCACCATGACCGCCGCCCCCCAGCCGAACAGCACGAGTCCCCAGAGCAGCCGCGGGAGCCGACGGCGCAGCTCGTCCGGCGGCGGTTTCGGCAGGAAGATCCGGGACAGCTCCGTGCCTCGTGGCGGCGTACCGGCCGACGGTACCCGTGCCGGCCGGACTCAGTCGCAGAGCGGGAGGTTGCCCAGGCACGGGGTGTCGAGCGGCTCGACCGAGGCTTCGAGGAGCTTGGCGCCGTCCGCCTGCTTGATGAAGATCGGGTTGCCGACCGGCTTCGGCCCGCCGAGCGGGTTGGGGCGCGTGGTGTCCCCGGACACGATGTAGATCGTGCCGTCGAGGTCGAAGTTCAGCGAGAAGAAGTCGCCGAGCCGGCGATCGCCGTCCTCGAACGGGGTGTTGGCGTTGCAGGCCGTGCCGGACTGGCAGACCTGGCCGATGTGGACCGGCACGCCGTTGCTCGCGTCCACGACCGCGAAGGCCGGCGGGGCGAACCCGTGGGAGCCGTCACTGCACTCGACGATGGAACCCGTGCCGTTGAGCGTGTACGCGGCGTGGACGAAGAACTCGTCCGCCACCCCGTCGGCGTGGCGCTGGAGCCACGTGAGGGCCACCCGGCCGTCGTCTCCCGCGATGATCCACGGCCACATGGCGTCACCGTCGGTCTCGATGCGGACGGGCTCCCCCCAGCTGCCACCCAGCGTCTCCGGGTCGCGCTCGAAGTAGTTGAACTCGACGAAGCCGTCGTCGAGCCACCTGTCGTTGGGGCCCGTGTAGCCACCGGCGGTCACGGCGTAGACGTTGCCGGCGCGGTCGACGGCGATGGTGCCGAAGAACTGGGTGCCGCCGGCGAGGTTGGTGCCGTCGAACCGCTGCCACGACCGCGCCTTGTCCTGCGAGATCGCGATGCCGCTGATCCGGCGGGAGCCGATGGGACCGATGAGGCCCTTCTCGGGGTTGAGCGGGTCGCGGAACGACTTGCCGTCGACCGGCGGGGTCGGGAGCATCTCCCACGTGACGCCGAGGTTGGCGGAGCGCCACAGCTGCTTGGGCAGGTTGACGTACAGGTAGACCTCGCCGGCCTCGCCCGCGGTCACCCAGGGACGGTCGCCCGCGGTCACGAGGCCGTTGGCGATGTTGTAGGACTGGCCATAGTCGGTCGACGTGAAGACCGCGACGTTCGCGAGGTCGATCTCGGTGTTGTAGATGTTGCCGCCGAGGTCGATGTCGTAGTCGGGGTCGCTGAAGCCCGTGCTGGTCGCGCTGTGCGGGCCGGTGGGCAGGCCCGCGGTGCCGACGTAGGTCCACGACCGGCCGCCGTCGTCGGAGCGCCAGTTCAGCGTCTGGTTGTAGTAGCTGCCGAGGAAGTCCCAGTACCCGGGCGCCGCCATCGGGTCCTTGTACAGGTGCGTGGTCCCGGCGTGGGCCGACACGCTGATCGACCCGTCGGGCGCGGTGACGGCGACCGGCTCACCGCCGGCACGCGTCGTGTCGATGTAGATCCGGTCCTCGAAGGCCAGCGGCGGCGGGGCCTCCGCGACGCACCCGACATCGGTGCTGGCGCTGACCGTCAGCGGCACGAGGCCGCCGGCGAGGCCGAGCGCGAGCAGGAACGACGTTCGCTTGAACCGCACGGAGCTGTCTCCCGGGAAGCGGCCCGGTCGTCACCGGGCACCTGCGGGAGGGGTTCGCCGTCGGCGGTGGCGGTTCCTGCTCACACGCCGAGGGGCGGCCCGGTGGGCCGCCCCTCGTGGTTGCGTTGCCTACGCGATCAGCCGAGCGAGATGCACGGCTCGGTGAACTCGAAGGCCCCGGCCGTCGCGCCGATCGCGAAGTCGACCTTGACCGACGCACCGAGTGGCGCCTCCGGGTCCGGGATGCCGATCAGGCCCTCACGCGGCGTGCGGTCGTTCGGTGCACCGGCGTACGTGGCGTCCGGCAGGGCGCCGTCGTAGCTGATGGTGATGTCGTCGACCGCGTCGAGCAGGAACTCGCGCGTCAGGTTGCCGTTCTCGGCGCCGTACTCGAGCAGTGCCTTGACCGGGTACTGCCAGATCCAGCCGAACGTGTAGCCGTCGTTGGCCGGGAGCTCGCCGCCGGTGGCTGCCTGCATCGCCGCGTGCGCAGCGGTGTCGGCACCCCACGGCGCCCACGGTCCGTTGAACTCGTACAGCGCCTGGATCGCCGGCGCGGCCGCGGACTGCAGCAGCGCGGAGTTCCAGGTCGGCGTGGCACCCATGATCCGGCCCGTGAAGCCCTGGGCCGCCGCCTTGCCGACGATCTCGGCCATCTCGGCCGGACCGGTGGCGATGGCGAGGATGTCCGGCGAGGCCGCGAGGATCGCGCCCACCGGGCCGTCCTGGTTGCCGGCGACCGCGTTGGGCAGGGTCTCGACCGCGTCGGAGGCGGGGTCGAAGGCGATCTCGTTCGCCTCGGCCCACTTCTCGACGCCGGCGGCGTAGTCGCCGCCGTAGTCACCGGGGTAGTGGACGATCATGAGCTTGCCCGGTGCGCCGTACGCCTCCGCGGCATAGTCCATCGCGTTCATCGCGCCGATGCAGTAGTTGACACCGGACTGCAGGATGAGGGGCTCGAAGTCCCAACCGGACCACCAGGACGCCGGGGCGGCCATGATGCTCTCGGCGCGCATCGTCTCGAGCGCGGCGAGGGTCGGGGGCGTGCCGAGCGTCTGGGCCAGGAGCAGGACGTTGTCCTTGATCTCCGTCAGCTTGGTGACGTGCTCCTGCTGGTTGTACTTGTTGTCGCGGATGTAGGTCTCGGCGTCGATCTCGTAGCCGCCGATGCCCCCGTTCGCGTTGACGTTCGCCCAGAAGTCCTTCACCGCCTCGGTGATCGGCACGCCCAGGGCGGCGAACGGGCCCTCGGTCAGGTCCGAGAGCTGGCCGAGGTAGATGCACCCCTTGGACGTGTCGACCGCGTTCGGACACGGCTCGGCAGTGACGCCGACGCCCGTCTCGATCTCCATCATCCCGTCGTCGCCACCGTCATCGGTGCCGTCGTCGGTCGACGTGTCGTCCGTCGTCCCGTCGTCGGTCGCTTCCTCTCCACCGCCGCACGCCGTGGCGACCATGGCGACGAGCGCCACGGCCGCGAAACTGCGACGCCACCTTGCGTTGACCCGCATGGGGATCTTCCTCTCCCTTGACGAGCGGCCCGTGCGTGGGCCGCCCTTCCACCTTGTTGATACTACGGCTGTAGTAGGTCTCCGTCACCCGTCTCGGACAGGGTTCGTCAGTACGAGAACGGCCACGCCTTCCAGTAGTTCTTGACCCGGAACCACAGGCCGAAGAGGCCCCGTGGCTCGAGGATCAGGAACGCGATGATCAGCACACCGAACAGGATCGCCTCGACCTGGAACACGGTCAGGAAGCCGCCCGTCGAGCCCCCCTCGATGAAGGGGATGACCCTCGGGAACTCCTGCACGAGACGGGGCATCAGCACGACGAACGCGGCGCCGAGCAGGGACCCGCTGAGGGTCGACGCGCCACCGATCAGCACGACCGCGAGGAACGTGATCGACAGGATCAGGTTGTAGAACGTCGGCTCGAGGAAGCCACCGTTGACGATGGCCAGCAGCGCCCCGCAGATCCCGGCGTAGAAGGAGCTGATGGTGAAGGCGATCACCTTGTACTTCGTGAGCGGCACGCCCATGACCTCGGCGGCGATGTCACGGTCGCGCACCGCGGCGAAGGCGCGACCGACCTTGGACCGGGTGACGTTCTTGGAGACGACCGCCATGATGATCAGGATGGCGAGGCTGAAGAGGTAGAACTTGATCGGCCCGCGCAGCGTCAGGGGGCCGAGCTCGAACGTCGGGGAGCCCGGGCTGACGTCGAAGCCGAGCATCCGCGCCTTGGCCATCGACCGGCCGACGCCGACGCCGCCCGTGATGAACTTGAGCTCCTTGAACAGGTGCTCGCCGATGAAGACGAGCCCGAGCGTCACGATGGCCAGGTACAGGCCCTTGAGGCGTGTGGCGACGGGCGCGATCACGAAGCCGATGACCGCCGGGACGATGCCGGCCAGTGGCAGCCAGATCAGCATGTCGAGCTCGTAGCCGACCGTGATCGACCCCGCGGACGCTCCGAAGACGGCTCCCGTGTAGGCCCCGACGCCGAGGAAGAACGCGTGGCCCAGCGAGACCTGCCCGGCGTAGCCGGTGACGAGGTTGAGCCCGATGGCGCCGATCGCGATCACGAACACGCGGGTGAGGCGGCTCTCGAGGTCCCCATCGAGCCAGATCGGCGCGGCGGCGAGCACCACGACCAGCGCGGCCGTCCACCAGCGCTTGGCGGGCGTGTTGAGCGGCGCCTGGTCGGACGCGTAGTCGGTGTGGAGGTTCGGCCGGCCCCTCATACGCGCTCCACCTCGGGCGTGCCGAAGAGGCCGTACGGTCGTACGAGCAGCACGATGAGCATGACGATGTAGGGCACGACCTGGTCGAAGTTCGAGCCGAGGAAGGCCGGCTGGAACGCCTTCGTGTACGACTCGGCCAGCCCGATGACGAGCCCGCCGATGACCGCGCCGAGGATCGAGTCGAGGCCGCCGAGGATGATCGCCGGCAGGGCCTTCAGCGCGATGAACGCCGTGGTCGTGGAGATCCCGACGCCGCCGGTGCCGACGAACATCCCGGCGAAGGCGCTGAGCCCACCCGAGATGGCCCACGAGAGGGAGAACATCCGGCCGACGTTGATGCCCTGTGCCAGCGCGGTCTCCTGGTCGAAGGCGGTCGCTCGCATCGCGAGCCCGTACTTCGAGTACTTGTAGAAGATGGCGAGGCCACCGAGCACGAGCGCCGCGATGACGATCTTGGCGAGGTCGGCCTCGAACAGGCGGAGCCCGCCGAGCTCGAAGGTCTCGAGGCCCCAGGGGTCACCGACCTGTCGCTGGTCGAGGCCGATGAGGTCGTTGGCGATGACGGTCAGCGCGAAGAAGACACCGACGGTCACCATCGCTGCCGAGAACGGGGGCTCGCCGACCATCGGCCGCATGGCCACACGTTCGGTGACGATCGCGACGCCGGCGGTGACGAGGATCGCGATGACCAACGCGACCCAGAAGGGCAGACCGATGGTCACGGCGAAGTAGCTCGCCCAGTAGCCGCCGAAGATCATCAGCACGGGCTGCGCGAAGTTCACGACCTGCGTGGCCCGGTAGATGATCACGAACCCGAGGCCGAGCAGGGCGTAGAGCGAGCCCTGCGCCAGGCCCTGGAACGTCGCGGTCAGGAACTCCGTCACGCGGCCCCCTCCGCGCCCACGCCCTGTGGGCTGTGGACGTTGGCCTGGTCGCCGCCCGCGAAGGCGGTGCGGTTGCCGTACATGTCGTCGACGAGCTCGCCGAAGATGTCCGCGATCGCCGAACGCTTGACCTTCTGGGTTGCGGTCATCTCGCCGTCCTCGTGGTCGAGCTCCTTGGTGATCATGCGGAACTTGCGGATGTTCTCGACCCGGGCGAACTTCTCGTTCGTGTCCCGCACGATCCCCTGCATCAGCTTGAGGACCTCGGGCTTCTCCGAGAGGTCCCGGTAGGTCGTGTACGGGATCTGGCGCCGCTGCGCCCACTCGCCCACGACGTCGTTCTCGATGCCGATCAGCGCCACGAGGTAGGGCTGCTTGTCACCGATGACGATGGCCTCGCGGATGAAGGGCGAGGTCTTGAGCGAGTTCTCGATCTCGGACGGCGAGATGTTCTTGCCGCCGGCCGTGATGATGATGTCCTTCATCCGATCGACGATCTTGATGTGGGTGCCGTCCACCCACTCGCCGACGTCACCGGTGCGCAGCCAGCCGTCCTCGGTGAACGTCTCCTGGGTCTTGTCGGGCTTGTTCCAGTACCCGACGAACACGGCGTCGTGCTTCGTCTGGATCTCGCCGGTGTTCTCGTCGATCCGCACCTCGATGCCGGGGTACGGCGCCCCGACCGTTCCGAGCTTGATCGCACCACTGGGGTTGGTCGTCGTGACCGCCGCGTTCTCGGTCATCCCGTAGCCCTCGCGGATGATGACGCCGATCCCGAAGAACCACTCGAGGAGCTCCGGCGCGATCGGCGCGGCGCCGGAGCCTGCGGACACGACCTTCCTCAGACCGAGACGATCGCGCAGCGATCGGTACAGGAACAGGTAGCCGACCGCGTAGGCGAGCCGGGTCTGCGGCGTGTGGTTGCCCTCGTTCTTGACGAGCTCGCGACCGATCCACGCGGCGACGTCCATCCAGATCTTGTAGTTGAGCCGCTTGAGCCGGGAGGCCGACGCCATCTTGATCTCGACCGCCGCCTTCAGCTTCTCCCAGATGCGAGGCACCGCGAAGAAGACGGTCGGCTGCACCTCGGCGAGGTTCTGCTGCACGGTGTCGATGGACTCGGCGAAGTGGACGGTGGTGCCGGCCACGGCGTTGAAGTACTCGCCGAACTGGCGCTCGGCGATGTGGCACAGCGGCAGGTACGACAGGTAGATGTCCTCCGGCTGAGGCGCCCGGCCGAGGAACCCGTCGTCGGACGTGAAGACCTCCGAGCCGAACTGGACGTTCTTCGCGCTGAGCATCGCGCCCTTGGGCGGGCCCGTGGTCCCTGAGGTGTAGATGAGCGTGACGATGTCGTCCGGCTGCATCGAGGCCAGGCTGAGGTCGACCGCGTTGGCCCTGGCCGCACGGTGCTCCGAGCCGCGCGACAGGAACTCGCGCCAGCTCATGAGGCGGTCGTCCTCGTAGTTCGCGACCCCCCGGGGCTCGATGTAGACGATGTGCTCGAGCTCCGGCAGCTCGTCGCGCGGGATCTCGAGGACCTTGTCCACCTGCTCCTGGTCCTCGGCGATGTGCACGCGGGCGCCGGAGTCGGCGAGCAGGTACGCGACCTCCGCCGTGGGGTTGGTCGGGTAGAAGCCCACGGTGATGCAGCGAGCAGCCACGATGCCGACGTCGGCGTACATCCACTCCGGCCGGTTCTCGGAGTGGACGCTGACCCGATCCCCGGGCTGCATGCCGAGGGCCATCAGCGCGTTGGCGACGAGCTCGGACTGGTCCCAGTACTCGGCCCACGTGATCGACTGCCAGATGCCGAAGCGCTTCTCGCGCATCGCGACCTTGTCCGGGGTCCGGTGGGCCCACGCGCGCACCTGCGAGGGGATCGACCGGAAGGGTTCACCCGTCGCGGCGGGGGTGGTCTGGGTGGCGGTCGAACTCATGCTGGACCTCCTGCGCCGACCTGGTCCTCGACGGCCGTGTGGTGTTCCTCGCCGAGGTAGGCGCGGATGACGTCGGGGTGCCGCTGGACCTCCGCGGGGACACCGGTGGTGATGGGCTGGCCGAAGTCGAGGACCATCACCCGGTCGGCGAGGTCCATGACGAGGCCCATGTCGTGCTCGACGAGGATCATCGCGATGTCGAGCTCGCGCCGGATGTCGAGGATGAACCGGGCCATGTCCTCGGTCTCCTCGACGTTCATCCCGGCGACGGGCTCGTCGAGGAGCATCAGCTTCGGCTCCATGGCCAGGGCGCGGCCGAGCTCCACGCGCTTCTTGACGCCGTACGGGAGCATGCCCACGGGGAACTTGCGGAACTGCTCGATCTCGAGGAAGTCGATGATGTCCTCGACCACGCGCCGGTGCACGAGCTCCTCGCGCTTGGCCCTGCCCTTGTAGACGAGCGCCGCGAACGTCCCGTACCCGATGTGGACGTGACGGCCGAGCATCAGGTTGTCCAGGACCGTGAGGTTGTCGAACAGCTCGATGTTCTGGAACATCCGGGCGATGCCGCCCGCCGCGATGTGGTCGGGCTTGCGGCCCAGCAGGGACTCCCCCAGGAAGCGGATGTCGCCGACCTGCGGGCGGTACACGCCGCTGAGGCAGTTGAAGATCGAGGTCTTGCCGGCCCCGTTGGGGCCGATGATGGCGAACAGTTCGTGCTGGCGGACCTCGAAGGTGACGCCCTGCAGCGCCTTGACGCCGGCGAAGCTCAGGTGGATGTCATCGACCTCGACGACGTTGGCGCCCTCGGGCAGACCCGTCTTCGTCAGGGTCAGCGCCTCGCTGAGAGGCCGGATCAGTGCCATCGCGGCCTCCTCAGCTGAGCCAGCGCTTGCGGCGCTTGTAGTGCTTGACGTCCCGGAACGACTTCGCACCCTCGCCGCCGAGCCCGAGGTAGAACTCGCGCACGTCCTCGTCCTCGCGCAGCTCCCTGGCCGGCTTGTCCATCACGAGCTTGCCGGTCTCCATGATGTAGCCGTGCTCGGCGATCGACAGCGCCATGTTCGCGTTCTGCTCGACGAGCAGTACGGACGTGCCCGCGCGGTTGATGTCCACGACCAGGTCGCGGATCTGCTGGACGATGAGCGGGGCGAGCCCGAGGCTCGGCTCGTCGAGCAGCAGGTACCTCGGGTTGCTCATCAGTGCCCGGCCGATGGCCAGCATCTGCTGCTCACCGCCGGACAGGTACCCGGCCGTCTGCTTCCGGCGCTCGGCGAGGCGCGGGAAGAGGTCGTACATCTCGTCCATGCGCTTGCCGACGTCGATCGAGACGGCGTGCGCGCCCACCCGCAGGTTCTCCTCGACGGTCAGTTCGGCGAAGATCCGGCGGCCCTCCATCACCTGGGCGACACCGCGCTTGACGATGTCCGGCGGGCTCTTGTCGTGCAGGGGCTCGCCGTCGAGCGTGATGGTCCCCTTGGTGATGTCGCCGCGGTGCACGTCGAGCAGGCCCGTGATGGCCCGCAGGACGGTCGTCTTGCCGGCGCCGTTCGCGCCGAGGAGGGCGACGATCTTGCCGTCGGGCACCGACAGCGAGACCCCCTTGAGCACGAGGATCACGTCGTCGTAGACGACCTCGAGGTTCTCGATGGCCAGCAAGCTGAGGGCTCCCGTCCTCTGCCGGTTGCCCGTCGCGAACGTCGCAGCGCCGAGCGTGGGCACCTAGGTACTCGCGTCGGGTTCGGGTGTCAACGGTGTGCACCGGTTGGGCCTTGCGCGCGCGGGGGTTGCGCCCCGGGGGCCGGGCGGGTGATTGACCCGCTGGTGCGGGAGATCGGTATCCGCGTTGACGGCCGGCGGCGCCACGAGAACGCGGGTTGCGCCCGATTGGACCGGTGCTAGCGTCGCCAACTCGCGCTTCGTCGGACACATCGGGGCTCACTTGCAGGCACGCAGGCGTCTCCTGCCACTCCTCGCCGCACTCATGATCGTGACCGTCCTCCCTGGCGTCGCCTCGGCCGAGGACCCGGGCGGGTCGTCGATCGCCGAGTGCTACACGGACCGGACCGACGACCAAGGTGACAGTCGCGCCAACATCACGCGCCACTGCGTCGGCTACCAGCAGTCGCTGAGCCTGTACCTCGAGGTCGCGCAGCCGACCGACCCCCGGACCTCCGAGAACTGGCAGGGCGCGACCTCCATCGTCTGGTGGATCGACACGGACAACGACGGCGAGGGCGAGTTCGCGGTCACCTACCACCTCAACACGGACGGCGTCCTGACCGCCGACGTGCGCGACAACCGCGGCACGACCGACGTGACGGTCTGCACGGCCGCGCCGGCGTACACCGGCGCGTACCACGCGTCGGACATCCCGCGCTCTTGCATCGGCAACCCGGCGTCCATCCGCGTCAGTCCCGCCGTCAACTTCGACGCCGATCCCAACGCCAACCCCAACCCGCCCTCGGACATCCGCTTCGACTCCGCCCCGGGCGGCTCGGGCTTCGAGGCGCCCGCGAGCCGGATCTTCCGGACGTCGGGCCGGCACGCGGGTGCCACCCGCATCGAGACGGCGATCGCCATCTCGCAGGCGAGGTTCCCGTCGGGGACGGTCCCGACCGTCTACATCGCCGAGTCGACCCTCCTGATCGACGCCATCGCCGGCGGCGTCCTGACCGACGGCCCGATCCTGCTGGTGCCGCGCTGTGGCGCCGCACCGAGCAGCGTGCTGCAGGAGGTCAACCGGCTCAACCCGAACGCCGTCGTCGCGCTCGGCGGGTCGGCCGCCGTCTGCGACCAGATGCTGAGCGCGGTGGCCCAGGGCCGGCCCACGGCCCGCGCGGCCGGCCAGACCCGCATCGAGACCTCGATCGCCATCTCCCAGCGGAGGTTCCCGGGAGGCGGCGGTGGCTCGCTCGCCCCGGTGGTCTACATCGCCAGGGCCGACGTCTTCGCGGACGCGGTCGCCGGGGGTGCGCTGACCGACGGCCCGATCCTGCTCGTGCCGACCTGCGGGTCCGTCCCGTCCGTCGTCCGCGACGAGATCAACCGCATCGCCCCCGGGGCAGTCATCGCGCTCGGCGGGGAGGCTGCCGTCTGTTCCGCGATGCTCACCGGCGTGGCGGGTGGGAGACCGACGTCGCGGCTGGCCGGGGCGACCCGCTTCGAGACGGCGATCGCCATCTCCCAGCGCGCGTTCCCGGGCACGGCCGCGACCACCTACATCGCGCGCTCCGACGTGTTCGCCGACGCGGTGGCCGGCGGCATCCTGACCGACGGTCCGGTGCTGCTGGTGGCGCAGTGCGGTGGCATCAAGGACACCGTCGACGACGAGATCAGCCGGCTCGCGAGCTCGAGGGTGATCGCGCTCGGTGGTGGCGCTGCCGTCTGCGACGCCAACCTGCTCGCCGCGCGTGACGCCTGAGGAGGGTGACGGACATGAAGCGATCGATCACCACGCTCACGGCACTCACGCTGGCCTGCCTGCTCGCGCTGGCCGGTCCGGCCATGGCGCAGTACCCGCCGCCACCGCCGCCCCAGCTCATCATCAACACCCCGCGCAACATCATCAAGATCCAGGGCACGGACTGGGGCAGCGGCACGGTCATCACGATCGCCGTCCAGCCCGGCGGCAACAACGGAGCGGCCGGCCTCACGCGCCAGGCCCGGGCGAACGACGACGGCACGTTCGAGGTCGAGCTGCCCGCGCCCGAGGGCACGTCCGCCGAGGACGTCGTCGTCGAGGTCACGGGCCAGACCGAGGAGGGCACCACCCTCACGTCCACGGCGACCATCGCCGCCTTCGGTGGCGGTCCGGTCGTCGAGGAGCCCGTGGGCCTCGCCCGCTGGCACGTGCTCGTGGCGGCCATCGTCCTCGCGCTCGGACTGCTCACGGCCCGACGGGTGCGGGCCGAGTAGCCACGCCCTGGAACGGCAACGGCCCCGGCGGATCGCCGGGGCCGTCGTGGTCGGGTGTGGTCGGGTGGCCCGTCACTCCCACTCGATCGTGCCGGGCGGCTTCGACGTGATGTCGTAGACGACCCGGTTCACGCCGTCCACCTCGTTGATCACGCGGTTGCTGATGCGCTCGAGCACGTCGTACGGGATGCGCGCCCAGTCGGCGGTCATGGCGTCCTCGGAAGTCACGGCGCGGACCACGATGGGATGCCCGTACGTCCGCTCGTCCCCCATCACCCCGACGGAGCGAACCGACAGCAGCGCGGCGTAGGACTGCCAGATCCGACGCTCGAGGCCGGCGCGCCGCAGCTCCTCCAGGACGATCCGGTCGGCGCCGCGGACGATGTCGAGGCGCTCGCGGGTGACCTCCCCGACGATGCGGACGGCGAGGCCGGGACCCGGGAACGGCTGGCGCTGCACCATCTCCTCGGGCAGGCCGAGCTCCTCGCCCAGGAGGCGGACCTCGTCCTTGAACAGCGACCGCAGCGGTTCGACGAGGTCGAAGTCGAGGTCCTCGGGCAGTCCCCCGACGTTGTGATGGCTCTTGATCGTCGCCGCCGTGTCCGACCCCGACTCGATGACGTCGGGGTACAGCGTCCCCTGGACCAGGAACTTCGTGCCCTCCGCCTCGGGACCGGCGTAGATGTCGCGCGCCGCCTCCTCGAAGACGCGGATGAACTGCTCGCCGATGATCTTGCGCTTGGCCTCGGGATCGGTGACGCCCGCGAGCTTCTCGAGGAACCGATCCGCCACCTTGAGGTGGACGAGGTCGACCTCGAAGTGGTCGCGGAAGGTGGCGTCGACCTGCTCCCCCTCGTTGTGGCGCATCAAGCCGTGGTCGACGAAGACGCAGGTGAGCTGGTCGCCGACGGCACGGTGCACGAGTGCGGCCGCGACGGACGAGTCGACCCCACCGGAGAGCCCGCAGAGCACCGGACGGTCGCCGACCTGTGCGCGGATGCGGTCGACGAGCTCGTCGATGACGTTGAGCGGGGTCCACGTCGGCCGGCAACCGGCGCCGTCGTAGAGGAACCGGCGGAGGTGGTCGGTGCCGTGGTCGGAGTGCGTGACCTCGGGGTGGTACTGCACGCCGAAGAACCGACGCTCGAGGTCCTCGAAGACGGCGCAGGGCGAGGCGTCGGTGCGCGCCAGGACGCGGAAGCCGGGAGGGGCCTCGGTCACGACGTCGCCGTGGCTCATCCAGACGGTCTGGCTGTCGGGGGTGCCGTCGAGGAGCGTCCCGGTGTCGTCGACCCGCAGCTCGGTCTTGCCGTACTCGCGCGTGCCGGTCTGCTCGACGGTCCCGCCCAGCGTCTGGGCCATGAGCTGCTGGCCGTAGCAGATGCCCAGGACCGGGATGCCCAGCTCGAAGATCTCCGGGTCGATCCGCGGTGCCCACTCGGCGTACACCGACTTCGGCCCACCGGACAGGATGAGCGCCTTCGGGGCGCGCTCACGGACCTCGGCGGCCGTGATGTCGTGGCGGACGATCTCGGAGTAGACGTGGGCCTCGCGGACGCGGCGAGCGATGAGCTGCGCGTACTGGGCTCCGAAGTCGACGACGAGGACCTCGTCGAAGTGGCGGTCGGACACGGGGTGCTCCTGGGCGGTCCCCGGATGCTATCGCCGGGCCTCGGCCGCTCCC
>JBFHRB010000019.1:0-21227 GCA_041591915.1 Nitriliruptorales bacterium
CCTGCGACCCCGCTGACCGCGGACGGTCCCCGACGGATAGGTATGCGACATGCGACTCGGTGTCTGCTGGTACCCGGAACAGTGGCCGCGCGAGCAATGGGAGGAGGACGCGGCACTGATGGCCGACATCGGGCTGCGCGTCGTCCGGATCGGCGAGTTCGCGTGGTCGCACATGGAGCCGGAACGCGACCGCTTCGACTGGGAGTGGCTCGATCACGTCATCGACCTCCTGCACCGCCATGACCTCGAGGTCGTCCTCGGCACGCCCACCGCGACCCCACCGGTCTGGCTCATGCGGGAGCGTCCGGACGTGCTGTCGGTCGGACCGGAAGGGCGGAGGCGCGCCTACGGAAGCCGTCGGCACACGTGCCCCACGTCCGCCGCGTACCGCGAGGAGGCCCGACGCATCACGACGGCACTCGCCGAGAGGTACGGCAGGCACCCCGCGGTCACTGCCTGGCAGGTGGACAACGAGCCGGGCAACCACGACTCCGCCCGATGCTGGTGCGATGCCTGCCAGGACGCGTTCGGGCGTTGGCTCGGCGACCGGTTCGACGGGTCCATCGACGCCCTGAACGAGGCGTGGGGCACCGCGTTCTGGTCGCAACGCTACGACAGCTTCGACGACGTCGTCCTCCCCGTCCCGACGATGACGAAGCACAACCCTGG
Source organism: Nitriliruptorales bacterium (assembly GCA_041591915.1). Lineage (GTDB taxonomy): Bacteria > Actinomycetota > Nitriliruptoria > Nitriliruptorales > Nitriliruptoraceae > JBFHRB01. The sequence continues at coordinate 670 of JBFHRB010000019.1, forward strand.
CCTGCTGCTCGCACACCTCCGCTTCGCCTCGCACCAGGCCGTCGCGAGCCTGCGGGAGCAGGTCGAGGTCCTGCGCGCCTCTGCGCCCGACGTGCCGACCTTCACCAACCTCTACAACGGCGACGTCGACATAGACGGCCAGGCCGTCGGCCGCCTCCACGCACTCGGCGCGATGGACAGCTACCCCCACGGCGTTCGCGACCACGAAGACGTGGGGTTCCTGCTCGACCTCGCGCGCGGTTCGAGCCTTCAACCCGGCGAGGGCGCGGACGCGCTGGGCGGGCGTGGATGGGTCGTCGAGCAGCAGCCGGGCGCGATCAACTGGACCACGCACAACGCCGCCGTGCCCGCCGGCCAGGTCCGCCTCTGGGGGTGGCAGGCCGCGCTGCACGGCATCGACACGCTCCTCTTCTTCCGTTGGCGGGCCGCCCGGCGCGGCCAGGAGCAGTACCACACCGGACTGCTCCGGCACGACAGGCTGCCGGACCAGTGCCTCGCCGAGGCACGCCGCCTCGCGGGCGAGCTCGCGGACGTGGAACCCGCGATGCTCGCTCGACCCGTGGCTCGCGTCGCGCTGGTCTACGACTACGACGACGCGTGGGCCCTCGATCTCGACCCGCACGTGCAGGGCCTGACGCACCGGGAGCTCGTGATCGCCGCCCACGCCGGCGCTCGACGCCTCGGGCTCGACGTCGACGTCGTCCCGATGGACGCGGACCTCTCCACCTGGGAGGTCGTCCTGGCGCCGGCCCTGCACACCGACGCGGAGGGCAAGGCCGCCAAGCTGCTCAGAGCGGCGAACGCCGGTACCGCCGTCGTGCTCGGCCCGCGCAGCCTCGTCAAGGACGACGAGAACGGCTGGACCGACCGTTCGTTGCCCGGTGTCGTGGCCGACCACGTGGGCGCGCGCATCGTCGAGTGGGGACACCCCGGCGCGTGGCCGCGCCGGAGCGACACCGCCCTGCCCCACATGGCCCTGGGGTCGCGGTCCGCTCCCGCTGGGGCGTGGACCGAGACCTTCGAGGTCGTGGGCGACGCGGAGGTGATCGCCGTGTGGGAAGGCGGCACACACCGTGACGGACGACCCGCAGCCGTGCGACGCGAGGGCGTGACCCTGCTCGGTGCGGCCTCGCCGGAGGCGTGGTGCCTCGTGGTCGCCGAACTCCTGGGCCTGTCGCCGCCGAGCACAGCCGAGCCGGTCGAGATCGTGCAGCGCGACGGGCGGACCGTGCTGATCGACCACGGGGCCCTGACCCTCGACCTCGGTTCCTGAATCGCCAGCTCTGCAGCTGGTCAGGTCCAGCGCCAGCGTGTCCACGCGCGCAGCGGCTCACCGGGTCGCACGACCGTCGTCGTCGAGAGTGCATCGGGTCGGTCCGTCTGCGGCTCGACGCAGACCGCGTGCTCCGGCTCGCTGTACACGACCCAGCAGTCATGGCTGCTGGTCATCTCGAGCTCGAGGGCACCGGGCCATCGCAGGACCGGCGGCGCGGCCAGCCGGGTGAACGGCATGTCCCACGGCTGCTCCGGGACCGGGACGACGCGACCGGTGGGGATGAGGTCCTCGTCGACCTCCCACGCCGCCTCCGGCTGCACCTCGAGCTGGAGAGGGCCCCCGCGAGCCAGCTCGCGACGGAACCAGGGATGCCAACCAACGATGACCGGCATCTCGTCGTGCTCTGCGTGGACCTCCAGCTCGAGGCGTAACCAATCGTCCGTGAGCTCGAACCGCTGCTCGACCCGCCCCGGCCAGGGCCAGGCCGGCCCGAGGTCGGTCACGAGGCGGTCGTCCGCGATCCGATCCCAGGCCCTATCGAGCACGGTGCCGTGCTGGGCGTGCTCGCCGCGCCTCGGCAGCGTGTGCCTCTCGCCGGCGAACTCGAACCGGCCATCCCGGACACGCCCGGCCCACGGTGCCATAACGTAGGCGCCCCAGCCGAGCGGGTCGCTGACGGGGTCGACGAGCAGCGAGAGGCCATCCACGACGAGCCGGGAGATCCTGCCTCCCCGCTCGAGGTCGAACTCGACGGCTGCGCGGTTGCTGACCGATCGCATGGCACCACCACGATGACGGAACGCGGCGTCGTCCCGCCCCGAGAGGCTACGAGACCATGAGGAAGAGGCCGAGGGCCATCCGCACGCCGATGGCCGCCGCCGTTGCCCTGGCGCTGCTCACCAGCCCGACGATCGCGTCGGCACAGAGCGACACGACGCCGTTCGGGCTCGATCTCGAGGGCGAGTACCGGATGATCCTCGGCGACGACCTCGCCTACGCCGATCCGGCCTTCGACGACTCGGGGTGGGCCGTGACGACGGTCCCGACCTCGGATGGGCACGAGGGCCAGTACGACGACTACGACGGCTACGGCTGGTTCCGTCGGTCGTTCGTCCTGCCGGCGGCGGCGAACGGCCTCAACCTGGTCCTGTCGGCCGGCTACCTCGACGACGCGGACGAGGTCTTCCTGAACGGGGTCCTCGTCGGCAAGTCGGGCGAGTTCCCGCCCGACAGCGACAGCCAGTGGTTCGAGCGCCGCCTGTACCCCATCCCCGCCGAGGCCCTGCGGTACGGGCAGGAGAACGTCATCGCCGTGCGCCTCAACGACTTCTCCGGAGGCGGCGGTTGGTACAAGGGGCCCGTCGGCATCTTCTCCAAGGAGCGCCTCCGCGAGGAGGTCTACGGCGTCTTCTCCGAGCCGGCACCCGCGTCGCTGGCCGAGTCCGTACGGGCAACCCTCGATGCGCAGGCTTCTGCCCTTGCCGCACCGGACCTCGGCGCGTACCTGGCAACCCTCGATGCGCGCTTCTTCCACGACGGCGATGACGTCGACCGCCGCCGTCGTGACCTCGAGCGTTGGCTGCTCACCCATGACGCGTTGATCCTTCGCGACACCGAGGTCGAGATCGTCCTGACCAGCGACGGACGACTGCTGGCGGACTCGAACCGTTCGATCATCGGGATCGACGGCGGCACCGAGACCGTCATCCAGCAGCCCACGCAGGAGTTCCTGGTCTTCGACACGACGACGTTGCAGGAGTTGGGCAATCGATCGCGCTTCTTCCGCGACAGCCTGGAGAGCACCATCGAGGGGCAACGACGCGAGTTCTCGGTCTACCTGCCACCGAGCTACCTCGAGAGCGCTGACCACCGGTATCCGACCGTCTTCATGCTCCACGGCATCAACGGCGGCTCGCGCGAGTGGGAGCCACGCGACTTCGACCGACTGCTCGACGAACTCTTCACGACCGGGGGCCTCGCCGAGTCGATCGTGATCTTCCCCGACGGGGAGAGCCTCTGGTACATCGACTCCTCCGTGACGCCATGGCGTTCGATGTTCATCGACGAGATGCTCCCGCTCGTCGACGCCGAGTACCGCACACTGCCCGAGCGCCGTTTCCGGGGCCTCTCCGGCGTGTCGATGGGAGGGCATGGCGCCTTCACGGTCGGCTGGTCGAACCCCGACCTCTTCAGCTCCATCGCCTCGCACATGGGCGCGCTGGACCTGCCTACGCTCATCGGCTCGGCGGCCGAGATCGCGGCGAACACACCGGAGACTCCCGTCACCCAGGTCCAGGCGCATCCCCCGGCCTTCCTGTCCTCGTTCGCCTACTTCATGGATGCGTGCCGCAACGACGACTTCCGCTTCGCGGAAGCAGCGGAGGCGATGAGCGGCAGCCTCACCGCCAAGCTGGTCGAGCACACGTTGGTCATCTACCCGGAGGGTCGACACAACGACGAGTGCTGGCTGCCGCGCATCGACGCGTCGTTCGGATTGCACTCCGACAGCTTCCGCGCGAGCGGGTTGCTTGAGCCGGCGGCGGCTCCGTCGCCAGAGCCAGCGGTCGATGCGGGAGGTGACGCCGCCGCGCCTGCCGCGCCACCGCTCCCCACCACCGGCGGTGGGGCCATCGCCGCGGCCGGAGCACTCGCCGTCGCCACCGCCGCTCGCCTGCGTCGACGCAGCGAAGGGTGATGGGCCGCGTGCGCCGGGCCGCGACCCGGGCGACGGCTCAGTCGTCCTTCGGGGTCAGGCCCTTGAACCCGCCCATGCCTGCACCCGGCAGGCTCGGGCCGCCCGGAGGCGACGGGAGCTGGCCGGACTCCTGCAGCTGCTTGATGGCCTTCGCCTGGGCCATCTGATCGCGCACGCCACCGGGCTTGCCGCGGCGCTTGCCCGCACCCGCGGCGTTGCCGACACCGCCACCGGCCATCTTCGACACCGACTTCATGACCTTCTGCATCTCGGCGAACTGCTTGACGAGCTGGTTCACCTCGGTCACGGAGCGGCCGGACCCGGCGGCGATGCGCTTGCGGCGCGAGCCGTTGAGGACCTTCGGGTTCTGGCGCTCGGCCGGGGTCATGGAGCGGATGATCGCCTCGACGTGGGCGAGCTGCTTGTCGCTGACGTCGAGGTCCTTCATCTGCTTGCCCACGCCGGGGAGCATCCCGAGCAGGCCCTGCAGCGGCCCCATCTTCTTGATCATCTGGAGCTGCTCGAGGAAGTTCTCGAGCGTGAAGTTGCCGGAGAGGAAGGCCTCCTCCGCCTGGGCCGCCTGCTCCTCGGTGTAGGCCTCCTCGGCCTTCTCGATCAGCGACAGCACGTCGCCCATGCCGAGGATGCGACCGGCCATGCGGTCCGGGTGGAACTGCTCGAACTCGTCGAGCTTCTCGCCGATCGACGCGAACTTGATCGGCTTGCCGGTCACGGCACGTACGGACAGCGCGGCACCACCACGCGCGTCGCCGTCGAGCTTGGTGAGGATGACGCCGGTGAACCCGACGTCGTCGAGGAAGGCCTTGGCGACCGTGACGGCCTCCTGGCCGATCATCGAGTCGATGACGAACAGCGTCTCCGCGGGGTTCACCGCCGCCTTGATGTCGGCGGCCTGCTTCATCATCTCCGCGTCGATGTGCAGGCGCCCGGCCGTGTCGACGATGACGATGTCGTTGCCGGTCTCCTGCGCAGCACGCAGCGCGTCCTTCGCCACGGCGACCGGGTCCCCCGACTCGACCGGCGCGTAGACGTGCACGCCGACCTGCTCACCCAGCACCTTGAGCTGCTGGACGGCGGCGGGGCGGACGAGGTCGCACGCCACCAGCATCGGGTGACGGCCCTTCTTCTTCAGCAGGAGTGCCAGCTTGCCCGCCGCCGTCGTCTTGCCCGAGCCCTGCAGGCCGGCGAGCATGATGACCGCGGGCTTCTCCTTGCCGAGCTTGAGTGCCGCGGCCTTGGAGCCCAGGAAGCGCGCGAGCTCCTCGTTGACGGCCTTGACGACCTGCTGCGCCGGGTTCAGCGCCTTGTTCAGCTCCTCGCCGACGAGGCGCTCGCGCAGGTTCGCCACGAACTTCTTCACGACGCGGATGTTGACGTCGGCCTCGAGCAGGGCGAGGCGGATCTCCTTGAGCGTCGCGTCGACCTCGTCCTCGGACAGGCGGCCGCGGCCGCGGATCTTCGAGAGCGCGGCGTCGAGCCGGTCGGAGAGGGCTTCGAACACGGGCAGGCCTCACCAGTGTGGGCGGACGGGATGGCCGCTCAGGGTAGCCAAGGCCCTTGCGGGCTCACCCCGCCGGTCGGACGGGAGGCAGCGCCGTGGCGACGCCGTCAGGCGACCGCGAGGTCGGCGAAGATCGCCTCGACGAAGGCGTGCGGGTCGAACTCGGCCAGGTCGTCGATGCCCTCACCGAGGCCGACCAGCTTCACGGGCAGGCCGAGCTCGCGCTGGATCGCGATCACCACGCCGCCCTTGGCGGTGCCGTCGAGCTTCGTGAGGATGATCCCGGTGACGTCCACGGCGTCCAGGAAGGCGCGCGCCTGGGCGATGCCGTTCTGGCCCGTCGTCGCGTCCAGCACGAGGAGCGTCTCCTCCAGCTCACCCGCCTGCTTCGACAGGACGCGCTTCACCTTGCCCAGCTCGTCCATCAGCTCGGACTTGTTGTGCAGCCGGCCGGCCGTGTCGACGATGTAGAGGTCGGCGTCGGTGGCCTTGGCGGCCATGTAGCCGTCGTAGGCGACGGAGGCCGGGTCGGCCCCGGGCTCCTTCGCCACGAGTCGGACGTCCGAGCGCTCAGCCCAGAGCCTGAGCTGGTCGATCGCCGCGGCGCGGAACGTGTCCGCCGCGGCGAGCACGACCTGGTGCCCGATGGACTTCTCATGGGCGGCGATCTTGCCGATGGACGTCGTCTTCCCCGTGCCGTTCACGCCCGTGACGAGCCAGACCGTGGGCTCACCGTCGCTGGCGCGGGCGAGCGACCGGTCCCCGACCGCGAGCGTGCGCTCGAGCTCCTCCTTGAGGAGCCGCACGACACCCCCGACCTCGGTGACCCCCTCGTCCTTGGCCCGGCGCCTCACCTCTTCCACGATGGCGAGGGACGCCTCGACCCCGACGTCGGCGCCGATGAGTGCCTCCTCGAGGCCCTCCCAGGCCTCGTCGGTCACGCCGCGGCCGAAGAGGTCGGCAACGCTCGATCCCAGCCGGTTGCGGGTACGGGTCAGGCGCTTGCGGAAGCGCTCGGCGAGGGTGATCTCCTCGACGGGCTCGACGACCGCGGGCTCGACGACCTCCGGTGCTGGTGCGGGCGCGTCGGGCGCCTCGGCCGGTGCGGCCGGTGCGGCCGTGCGCGGCGGTGCCTCGGGAACGGCCATGCCGGACTCGGGAGTCCGCTCCTCGAGCTCGACGGGCGGGGCCTCGAGCGTCTCGGACCGTCGGCCCCTCGACACGAAGCCGACGAGGAGGCCGATGACGGCGATCAGCGCGACGCCACCGATGACGAGGAACTCGATCTCAGACATGCAGCACACCTGGGCTGGCTCGGGGATGGGTCGGAACGGTACCGGCAGGGATCGAGGCCCTCGACGCCGTATGTGTCAGGCGTACGCCCCCTGCGCAGAGGTCCACGCCACATGCGTGTCCGTCGAATCGTCGCACCCATCGCCGCCGCGCTCGTCGTCGCGTCGAGTGTCGGCGCCGGAACGCCGAGGACGGCCGACGAGGATCGTGCCCACATCGAGGTCGGCGAGCTCGCAGGCGGGCACGTCGGCACGCTGGACACCGCGACCGACGGCCTGTTCTGGGCGACGCCGACGTTCACCTGCGGCGAGTTGGACGAGGAGCTGACGCGGAACCGCGCGAACACCAACCCGCCGAAGTGCAGCGGGCTCGGGTTCGCCTACACGTTCACGCTCGACCGGGACGCCGACGAGCTCCGGGTCGCCTTCGACCAGCCGTACCGCCAGGACACCATCCGGATGTTCTTCGCCGGCCAGACGGCCAGCAGCAGTGGCACGTTCACCCGCGAGATCCGGATGCCCAACCCCAGGCGAGGCAGCTACACGGTCTCGCTCATCCCGGACCGCGCGACGACCACGCTCATCCGCCTCCGCGCGGTCGTCGTGGACGACCTCCCGCCCGGGCCTGCCGGCGAGGTGCGCGACCTGCTGCCGAACATGCGGGCCATGCCCCCCTTCGAGTTCGGTTTCACCGCACCCGCACACCCGCTCAACGGCCCCTTCCTCGCCGGCGACGGACAGAACCCGCCGCTCGTGGTGCAGGGACAGCGTCCGATCTCCTGCACCACCGACGAGCGCGAGGAAGCCGCCCAACGCGGCGACGTCATCGTCGACTGCCTCCGGTTCACCAGCGGCCCGCTCAACGCGGGCGAGGGCCACTGGCACGTCGAAGGTGAGCTCCCGCAGGACATGGAGCAGGTCGTCTACCGCACCGACGGCACGAGCTACCGGCGTCCGGCCGGCACGTGGCAGTGGCACGCCACCCACGCGCACGTCCACTACAACGACCTCCTCTACTACGAGCTCCTCGCCGTCGACGAGGTCACGGGCGAGCTGTCGCTGGTCGGCGACGGGCACAAGAACGGGTTCTGCACCGTTCCGCAGGGCTTCGCCGACTGGGACTCCGTCCGGCAGGTCCCGTACTCGACCAACGTCGACGAGGAGGGGTTCTGCCTCTCACCTGCGGGCCCGGGCATGTCGCTCATGGCCGGCTGGGGCGACGTCTACCGGTGGCAGCGTGCCGGCCAGTACGTCGACTTCACCAACGGCGGCGACGGGCTCTGGGTCGTCCGCGCCACGGTCGACGTCAACGACTTCCTCCTGGAGTCCGACGAGACCGACAACGAGGCCTACGCCCTGATCCGCGTACGCGGGCGCGAGGTCGAGGTGCTCGAGCGGGGCATGGGCTCCGGGCCGGGGGACCCGGCCAGGGCCATCGTGAACGACGGGCGGTTCTGACCCGTCGGCGATCGGCCCCGCGCCGCTACGCCCCGGCGGTCAACTGCTCGAGGTCGCGGTCGGTGAGACGCTCGCTGAGGACCTTCGAGACGGCGTCGCCGCCCATCGTGACCCCGTACATCACGTCCGCGACCTCCATCGTGCGCCGTTGGTGGGTCACGATGATGAGCTGCGACGTGCCCCGGAACGACTCGAACACGTCGACGAGCCGGTGGAGGTTCACGTCGTCCAGCGCCGCGTCGACCTCGTCGAGCACGTAGAACGGGCTCGGCCGCGCCTTGAAGATCGCGAACACGAAGGCGAGGACCGTGAGCGATCGTTCGCCGCCGGACAGCAGGCTCAGCCGCTTGACGCGCTTGCCGGGCGGGCGGGCCTCCACCTCGATGCCGGTCGCGAGCATGTCGTCGGGGTCGGTCAGGACGAGGCGGCCCGTTCCGCCCGGGAACACCTGGCCGAAGATCTCCTCGAAGTTGAGCGCCACGTCCTCGAACGCGTCGGCGAAGACCTCGCGGATCTTGCCGTCGACCGCGTCGATGACCTCCTGCAGGTCGCGCTTGGACTGACGCAGGTCCTCCAGCTGCGAGGAGAGGAAGGCGTGGCGGTCCTCGAGCGCCTTGAACTCCTCGAGGGCCAGCGGGTTGACCCGGCCGAGGAGCCCGAGCTTGCGGACGAGGACGTCCTCGCGCTCCACGAGCTCGTCCCGGTGGTACTCGCTCGCGTCGGGGTGTTCCGCGTCCAGCTCGTCGGGTGACAGGCCGAACTCGTTGCGGACCTTGGCCTGCAGCTCCTTGATGTCGCGCTCGACATCGACGCGGCCGAGGTCGGCCTGGTGCCGCTGCTCGCGGATCCGTTCGAAGTCCTCCGCGAGCTCGGCGACCTGCTCGCGCGCCTTGGACACGCGGTCGCGATGGACGCGGAGCTGCTCGGACAGGCGCTCCCGCTCGGCCGCGGCGGCCTCGATCGACAGCTCGAGCTTCTCGACCGCGACCTCGCAGAAAGCCGCGAGCTCGCCGCACCTGACGATGCCTCGCCGGCGTGCCTCGCGCCGACGCGCAGCCTCGGCCAACGCGGTCTCGACGGTGTCGGCCTCGCGCCGCAGCTCGGCAGCCTGGGACTCGAGGTGGCGGAGCTGTTCCTCGATGCGCTCGACCGCGATCCGCGTCTCGAGCTCGGCCTCGCGCGCCTCCTCGACGCGAGCGTCGAGCTCGGCCGCGACCTCATCGGGGCCCTCGGCCGCATCGTCGGCCTGCTCGTCGACGTCGGGGCCGCGCGACAGCAGCGACTGCAGCGACTCGCGGTCGCGCTTGATGACCTCGAGGAGCTCGGTGTGCTGCGCGGCCACGACACCGCGCTGGTTGTTGAGGGCGACGAGCTCCTTGTGGACCCGCGCCAGGCGCTCGGCGGCCCCGGTGATGCGCGCGTCGGACTCGTTGATCCGGGTGGTCGCGGCGTCGAGGACCTGCCGCGCGTCAGCGAGCACGCCCTTGGCCTCGTCCAGCTCGCCACCCACGACCTCGAGGTCGCGGTCGAGCTCGGTGACGCGCTTCTCGGCGTCCAGCGCAGCCTGTGCCGTCAGGACGGTCGAGCGCTCGGGGACGGCGCCCCCCGCGAAGCCGAACGGGCCGGCCAGGTCGCCCTCCGGCGTGACGAACGTGAGGTCGGGGTGCTCGCCCTGCAGGCGGACCGCCTGGTCCCACGAGCGCGCCATGTAGGTGCGCCCGAGCGCCGATCGCAGGGCGGCGACGGCACGCTCCGAGGCGGCGGTGTCACGGGGCCGGATGAAGTCGGCGATGGGGCGGGCCCCGGCGGACGCGAGCTGCTGCTGGACCGCCTCGTGGACCGGCGTCGACTGGCCGGACCGGCCGGCGAGCACGACCGCCCGGCCCACCCGCTGATCGCGCAGCCACGCCACGGCGCTCCCGGCGCGGGCCCCGTCCTCGACCAGGACCGCCTCGCCCAGCGGGCCCAGGGCGATCGCGAGGGCTGCGGCCGCGTCCTCCGGTATGCGGACGTGGTCGGCCAACAGGCCCGCGACGCCCGGCAGCCCGGCCTCGAGCAGCGCGGACGTGCCGCTCGCCGGGTCCTCGAGCGCCGCGCGCAGGGCCTCGGCCCGAGCGAGCTGGGAGGCCCGCTCACGCTCCAGCTCGCGCTGGCGCCGGGTCAGGGTCTCCACCCGCTCCTGCGCGATCGCCAGGTCGCCCTCGGCGGCCTCGACCGAGGTCGTGAGGTCGATCTCCTGGGCGTCGAGCCGCTGGATCTCCTCCTGCACCTTCTGGACGTCCGCCTCGGCCTCCGCGATCCGGCCGTCGAGCGACTGCAGCTGGGCCGCGATGCGGCCCGTCTCCGCGTCGCCGCTGGCGATCGAGCCACGCAGGGCCGAGACCTCGCCCTCCCACCGCAGGATCCGCTCACGCTGCTCGGCGCGACGGCGGGCCTCGGCCGCGATCTCCTGCTCGTGGGCGCGCCGGGCCGCCTCGGCCTCGCGGCGCCGCGCCACCGCGGCCTCGAACGCCGCACGGGCCTCGTCTCGCGCCTCCTGCCGGCCAGCACGCTCGAGGTCGATGCGGTCGGCCTGGGCCCGGAGCTCGTCCGGCGGGCGGCCGGCCAGCGGCTCCTCCACGTACTCGATGAGGTGGCGTCGCTTGGCCTCGATCAGGTCGGCGGTGCCGCGCAGCCGTTCGAGCAGCGACTTGAGCTGGTAGTAGTCGGCCTGGGCGCGCTCGAGCTTCGGCGCGTCCTGGGAGATGCGGGACTCGGCCTGGCTGACGCGCTCCCTCGCCTCGTTGAGTGCCCCTTCGACCTCGGCCTGCTGGTCCGCCGCGCGGGCATCGATCTCGGCGCTGCGGTCGCGGCGGACGACGAGCTGGCTGAGGTCGTGGGCGGCCAGGCGGACCTGCACGTCGCGGAGGTCGGCCTGCAGGGCCGCGTACTTGTTGGCGGCCTCGGCCTGGCGCTCGAGCGGACGGAGCTGGCGACGGAGCTCGCGCAGCACCGACTTGAGCTTGTCGATGTGGACGTCGACCTGGTCGAGCTTCTTGATGGCGCGCTCGCGGCGGCGGCGGTGCTTGGCGATGCCCGCGGCCTCCTCGATGTAGGCACGGCGGTCCTCGGGCTTGGCGTTGAGGATCGCGTCGAGCTGGCCCTGCCCGACGATCGTGTGCATCTCGCGGCCGAGGCCGGTGTCGCTGAGGAGCTCCTGCACGTCGAGCGCCCGGACCTCCGCCCCGTTGATCCGGTAGACGTTCTCGCCGCTGGCGAAGATCTCGCGGCTGACCCGTACCTCGCTGAACTGCTGCGCGGAGGCCGCGGTACCGAGGGCGTCGGTGCCGAGTCGGCCCTCGCTGTTGTCGATCGTGATCTCGACCATCGCGCGCCCGAGGGCCTGCCGCGAAGGCGAGCCGGCGAAGATGACGTCCGCCATCTGGCCGGAGCGCATGCGCTTGGTGGAGTGGGTGCCGAGGACCCAGCCCATGGCGTCGACGACGTTGGACTTGCCGGAGCCGTTGGGGCCCACGATGACGGTGATCCCGGGCTCGACGTCGAGCACGGTCTTGTCCGCGAACGACTTGAAGCCCTTGAGGGTGATGGCCTTGAGGAACACCCGCTCGTGCCTTCCGCTGTGCGCGTCGGCCGGGGCTCGGGGGTCGCCCGAGACGCCGCAGCGACGGGGACCGACACCACGTCGACGACGGATGCACGGCCACTGGTTCGGTATGGAGGGAAGGTGGGGCGGAGCGTACCGAGCCCGTCCGCCCGGACCGTGCAGGCTCCACCGGCCTGGACATGCTGGATCGGGCCCCGGGACGGTCCTGCCGGCCGAGCCCTAGCGGGCTCTACGACCCCGCTAGGAGGCCCGCCGCAGACGCGACAACGGCGGGCACCGGACGTCCGGTTGCCCGCCGTGCTCGCCTGGTTTCAGGCGGTGATGGTCTCTGCGGACGTGTCGAGCGCGACGATCTCGGGCTCGAGCGCCGCCTGCGCCGCCTCTGCCTCCGCCAGCGCCGCCTCGAGCTGGGCGACGCGGGCGCGCAGGGCGCGGACCTCGTCGAGGAGCTGCAGGCTCTTCGGTGCTGCGAACGATCCCATGAGGGCCTTGGCCATCGCTGCGTACCTCTCCCCCGCGGGCTGGAACCCCATGTTGTCGGGGCACCCGGGGTCATGCGTATCGGTGTGTGTGCCTCACGATCCGACGGCGTCGGCTCCCCCCGGTGTTCGCCGACGGCCCCACGATCTCCTCCCCCGGGCTTGCCCGGCGCTGTGGCGGGCAGCAAGAGGAGGTCATGGGTGCGCGTGGCGGAAACGGCAGACGGACGCTGTCGAACCTCTACTGATGCTACCTGCGCGGTGGGCGCACCGTCCAGAGTGACACTCGTGTGACCCGAGTGCTAGCGCGGCGGTCGCACGCCGTGCGCGCCTGACGAGGCGTCAGATGCTCGCACCCGGGCGTTGCGGACCGGGGAGCCGGCACATCGGGCACGGCGGTCAGATCTGGCACTGCTCGCAGTAGTGCGTGTACGTCCGGGTCCTGATGCGGTGGCGGACCAGCGTGTTGCGGCAGCGGTAGCAGGGCATGCCCTGTCGACCGAACACCTTGATGTGCTCGCTGACCTCGCCCTCGTCATCGACGGCCCGGTCGATCTCGGCGTCCTCGAGGCTCGACCCGCGGAACTTGATCGCCGCGGCGATGACCTCCTGCATGGCCCGGTAGAAGCGCCTGACCTCCTGGGTGGACAGCGTCTCGGACTGCCGGTCCCAGCGCAGTCCCGCCTCCCAGAGGATCTCGTCGGAGTAGACGTCGCCGAGGCCCAGCATGAGGGCGTCGTCGGTCAGGACCGCCTTGAGGGGCTTGCCCCACTCGCGCAGCCGGTGTCCGAACTCCATCCACGTCGGGTTGTCGTCGAGTGGGTCCATCGCGTCGGCGGACAGCCCGGCGGCCTCGAGCGAACCCTCGGTGGGCACCACGCCGCTGCGCGACGTGGGGTCCTTCGCCTCGTCGGACATGTGGATCGCGCCGCCGATCGTGAACGTCACGACCAGCTCCGCGTTGGCACCCGGGTCGGCCGTCGCGGTCTCGCGGTGCAGCGTCCCCTGCGCACCCGGGTCGACGACCCAGGTCATCGCCGTGCCCTCGTCGTCCTCGTCGAGGTCGATGAACAGGACCTTGCCGCGGCGACGGACGGCCTCGATCTTGTGGCCCTCGAGGGCCTTGGCGAAGTCGGGCCGGTTGCGGTGGAAGGGGCGGACGACGGACGCGGACTGGACGATGACGTCCTTGACCTTCTTGCCCACGATCTCCTTCTCGAGGTCCTTTCGCAGGACCTCGACCTCGGGCAACTCGAGCACGCTCGTCTCCTCATGGGTGCGCGGGATGGGTGCGCGGGGGCGCTCGTCGGCGGAACAGAGCTCCAGCGGCGGACGCTAGCGCTCGACCCCCACCCGCGCAGATTCGGACGTACCGCCGGTGAGCCGGAGGTAGGCCTCCCTGGCAGCAGCCTGCTCCGCCCGCTTCTTGCTGCGGCCGGTGCCGCTGCCGAGCACCTTGCCGTCGATCCGCACGGTCGCCGTGAAGGTCTTCTGGTGGTCCGGGCCGTCGTCGTCGAGCTCGTAGCTGGGCAGCACGTCGTACTCCGACGCGCTCAGCTCCTGCAGGCTCGTCTTGAAGTCGAGCGCCGCCCCGCGGCCCGCGAGCTGCTCCAGGCGGGGGTCGAAGAGGTCACTGATGACCCGCGCAGCGATGTCGAAGCCCTGGTCGAGGTAGATCGCCCCGAGGACCGCTTCGAGCGTGTCCGCGAGGATCGAGTCCTTCGACCGGCCACCGGAGGCGTCCTCACCCTTGCCGAGCAGGACGTAGTCGCCGAGATCGATGTCGTCGGCCACGGCGGCGAGCGTCTGCGCCTTCACGGCGGCCGCACGGAGCTTGGCGAGGCGCCCCTCGGCCTCACCCGGGTGCTCGGCGTAGATCGTGTCGGTGATGACGAGGGCCAGCACGGCGTCACCGAGGAACTCGAGGCGCTCGTTGGTGTCGATGCCGCCGTTCTCGAAGGCGTAGCTGCGGTGCGTCAGTGCCATGCGGACGAGGCCCGGATCGGCCATCGCCACATCGAGCCGCCGGAGCAGCTCGGACGGGTCACGCGGCAGGTTCGCTCCGCTCATGCGGGGACCGGCACGCTCAGAACTCGTCGACCTCGACGACGGTCTCGCCGCCGTAGTAGCCGCAGTTGCCACACACGGTGTGCGGGCGGATCGGGCTCTTGCAGCGCTTGCACGTGGCGTAGGTCGGCTTGCTGAGCTTCAGCCACTGCGCCTTGCGCGAACGGGTGCGGCTGCGGCTCTTCTTCCGCTTCGGGACGGCCATCGGTCTTCCTCGTGTGGTGGGCGACGGTCACGTCGCCGGTGGTCTGGTGTCAGTCGTCGCCGAGCTTGAGCTCGGCGAGCTTGGCCCAACGGGCGTCGGGCGCGGCCTCCTCACGGTGGCCACAGTCGCCGTCGTTGCGGTTGGAGCCGCACGTCGGGCAGAGCCCCTGGCAGTCCGGTCGGCAGAGCTGCGCCACGGGGAGCTGCACGGCGAGCGCGTCGCGGACCAGGACATCGAGAGCGATCGAATCGTCCGCGATCTCGTAGCCCTCCTCGGCCTCCTCGTGCCCGGCGGGCCGGTACAGCTCACCGACGGCGACGTCGTGGCTCGCACGGACGGGGTCGAGGCAGCGGGCGCAGTCCTGGCGGAGGTCTGCCGCCACCTGTCCGCGAACGAGGATGCCCTCCACCACGGAGTCGAGGTGGAGGTCAAGGTCGATCGGCCCCGCGAGCGCCTCGGCGAGGGCGCCCCAGTCCTCGGCCGCCGTGGGCTCGAGGGTGGTGGTCACCCCGCGGGTCGCTCCCGGCTTGCCGACCAGATCGCTGACGGCGATGCGCACGGCAGACGTCCTCGTCGGGAGGTCGGGCTGGGATGGTGGGTGGTCGTGTCGGAACGGTGTGCGCGACGTGGGGCAGCCGGGAACCGCCAGAGGGGCGGGATGGGGCGCCGGAGATCACGCGGCACGGCTGAGCAGATTACCACAGGCGCCTGTTGGCTCGACTGCTCACCCTTGCGCGTTCACCGCGCGCACAGGGGCCCGTACAGGGGCCCGTGCGGGGCTACTCGTCCCAGTCGGCGAGGTCCTCGGCCAGCTCGTCGGTGTCGAGGCGTCCACGCAGCTTCTCGCGGCCGCGCTCGACGGCGCCCAGGGTCTTGTGCAGCACGACCTCGAAGTTCGCGAGCTTGGCGTCCACGTAGTCCTCGGCCTCGAGGCGGATCTTGCGCGCCTGCTCCTGCGCCTCGCTGACGATCCGGTCCGCCTCCCGGTTGGCTGCCTGCACGACCTCGGTCTTGGCGATGAGGTTGGCGCGCTGCGCCTCGGCCTCCTCGACGATGCGGTTCGCCTCGGACTCGGCCTGCGCGATGAGGTCATCGCGCTCCTTGGCCACCCAGCGGGCCGCCTTGATCTCGTCGGGCAGGACCTTGCGCAGCTCGGTCAAGAGGCCCTCGACCTCGGCCTTGTTGAGCATGATCGAGGCGGACAACGGGACGGCCTTGGCCTCGCTCATCAGCTGCTCGAGCTGGGTGAGCTTGGCCTCGACGTCAAGCGGGACGGTGTTCGGCGCCGTCCATTGGCGCTCGCTTCCGCTCATCTGCTGCGGGCCTTCCGTGCTGGGCTGACGCGTCGGCGGTCAACGCGGCCCGGTCGTGCTGCGAGCGTACCCAGACCGCACGCACGTGTGCGGCAACCGCGATGGCCGTCCGACGGCCTCCGGAGCCGGCCGTTCAGGCGAACTTGTCACGCAGGGCGTCCGCGACGATCCCGGGCACGACGCCCTCGAGCGGGCCACCGAACCGCGCGACCTCCTTCACGAGGGAGGACGACAGGTAGCTGTACTCCGGGCTGGTCGACATGAACAGCGTCTCCACGTCGCCCATGCGCTGGTTCATCTGCGCCATCTGGAGCTCGTACTCGAAGTCGGACACGGCCCGCAGGCCCTTGCAGATGACCCCGATGTCGCGCTCGTTGCAGAAGTCGACGAGGAGGCCGGTGAAGCGGTCCGCCGACACGTTGCCGAGGTGCGCCGCGCACTTGGTGATGAGCTCGACGCGCTCGGGCCCGCTGAACAGCGGGCTCTTCGACGGGTTCTCGAGCACGGCCACGATGACCTGGTCGAACCGCGACGAGGCGCGCTCGATGATGTCCAGGTGGCCCATCGTGATGGGGTCGAAGCTTCCGGGTATCACGACCGGAACGGTCACGACGGCTCCTCGCCGGCAGGGGTCGCCTCGTACAGGCGGACGGAACCGTAGTGGCGCTCGCGACCCGGAGTCAGACCGGCCGGCCACCGGGGCTCCTCGCTGTGTTCACCGAGCTCGAGCACGACGAGGCCGCCGTCGGCGACGGCACCGGCGAGGCTCGCGAGGACCTCGGCCAGCGACTCCGGCTCGATGTCGTACGGCGGGTCGAGGAGCACGATGTCGAAGCGCTCGCCGGCGAGGCGCTGCAGCGCGACCGTCACGTCGGCCGCCTCGACGCGTGCCCGCGGCGAGGTGTCCGTGTGGTCGAGGTTCTGGCGAAGGGCCTGCAGCGCACGTCGATCGCGCTCGACGAACGTGGCCGACGCCGCGCCACGCGAGAGCGCCTCGATCCCGAGGGCGCCGGAGCCGGCGAAGAGGTCGAGCACCCGCGCCCCCGGCAGCCGTGTCTGCAGGCTGGAGAACAGCGCCTCCTTCACCCGGTCCGTCGTCGGGCGCACCCGCCGGCCCTCGGGCGCGGTGAGCCGGTGCCCCTTGGCCGTCCCGGCGATGACGCGCACTCAGACGGCCAGCCGGTTGAGCGTCTCGTGCGCGAGCCACGTCGCGTCGCCGAGGTCGAGCCCCTGCCCATCGGCGAACGCGTCCGCGAACGCGATGGGCCCGAGCGCCTCGCGCGACTCCCGAAGGGCCCGCTCCTGGCCCCACGCGCGGGGCCCGGGGGGCGGCACCCGGAGCTCGCCGCGCAGCCGATCGGCCGCACCGAGCAGTTGGGCCGCGCGCCGGGCCTGCCCGTTCTCGACCGCCCAGCCGGCCACGAACTCGATGCACTGGGCGGACCGCGCGAGATCACGGATGTGGGCGTACAGGTCGAGGGCGTCCCGCAGCAGCGGGACGGCCCGGAACCCGTTGCCCGTCACGATGTTGGCGAGGGCCAGTGCCTCGAGTGCCTCGGCGCGCGAACGCGGCACGTCCGCGTCCTCGGCGAGGGCGTGGGTCTCCGTGGCGATGCGCACGGCCTCGTCGCGGGAGCCGTGCTCGAGCTCCCACGCGGCGTGGAGCAGCGACGCCTCCACGAACGACTGGGTGTCGTTGGTCGTGGACAGCGACCGCACGGCCTCGTCGATCAGCTTGCGCACCTCGTCGTGCTCGGCGGTCAGGTAGACCGCGTGCGCGAGGTGGTGGGCGGCGCGACCGATCAGGTGGCGGTCCTCGATCGCCCGGCTCATGTCGACCGCGCGTTCGAGCAGCCGCTCACCCGGCCCGAGCTCGCCCGCCAGGGCCAGCAGGGCGCCACCGACGAGCAGGGCCTCGGCCTCGATGGCGTCGGGGATCCCGTCGTCGAGCGCGGCGACGATGCGCGCCATCAGCCGGTATCCCAGGTGGGGGTTGCGCACCGTCCAGTACAGGTGGAGGGCGGAGGCGAGGCCTGCGGCCTCCTCGGCGTGACCGGAGTCGAGGGCCCAGCCGACCGCGGCCTCGACGTTGTGCACGTCCGCATGGATGCGGCGCAGCCAGAGGTGCTGGTCGGGCCCGGTCAGGCCTGCCTCCGCCCGGCGGGCGACGAGCAGGTAGTGGCCGAGGTGGGCCTCGAGCGCGCGCTCGAGCTCGTCCTCGACGAGGTTGCGCCGGGCGTAGTGCCGGACGCTGCCGAGCATCCGGTAGCGCGTCTCGCCGGCGACCTGCAGCCGTTCGAGCAGGGATCGCTCCACTAGCTCGGCCACGGCGTCCAGGACCTCGACGTCGTCGACGTCGCCGCGCGCGCCCACGTGCTCGGCTGCCTCGAGCGAGAAGCTGTCGGTGAACACGCCGAGTCGGTTGAACACGGTCCGCTGCTCCTCGTCCAGCAGGCCGTAGCTCCAGCCGATCGCGTCGTCGAGCGTTCGGTGCCGGGCGGGTCCGGAGCGCCGGCCGCCGCGCAGGAGCTTGAACCGCTCGCTGTCGAGCTTGCGGTTGAGGTCCGCGACGCTGACGACGCGCGCCCGGGTGGCCGCCAGCTCGAGGGCCAGCGGCACGCCGTCGAGCTTGCGGGTCGCCTCGATGACGTCGACGTAGTTGTCCAGCGTGATGTCCCAGGTCGGACGTGCCTCACGGGCCCGCTCGACGAAGAGCTCGACCGCGGGGTAGTTCTGCCAGTCCTCGAACGAGACCTCTGCCCGGTAGTTCGGGAACGGCAGGCCCTGGACGGGCCACGCGATCTCGCCCTCGACCTCCAGCGGGACCTGGCTGGTGGCGAGGAACGTCAGCGACGGACACCTGCGCAGGAGCGCCGCGATCGTCGTGGCCGCCTCCTCGACGACGTGCTCGCAGTTGTCGAGGATGAGCACGATCTCCTTCAGGCGCAGGTGGTCCCCGAGCTCGTCGAGCAGGTCGGAGTCGGAGGCGCGCCGGACGTTGAGCACCGAGGCCAGCGCCTCGTGGACGTCGTCGAACCCGTGCGCGTCCGTCAACGACACCAGCCAGACGCCGTCCCGGTGGTTGTCGAGCAGCTCGGCGCCGAGGTGCAGGGCGAGCCGCGTCTTGCCGACGCCGGTGGGCCCCACGAGCGTCACGAGGCTGCGCTCGATCACCATGTCGTGGAGGCGCTCGAGGTCGCGATCGCGACCGACCAGGCTCGACAGCTCGATGGGGAGGTTGTTCGGCGCCACCGACAGCGACTTGAGCGGCGGGAACTCGCTGGGCAGGTCCGGGTGGAGGACCTGGTAGATGGCCATCGGGCGATCGAGGTCCTTCAGCTCGTGCCGGCCCATGAACTCGTAGGTCACGTCGGGGAGCGGGTCGTCGCTCACGAGCGCGTGCGTCGCGCCCGAGATGAGGACCTGGCCGCCGTGGCCGCAGCTCATCAGGCGTGCGGTGCGGTTGACCTCGGCGCCGTGGTACGCGTCACCCTGGACCGCCGCGCGTCCGGTGTGCAGCCCGACCCGCGCCTTGATGTCGCCGACCACGCCCCAGTCCTCGGCCATGCAGGCCTGTTGCACCGCGATGGCCGCCTGGACCGCCCCGGCCGCGTCGGTGAACACGGTGTAGACGCCGTCGCCGGTGCCCTCGACGAACCGCCCGCCGTGCCGCTCGTGGATCTCGAGGAGGAGTTCGAAGTGGCGCTCGAGGACCGTCGCCATGTCACGCGGGAACCGCTCCCAGAGGCGCGTGGAACCCTCGATGTCGCTGAACCAGAAGGTCACTTCGCCCGTTGGCGCGTTCACGTCCACTCCCCCGCGGGGTCCCGGACCCACATCATGGCCGACGGGATCAGCCCGTGGCTAGCGCTTCGAGGTCGTCGAGGCCACCGAAGCGGCGCAGGACCTCCGCACGGAGGGCACGAAGATCGGGCCGATCGAGCTCGGGCGAACCCTCGATGAGCTGCGCGGCGAGCTGTCGCGTGCTGGCGATGACGTCACGATCGCGGATCAGTCGCGCGATCTTGAGGTCCGGCAGCCCCGACTGCTTCTCGCCGAACAGCTGGCCCTCCCCCCGGATCTCGAGGTCCCTCTCGGCCAGGAGGAAGCCGTCCGTCGACGCCGCGACCGCCTCGAGGCGCTGCAGGGCGTCATCGGTGAGTTCGTCGCGCGGCGTGTCGGTGAACAGCACGCAGTAGCTCTTGGCGTCGCTGCGGCCGACCCGGCCGCGCAGCTGGTGGAGCTGGCTGATGCCGAAACGCTCGGCGTTCTCGATGATCATGATCGTCGCGTCCGGCACGTCCACGCCGACCTCGATGACGGTCGTCGCGACGAGCACGTCGGCGGCACCCGACCGGATCGCGTGCATCGCCGCCTCCTTCTCGTCGGCACGCATGCGCCCGTGCACGAGCTCGACCCGAAGGTCGGGGAAGACGTCGTCACGCAGCTCGGCGTGGACCTGTTCGGCGGAGCGGATGTCGAGGGACTCGGAGTCCTCGACCAGCGGGCAGACGACGTACGTCGGATGCCCCTCGGCCGCCTGCTCCCGCACGAAGTCGTAGAGCCTGGCCCGGCGGTGGGCGTCCTCGGGCGGGATGAACTGCGTGACGATCGGCTGCCGTCCCGGGGGGAGCTCGGCGAGCACCG
>JBFHRB010000020.1:0-20977 GCA_041591915.1 Nitriliruptorales bacterium
CGTCGCGCTCCTGCCGCGCGGCGGCCCGAGCGCGACCGATGAGGTCACGGGAAGCGCGACCGACGAGATCACCGGACTCGCGTCCGCCGTGGCATCGACGGCCGGGTCTCGGGACGCGACAGCGGCTGCTCCCGGCATCGGCCCCGACGTGCAGGGCCAGCCGGGGCGGCCGGAGCCGACGTTCGTCGCCACCTCGCTGGCCCGCCGCGACCACGGGGTCGGCAGCGTCATGGCCCTCGCGACCGTGGTCGCCCGCGGATGGCTCACCTCGGTCGGGCCGCGGCTGGAGGGCATCGAGCCGGCGACCTCGCATCTGTACGTCGAGCACCTGGCCGTCGAGGCGATCGACGCGCCCGACGCCGGGCATGTGGTCGTCACCGTCCTCGCGACGGTCCTCGACGTCGAGGCGGACGCGTACACGTCCGCACGCGCGGTGCGCCTCGCCGTACCCGTGGCGATGACGCCCGATGGCCCGGCCCCTGCCGGACAACCGTGGTGGCTCCCACCCCCCGGGCTGACACCGGCGCAGCCCGACTGGGGCAGCCCGGTCGAGGACGAGGCACTGCTGTCGCAGGCGGCGCAGGCGCTCGCGGCCGCCGGGTACCGCGACGTCGAGAGCGTCGCCCTGCGACGCAGCGCCGGCTGGCCGGGCCTCGTCGAGTTCGACGGGAGGGCCCCGGGCGCCGACCACGTCGCTCCGCACGCCGCCTGGGTCCGGCCCCACCTGGGTGCGCTCGTCGTCGCCGGCTGGCTGCCCGAGGACCCGAGGGGGGACCGATGACCTCCGTTGCCCTGCAGGCCAACGGCCAGCGCCGGATCCAGGTCCGCCCTCGTCCCGCTCCAGCGACACCGGACCCCGTCAGGCTGTGCGAGGCGATCTCCGTCGCGCTGTTCGAGGTCGAGTCCGGGCGTCGGCCGTATCGCCAGATCCAGCCGCTCCTCAGCTACGCACTCGAAGAGCGGGTTCGCCGGCGCCTTCACCGCCGCGGCTCGCTCGGAGCCGCCGCGAGCCTCGTCGCCCGGCCCAGCGCTCCCGCGGAGGTCCTGTCGGTCCGGGCCGACGAGCCGGCCCCGGGCGTCGTCGAGGCCGTGGTCGTGATCCGCTCGGGCGACCGGGTCGAGGCCGTCGCCGTGCGCTGCGAGCAGCATCGCGGCCGGTGGGTCGTCATGGACCTCAGCCGGCCGGATGATCCACCGACCCGGCGTGCGTCGGCCGCCACCCCCTGAGCGCTCCGACAGCCTCATCGGCGGGCGCGGGTCTCACCGGAGGGCCATCGTTAACCTCACGGGACGTCATCGAGCGACCACCACCCGTCCTCGGTGACGACCTGGAGGATCCGGAGTGGCGCGGGGGCGTCAAGAGCAGGCAGACCGCATCGCGGTCGAGCGCTTCATGGGCTGGGCCCGGGTTGTTGGCGCGCTCCTGGCGTACTCGCAGTTCATCCCGTTCACGCACTTCCCTCCGGGGGTCAAGCCGTTCGGCCTCGGGATCGCGACCTTCTTCCTCCTGCACGGCCTGCTCACCCTGCGCCGGAACCGCGACAGCCGTGGGCCCGTGATCAGCGAGCGGCTCGAACGCGAACTCCTGGTGACGTTCGCGTTGGATCTCGCCGCTCTCACCGCGCTCAACCTCGCCCTGGCCTACGAGGAGGGATCGACGACGCGGGGGCTGCTGCTGCTGATGGTGCTCGAGGGCGCGATGAAGTACCGGCGCTCCGGGGCGTTCGCGGTGTTCATCGTCGTGGTGTTCGAGGAACTCGCGCGGTTCGCCGTGCGGACGCAGATCTACGAGAAGAACTCGGACGTCGCCGAGGGCACGTTCTTCATGGGCCTCACGCTGTTGGTGGCCCTCTTCGCGGGCTGGATGGCCCACCTCGCCCACGAGGCACTCGAGAAGGCCAAGGATGCGACGCGTCGCGCGAACCTGGCCAACGAGGAGCTCGACGCGCTGAACCGCGTCATCCTGGCCGGGGTCGAGGGCATCGGCGAGCACTCGATGTCCGAGATGCTGGCCGAGATCACGGCCGCGCTGGATGCCGACCGCGCGCTCGTGGTCCTGCGTGACGACGATGGCGGCACGTACACGGCCGCCAGCCACGGGCACCAGACCGCACTCCTCGAGCCGGTCGTCGTCGACCGCAACACACCGCTCGACGACGTGCTGACGGGACGGACGAGCGATCCCTTCGTCACCGAGCGCCCCGACGAGGCCTACGCGCCCATCCGCGTCCACGGCGAGCTCCTGGGCGCCCTCATCGTCCGACGTGACGAGCCCCGAGAACGCTCGCTCCCACTCGGGGCGCTCTCGCGTGTGGCCCACCAGATCGGCCTCGTCATCCGCGCAGCGCAGGCCTACGCGCAGCAGGCAGCGCTCACCGATCGGATGCAGGAGCTCGAACAGCTGCGCGCCGACTTCGTGACGGTCGCGTCGCACGAGCTGCGGACGCCCGTCACCGCGATCCTCGGGTTCGCCGAGACCCTGCAGCGAGGTGACTCGTCGGTCGAGCCGTCGATCCTGATCGGCTCGATCCTCCGCCAGTCGCTCCGACTGCGCGCGCTCGTCGATGACCTCTCGACGGTCCTCGCACTCGACGGTGGGCGCCTCCGTGTCGAGGTGCAGGAGACGGTCGTCGCCCCCAGCGTGCTACGCGCCGTCGATCGCACCGACGCGCCCGTGGACGTGCGTGGCGAGCTCGCCGCGCGCGCGGTCTGCGACCCGCAGCGACTCGAGCAGGTGGTCCTGCAGCTCCTGCAGAACGGGATCGAGCACGGCGGCGGCCAGGGGCTCGCGGTCGAGGTCCGTGACGAGGCCGAGTCCATCGAGATCGTCGTGTGCGACGACGGACCCGGGGTGCCGGCCGACCTGCAGGCCAGGCTCTTCGACCGTTACGTCCAGGGCACGGCAGCCCTCAACCACCAGCGCGGCAGCGGCCTCGGCCTCGCCATCGTCCGCGAGCTCACCGAGGCCATGGGCGGCCGGGCCTACCTCACGCCGAGCGAGGTGGGCGCCCGGTTCGTCGTCTCGCTCCCGCCCACGGCCGACGCGCCGGCGAGCGCGGAGGAGCGCCCCGCTGAGGCCGATCGCGAGGGCCTCGAGCAGGACGCCCGCCGCGCGTGAGGCTCGCGCGACCGCACGTGTCGGACGACGCCGGAATGCGCAGGCACGAACGCGCGGTTGTCCCTGCCACGTATGGGTGAGCGACATCGACGACGCGAGGGCCGCCGAGCGGCCGCGGGCGCCAGCGTGTCCGTCGAAGAGCGTCACGCGGCCTTCCGTCGCTACGTGCTCCCCGAACTCGACGTCCTGCGCCGGGTCGCACTGCGCCTCACGAACAGCGCTGCCGACGCGGACGACCTCGTCCAGGAGACCGTGCTCCGGGCCTACCGCGCACTCGACCGGTTCGACGGACGCCATCCCCGCGCCTGGCTGCTGACCATCCTGCGCAACACGAACGTCAACCGGGCCCGCAAGCGGACCCCCGACCTGCTCGACGACCAGGACCGGGCCCTGAGCGCGATCCGCGCCGAGGGCTACGACGGCGAGTCAGGGCCGCAGGACGAGGTCATCGCGAACACGCCCGACCCCCGGGTCATCGAGGCGCTGAAGGCCCTGCCCGCCATCTACCGCGATGTCGTCTTCCTGGTCGACATCGACGGGCTCGCCTACCGCGAGGCCGCCGAGAAGCTCGGCGTCCCCATCGGCACGGTCATGAGTCGGTTGCACCGCGCACGTGGTCGCGTCCGCGCCCACCTCGAGGAGCACGGGTACGTGCGCACCTGACCTGGGGCGGGCCGGTCAGGCGCCGTGGCACTTCTTGTACTTCTTGCCACTCCCGCACGGGCATGGGTCGTTGCGCCCGACCTTCTCCGAGGTGTACTGCCCGCCCTTGGCGACCTGGCGCACGGTCGTGCCGTCGTCCTGCAGCTCACCGTCGCCCGACGAGCGTGGGCTCGCGGGCACACCGGCCGTCGTCGCGCTGGCGTCCACGGAGTAGCTCGCTCCGGCCCCACCGGTGCCCGCGTTCTCGGACGGCGCCGAGTACGTGAGCTGGACCTCGCGCTGCGGCTCCATCGCGATCGGCGAGTCGACCACGTCTGCCGGGGCTTCGGCTGCGGGGTCCGGCGCGGCGTCGGCGTCCGGCCACTCGGCGTCTGCCGAGGCGGCCACGGCATCTGCGGGCTCCGCCCCGTTGCCGCCCTTCCCGCCGTCACTCGCTGCGGCGCCGGCCGGGCTCGGGGCGCGACCTGCGGAGCCCGCAGCCGTCCAGCCTCCCGCCGCTGCGCCGCCGGCCGCGGCCTGCTGGGCCTGCGCACCCTCCTCGTCGGTCCGCTTGACCGGGATGTGGAAGAAGTAGCTGACCGACTCCTCCTTGACGGAGGCCATCATGTCGACGAACGAGTCGTAGGCCTCACGCTGGTACTCGACCAGCGGGTCGCGCTGCCCCACGGCACGCAGGCCGATGCCGTCTCGCAGGGCGTCCATCTCGTAGAGATGCTCGCGCCACTTGCGGTCGACGATCGTGAGCACGACACGACGCTCGACCTCGCGCATGACGTCCTCGCCACCGACCTCCTCCTCGCGCGCCTCGTAGGCACGGTCGACGTCGGCGATGAGGCCCTCGACGAGCTCGTCGCGCTCGATCGAGTCGAGGTCGATCCCCGCGAAGTCGTACGCGCACGGGTACATCTGGGTGAGTCGTGCCTCGAGGCCCTCGAGGTCCCACTCCTCGGGGTAGACGCCCGGCGGGCAGTGCTGGTTGACGATGCCCTCGACGGCGTCGTCGACGTACTTCTGGGCGAGCTCGCCCACGGCATCGGTGTCGCCCTCGAGCAGGCGCTGGCGCTGGCCGTACACGACCTTGCGCTGTTCGTTGAGGCCGTCGTCGTACTTCAGGACGTTCTTGCGGATGTCGAAGTTGCGCGACTCCACCTGGCCCTGCGCGTTCGCCACGGCCCTGGTGACCCACTTGTGCTCGATCGGGACGTCCTCGGGGATGTTGAGGCGCGTCATGATGCGTTCGACGGCCGCGGCGTTGAAGAGCCGCATGAGGTCGTCCTCGAGCGAGAGGAAGAACCGCGACTCGCCGGGGTCGCCCTGCCGGCCGGAACGCCCGCGGAGCTGGTTGTCGATCCGACGTGACTCGTGCCGCTCGGTGCCGATCACGTAGAGGCCGCCGGCCTCGAGCACCGCCTTCTGCTCCGCGGCGCACGTCTCCTCGAAGCGCGCGAGCGCCTCCTGGAAGGCCTTCTCGCGCTCCTCCTCGGTGACCTCCGGGCCGAGCTTGTTGAGCTCGTCCTTCGCGAGCTCCTCGGGGTTGCCGCCGAGGATGATGTCGGTACCGCGGCCCGCCATGTTCGTGGAGACCGTGACCGCGCCCTTCGAACCCGCCTGGGCGACGATGTGGGCCTCACGTGCGTGGTGCTTGGCGTTGAGGACGTTGTGCGGGATGCCGCGCTTGCTCAGCAGGCGGCTCAGCAGCTCGGACTTCTCGACGGACACCGTGCCGACGAGGATCGGCTGGCCCTTGGCGTGGCGCTCCTCGATGTCCTCGACGACGGCCTCGAACTTGGCCTTCTCGGTCTTGTAGATGAGGTCGGACTGGTCGAGGCGGGCGATCGGGCGGTTGGTCGGGACCTCGACGACACCGAGCTCGTAGATCTCGAGGAACTCGACCTCTTCCGTCTTGGCCGTGCCGGTCATGCCGGCCAGCTTGTCGTAGGTGCGGTAGTAGTTCTGCAGCGTGACGGTCGCGAGGGTCTGGTTCTCCTCCTTGATCCGCACGCCCTCCTTCGCCTCGATCGCCTGGTGGAGGCCCTCGGAGTAGCGCCGACCCTCGAGGACACGGCCCGTGTGCTCGTCGACGATCTTGACCTCGCCGTTGTCGACGATGTACTCGCGGTCGCGCTTGAACAGCTCCTTGGCCTTGAGCGCGTTCTGCAGGTGCTGGATCAGCGGGGTGTTGACCGACTCGTAGAGGTTGTCCATCCCGAGGATCTTCTCGACCTTGTGGACACCCTCCTCGGTGATCGCGGCCGTCCGCTTCGCCTCGTCGATGACGTAGTCGCCCGTGGCCTGGCCGGGCTGGTCGCCCTCCTCGCCCCGGCGGAGGTTCGGCACGACCCGACGCGCGAACACCTGGTACCACTGGGCGCTCTGCTCACCCGGCCCGGAGATGATCAACGGCGTACGGGCCTCGTCGACCAGGATCGAGTCGACCTCGTCGATCAGCGCCATGAAATGGCCGCGCTGGACCTGGAGGTCCTTGCCGAGCGCCATGTTGTCGCGCAGGTAGTCGAAGCCGAACTCGTTGTTGGTCCCGTACGTGATGTCGGCGGCGTAGGCGAGGCGCTTCTTGTCCTTCGGTTGCTGGCTGTGCACCAGCCCGACGGAGAGGCCGAGCCAGCGGTGCACCTCGCCCATCCACTCCGAGTCGCGCTTCGCGAGGTACTCGTTCACCGTGACGATGTGCACGCCCTGGCCGGCGAGGGCGTTGAGGTAGACCGGCATCGTCGAGGTCAGGGTCTTGCCCTCGCCGGTCTTCATCTCCGCGATGTTGCCGTTGTGGAGTACGAGGCCGCCGAAGACCTGCACGTCGTACGGCCGCTGGCCGAGAACGCGCCACGCGGACTCGCGCACCGTGGCGAACGCCTCGAGGGCGAGGTCGTCGAGGTCCGCGCCGTTGTCGAGGCGCTGCTTGAAGTCGGCCGTCATGGCCTTGAGCTCGTCGTCGCTCTTCGCCTTGAACTCGGGCTCGAGCGCGTTGATCTGGTCGACGAGCGACTGGACCTGCCTGGCCTTGCGGCCCTCGCCCCAACGGAGCGGGTTCAGGGTGACCATCGATGAACTCTGACGTCAGCGGGAAGCGGGTGAGGTGCGCGGCTACGTGACCCGTCGGCAACGGACAAGCGGCCGTTCGCGTTCCCCCGCATGGTAGAGGGCGCGTGCCGACCGCATGCTGGCGCAGGTGTCCGCCATGCCGAGCCCGCGGGATCCCCGCGCGGCGAACTCGCCACGCGGCCTTCCGGTGGTCCAGCCCCTCAGGCTGGCGTGCGTCCCGTTGGAGCCAGGATGCGCGAGTCGATGTCGGTCGCGAACCGGCCCAGCTCACGCCTCATCTCCGCGTAGGCCTCCGTGCTCAGGATCTTGGTGAGCGACTCGAGGTGGTCCACGTCGATCTGCACGAAGATGCGGGCACCTGCCCCGACGACCGTGTAGTAGCCGCGGATGGCCCGGTAGCCCGGCTGGTCCTGCCACCAGGGCACCGCGACCCCGCGCACCCAGTCCGCGTAGTCCGCTTCCTCCGTCTTGGGCCGGAGCGTGTAGCTGATGAGCAGTTGGACGTTCCCGGTTTCCATCCGCCGGCCTCCCTGCGCGCGTGCGTGACCGACCTCCAATGTGTCACGCCGCGACGGGTCGCGCGCGCGACACTCGGCCCACCGCGCCCGGGCCCATCGGGCGATGACGCCGTGGGCCGCGCCCTACGGGCGTCAGGGCCGCCTGTGCCCCGCCGTCAGTCCTCGTCTCCGGCCCCCTCGGCGAGGAACCGGTCGCGGATACCGGCGACGACGGTCGGATCGGCCAACGTCGTCGTGTCGCCGAGCTCATCGGACTCGGCGATGTTCTTCAGCAGCCGCCGCATGATCTTCCCGGACCGGGTCTTGGGGAGCTCGTCCGTGAACAACACGCGCCTGGGCTTGGCGATCGGTCCGATCATCTTGCCGACGTGGTCGCGGAGCTCGATGAGCAGCTCGTCGGTCGGCGTGACGCCGCCCAGGAGCGTGACGAAGGCGTTGATCGACTGACCGGTGGTCGCGTCCGCGGCTCCGATGACCGCGGCCTCGGCGACCGACTCGTGGCTGACGAGGGCCGACTCGATCTCGGTGGTCGACATCCGGTGGCCCGAAACGTTCATCACGTCGTCGACGCGCCCGAGGAGCCAGTAGAAGCCGTCGCCGTCGCGCTTGGCGCCGTCCCCGGCGAAGTACCGGCCCTCGTAGGCCGACCAGTACGTCTCGCGGTAGCGCTCCTCGTCGCCCCAGATGCCGCGCAGCATCGACGGCCACGGCTCGGTGAGGACCAGGTAGCCACCACCCGGCACCCCCACCGGGTTGCCGGCGTCGTCGACGATGTCCGCCGAGATCCCTGGGAGCGGCTCGACCGCGGACCCGGGCTTGAGCGTCGAGGCGCCGGGGAGCGGGCTGATCATGATCCCGCCGGTCTCGGTCTGCCACCACGTGTCGACGACCGGGCAGCGCTCGCCCCCGATGACGTTCCAGTACCAGACCCAGGCCTCGGGGTTGATGGGCTCACCGACGGTGCCGAGCACGCGCAGGGACGACATGTCGTGGCGTTGCGGGTACGACTCGCCCCACTTCATGAACGTCCGGATCGCCGTCGGCGCCGTGTAGAAGATCGTGACGCCGTAGCGCTCGATCACGTCCCACAGCCGGTCCTTGTCGGGGAAGCCGGGGGCACCCTCGTACATGACGCTCGTCGCGCGATTCGCGAGAGGGCCGTAGACGATGTAGGTGTGGCCGGTGATCCACCCGATGTCCGCGGCGCACCAGTACACGTCGCTGTCGGGCTTGAGGTCGAACACGTACCGGTGCGTGTACGTCGCGTGGGTCAGGTAGCCGCCGGTCGTGTGCATGATGCCCTTGGGCTTGCCCGTGGTCCCGCTCGTGTAGAGCAGGAAGAGCAGGTCCTCGGCGTCCATGGCCTCGGGTTCGCACTCCGTCGACTGCCCCTCGACGAGGTCCGCGTACCAGTGGTCGCGCCCCTGCGTCATGGGGGCGCCGTGGTCGGTGCGCCTGAGGACCACGACGTCGGTGATGGTCGGGCAGTCGGCGACCGCGTCGTCCGCGCTCGTCTTGAGGTCGACGACCTTGCCCATCCGCCACGCACCGTCGGCCGTGACGAGGACCTTGGCCCCCGCGTCGTTGATGCGGTCCTTCAGCGACTGCGCCGAGAAACCACCGAAGACCACCGAGTGCGGGGCCCCGATGCGGGCACAGGCGAGCATCGCCACGGCCAGCTCCGGGACCATCCCCATGTAGAGGCAGACACGGTCGCCCCGCTCGACGCCGAGGCCCTTGAGCGCGTTCGCGAAGCGGCACACCTCGTCGAGGAGGTCGGTGTAGGTGATGGTGCGGGTGTCGCCGGGCTCACCCTCCCAGTGGAACGCGACCTTGTCGCCGTACCCGGCCTCGACGTGGCGGTCGAGGCAGTTGTACGAGACGTTCAGCTTGCCCCCGATGAACCACTTGGCGAACGGCGCGTCCCACTCGGACACCTTGTCCCAGGGCTCGAACCAGGTCAGTGCGGACGCCTGCTCCTCCCAGAAGCCCTCCCGGTCGGCTGCGGCTCGGTCGTACAGGGACCGGTCGGGCGCGTTCGCCTGCGCCGCGAAGTCGGCGGGGGGTGGGAAGGTCCGGTCCTCGCTGAGGAGGTCCTCGATGGCGTCCGGCATGGCAGTGGCCCTCCCGATGGTCCCGTCGTTGTGGAGCGTGACCGTAGTCAGCACCGGTGCCACCGGGTAGGCGCCGTGGCCTCGGTCCGGCAACGGCGACGGCCGCCCACGAGGGGCGGCCGGGCACGGAGCGCGAGTGCGCTACTTGATCTCGAGCAGCTTCTCGCGGACGGCGTAGACGACGGCTTCCATCCGGGAGTGCAGGTGGAGCTTCTCGAGGATGTTGCGGACGTGGTTCTTGACGGTGTTCTCGGAGATGAAGAGCGCCTTGGCGATCTCGCGGTTGTTCATGCCCTGCGCGACGTGCTGGAGGACCTCCATCTCGCGCGGGGTGAGCCGCGGTGCCGGGACCTGCTGCTTCTCCTCCTCCTTCTTGATCATGGCGGCGAACTCGTTGAGGAGCTTCGACGCCATCGACGGGGAGATGAGCGACTGGCCGTTGTAGACCGAGCGGACGGCGTTGCCGATCTCGTCGATCGAGATCTCCTTGAGGAGGTACCCGTTCGCCCCGGCCTTGATGGCCTGGTAGAGGTCGTCCTCCTCGTCGCTGATGGTCAGCATGAGGATCTTGGCGTTCGGCACGTCCTCCTTGACGACGCGCGCTGCCTCGATGCCGCTGAGCACCGGCATGCGGACGTCCATGACCATCACGTCCGGGATGTGCTCCCGTGCGAGGTCGACGGCCGTCTGCCCGTCGCCGGCCTCCCCGAGGACCTCGATGTCCGCTTCGTCCTCGAGGACCATCCGCAAGCCACGCCGGAACAGCTCGTGGTCGTCAGCGATGAGGATCCTGATGCGGTCCTCGGCCATGTGGTGCTCTCCTCCGCAGGGGGTGGGCGGGCGGTTGGCTACCTAGTCCTCGCCGGTCCCCACCTTCGCGGTACTGGCGCAGAACCGTCCCCGATCGGGCGGGAATGCGCGCTCCCTGCGCATGAGTCTAGCCCATCGACCCCTGCTGGGAGGGGGAAGGGCGTTGCCCACATGGCCCAGGCGACTAGTCGCCTAGCCCAGAGGGCACAGGCGCCCCCTGGTCACCATGGGGCAGTGAACGGCGCGGGCCGCGTCACTCCTCCTCGTCGGAGATCTCGTTCGCCTGCGCGGCGAAGTCGACCGCCGTGATGAGCTGGCCGTTCTCGTTGACCACGCCTCGATCGCCACTGCCCTGATGGGCCCGGTCCACGACCCTGGTCTTGAACTTGCGAACCTGCCGGGCCAACTTGGCCTCCGCGCGGTCGATCGCCTCGAAGAACTCGCCGCCAGACGCCGAGGCACGGAGGTACTTGCCCTTCGCATGGAGGACGACCTCCACGTGGATCGGATCCTTGATCCGGGGATTCTTGTCCTCGCTGAAGACCACTTCCATGTCGATGAAGCGGTCGAAGACCTTGCGGACTCGGCCAAGCTTGTTGATGGCCTCGTCCTTGACGCGCTGGGGAACGTCGAGGTTCTTGCCCTTCACGACGACCTGCATGTGGATCCCATCCGTCGACCGTCTGCGGTCTGTCCTGTTCGCCGGGAGCCCCGGCAACGGGCTGCGTCGTCTGGGCCCCTGCGCGGAGCCGACGGTAGCAGTCAGGATCGACGACCGAGCGGGGAATCGCGGCCCTGTTCCGACGGGTCGAGTGGCCCCAGCCGATGGCTCCCCGCGCGCGCTACGACCACCATCTCGACCCGGGAGGCACCGGCCCGCCCGAGCGCGAGTGCGGCACGGCCAGCCGTCGCGCCCGTCGTCAGGACGTCGTCGACGAGCGCCACGCGGGCGCCGTCGAGTCGGCGCGTGGGCCGGAACACACCGGCGGGGAGGAAGGCTCGTCGGTCGGGGCGGCGGCGCGCCTGATCCGGATGAGGACGTGCGCGCAGCGCGGGGAGCACGGGTCGCCCCGCCGCCACTCCGACAGCCCGGGCCAGCAGCTCGGCGTGGTCGTAGCCACGGACCCGCCGAGCCCGTGGGGTGGACGGGACCCAGGTGATCAGGTCGACCGAGCCGACGAGGTCACCGAGCATCGTGCCGATCGGCGTCCACACGGACCGCAGGTGCTGCGCCTTGGCGCGCCCCAGGCTGTCGGCCACGACCTCGCGGTAGGCGAACATCGCGCGCGTCGACGAGACCCCGGCCCCTGGGCGCCAGCACGCGTGGCCGGGCTCGCGGGGTCCGGCACAGCGTCCACAGACGTCGACCAGGCGGTGGTGGCCGACCTCGCGGGCGCAGGCGTCGCACCACGGCACGGCCCCGCGGCGCAGGCAGGCGACGCAGCGAACGGGAGCGAGGAGGTCGAGCAGTGGCGCGAGCACGCACACGAGGGTGGTGGACGCGGTGGATCGACGGCGACCCGCGCCCTCGCGGGCTGTGGACTACATCGCCGAGACGACCCCCACGACGAGCTGGGAGACAGCCGCCGCGATGCGCTTGCCGACCTCGAGGACCTCCTCGTGCGAGGTCTCCACGCCCTCACCGTGCACGTTCGTGATCGACGACACGCCGAGCACGCGCATGCCCGCTGCCCGGGCGGCGATGACCTCGAGCACCGTGGACATGCCCACGGCGTCAGCCCCGAGCGTGCGCAGCATCGACACCTCGGCCGGGGTCTCGAAGGTGGGGCCCCGCAGGCCGGCGTAGACGCCCTCCCGCAGGGCCAGCCCCTGATCCGCCGCCACCCTGCGGGCAGCCTCCCGCAGGTCCGCGTCGTACGCCGCGGCCATGTCGAGGAAGACGGGCGCGCCATCACGGAGCACGCCAGTGAGCGGGGAGTCCCCCGTCAGGTTCAGGTGGTCCGTGATGAGCATGACGTCGCCCGGCGTGAAGTCGGTGTTGAGGCCGCCGGCCGCGTTCGTGACGACGTAGGTCGTCGCGCCGAGCTCGGCCGCGACCTCGACCATCCGCGTGACGTCGCGCGCCTCGTGGCCCTCGTAGAGGTGGATGCGCCCCATCTGCGCGAGCACGCGCCTGCCGCCGAGGCGACCGAAGCGCAGGACACCGGCGTGGCCCGGGACGCGCGAGACGGGAACGCCCGGCACGGCCGCGACCGGGACGTCGACGGTGTCCTCCATCGCATCGGCGACGTCAGACAGCCCCGAGCCAAGTGTGAGGAAGACCTCGGGGCGCTCCTCGGGCAGTCGGGCCGCGATGGCGAGCGCGGCGCGGCGGGTGAGCTCGTCCTGGGTGCGCATGGGGCGATCGTCCTCGTCAGGCGGCGATGCGTCGCTTGAGTTCCGTGATGCGGTCGACCGGGGTGGGGTCGACGCCTCCGATGAAGGCGAGGTAGACGGACAGGAGGTCGACGAACAGTGTGCCGGTGGCGAACCGGAGGAGCGGCCGGGCGCCGCGCAACTCGTGCGTCACGACCTCGCCGAAGCCGTCAGCAACGAGGTCCATCGTCACCGCGAAGCGCTTCGCCGTCTGCGGGTGCTCGTCGTCCTCCGAGCGCAGCTCGACGAGGCCGATGCGTTCGGTCACCTCGGGCAGGAGCTCCCAACCCACGACCTCGTTGTGGTCGAGCTCGGGAAGCTCGTGGTGGAAGGAGGGACGCTTGCTGTTCTCGTTGACCTGGCACTTGCCGCGGAGCGCGACGAGGGCAGGCCACCCGCGGCCGCCGTAGAAGACGGGGACGAGGTCGGCGAGCGCGGCCGCCGCCTGCTTCGCCTCGTTGTGTTGCGTTGCGGCGTCGGGGCCCCACAGCGCGGCGAGCGGGTCGAGCACACCCGGGATGCTCGCCAGCTCGTCCGACAGGCCGGGGGCGACACCCATCACGTCCAGCGCATTGAGGACCGGCCCCGCGAGGTACGGAAGGGAGGCACGGGGCTGCTGCCCGCCCGGGATCTCGACGGCCGGGAATCCATGGGTCGACGCGAGCTCGCCGACCTTGCCGCCTGACGTCACCGCGAACACGGGTGCACCGGCGTCCAGCGCCTGATCGAGGCAGCTCAGGGTCTCCTCGGTGTTGCCTGAGTAGCTCGCGGCGATGACCAGCGTGTCCTCACCGACCCACGAGGGGAGGCGGTAGCCCTTCGCGACGGAGACCGGCACGTCGCCGTAGGTGGCGGCTGCCAGGGCGGCGACGTCACCGCTGATGCCCGAGCCCCCCATGCCGGCGACGACGACGGCCCGGACGTCACCGGCCACGACCGGCGGCGCGGGCGCGTGCTTGGCGATCTCGAGCGCGCGACGCCACATGCGCGGCGTCGACGTGACGGTCTCGAGCATCCCGCTCGGGTCGGCCGCCGACAGCTCGACGTCGTCCAGCCGCTCGGCGAGCGCCCCGGGACCGTCCGTCACGAGGAGGCCTTCTTGCTCCCCCGTGACGGCTTGGCCTCCTCGACGAGCATGACCGGGATGCCCTCGCGCACGGGGTACTGCAGCCCACACTCCAGGCAGAGGATGACCTGCCGGCGCTCCTTGAACTCGATCTCCCCGTGGCAGTCCGGGCAGATGAGGATGTCGAGCAGTCGTTCGTCGAGGGCCATGGGGTCCTCCTCGTCAGTCGGCGGTTATGAGGGCGGCGATCTCGTCGCGGAGGGCCGCCACGGCGTCCTCGTCTGCGGCCTCGACGTTGAGGCGCAGCAACGGTTCGGTGTTCGACGGGCGGAGGTTGAACCACCCGGCGTCGGTGCGGACGGTCAGCCCGTCCTCGGTGTCCGACGTCCCGCGGTCGGCGAAGGCGGCGCGCACGCGCTCGGCCGCCGCAGACTGGTCGCCGACCTCGAAGTTGATCTCCCCGCTCTGGGCGTAGCGCGCGTACGGCGCGACGACCTCGGACAACGGCGCCCCGGCATCGGAGACGGCCTCGAGCAGGAACAGCGCCGCGATCAGCCCCGAGTCCGCACGGAAGTTGTCCCGGAAGTAGTAGTGGCCCGAGTGCTCGGCCGCGAAGATCGCGTCGGTCTCGGCCATCGTCTCCTTGATGAAGGAGTGGCCCACTCGCGTGCGGACCGCGGTGCCCCCGGCCGCCTCGATCGTCTCGGGAACGACGTCGGAGCAGATCAGGTTGTAGAGGACCGTCGCCCCGGGGTTCCTCGCGAGGATCCGGTCGGCGACCACGGCGCCGATCAGTGCGGACGGCACCGGCGTGCCCTGCTCGTCGACCGCGAACATCCGGTCCGCATCGCCGTCGAAGGCGATCCCCAGCTGCAGGCCCTGCTCGACCACGACCTTCTGGAGGTCACGGAGGTTCTCGGGCTCGATCGGGTTCGCCGGGTGGTTCGGGAAGGTGCCATCGAGTTCGTAGTACAGCTCCAGCACGTCGAAGGGCAGGCCCTCGAACACCGCCGGCACGACGTGGCCGCCCATGCCGTTGCCCGCGTCCACGGCGAACCTCACCGGCTCGAGCGCATCCGTGTCGATGAAGGAGCGGACGTGGTCGGCGAACGCCTGGAGGAGGTCATCGCGTCGCTCGACCGAGCCGACGGTGGCAGCCGGCGACGGACCGCCATCGGCGACCAGGTCCCGGATCTCGCGACCGCCGGAGTCGATCGACACGGGCTGTGCACCGACGCCGCACAGCTTGATGCCGTTGTACTGCGCCGGGTTGTGCGACGCCGTGAACATGGCACCCGGAAGCCCCAGGTCGCCGCTCGCGTAGTACAGCATGTCGGTCGAGGCGAGCCCGATGATGATCGCATCCCAGCCCTGCGACGTGACGCCGCGCGCGAACGCGTCGGCGAGCGTCGGCGACGAGGGCCGCATGTCGTAGCCGATCACGAACGCATCGCGCGCGCGGGTCGTCGCACGCTGCCCGATGACCTGGACGGCGGCGGCACCCGTGGCCTCGGCGAGCTCCTCGTCGATCTGATCGGGAACGGTTCCGCGGATGTCGTAGGCCTTGAAGATCGCGTCGAGGCGCTCGCGGTCCATGTTCTCCCTGGCGTGCGGCGGCTGGCGACGCGCGAGCCTAGCGAGGCGGCCTCAGACGAGGTCCGGGACGACCGGTTCGACCGGCTGGCCCGGCAGGTGGCGGCCGATGTAGCGAGACCGGGTGCGGCCGTCCTCCTTCCAGTACGCGTACCAGTAGGGGCCGTGCGGGCAGGTCGAGCAGGTCTCCTTCCCGCACCGGACCATCTCCTGCTGGTACGTCACCCCGTCGAGTCCGGCCGCCGCGACGTCGGGGTCGTCGCGGGTGGGGAGCCCGTCGACCTCGATCAGCAGGCCCCGGATGAGGATGAGCAGCCGGCGCAGGTCGTACTGGTCGAGGCGGCGGATCTGGTTGGTCAGGTCGCGCGGGACGGCCATGACGGCCCCTTCTTGTGTGTCTCAGCACCTAAGAAACCACAGGAGTGACGCCAAAGGGTGGAGGTGGGACTGTCAGGGACTGCCAGCCGCTACCAGAGCTGGGCGGGTGGCTCGCCAGACGGCACGTCGTCGAGGTCCTCGTCGGCGCTCTCGGACGCCAGCTGGTCGACCGCACGCGCGATCCGCTCCAGCTCGGCGACGAGGTCCTCGTCCTCGAGCAGGGCCTCGTCGATGGCGTCGAGGACCTCTCGGTCCTCGCCGACGACGACGACGGTCTCGCTGAAGACGTCGGGTTCCGCGACCGGCGCCTCGGCGGCGGCCTGGAGGATCTCGAGGACCGGGGAGAGCTCCGGCTCGGCGTCGGCCTCGAGGGCCAACGCGGTCTGCCCGACCACGGGCGGCGCCGCGGACGGTGACGACGGACGGGGGCGCGGTGCCGGCGCCGAGGCCGAGGCCGCGGCCGAGGCCGACGGAGCGGCGGTGGCGTCGGGGCGGACGGCGATCACGGGGCGGGGCTGGCGCGCCGGCGGCGTCGGTCGCGGCGCCGCAGCGGGCTCGCGCGCGACGATCCCGGGGTCCGATGGGGCGGGAACGGGCGCTGCAGGCCGCGGCGGGGCCTCCTGGGACGTGACGCGCGCGACCGCCGGCTCGTCCGGCGGGGCGGGCTCCGAGCGGAGTGCTGCCGCGAGCACCGCGACGGTGTCGTGGCCGCCGATCGCCTCGGGGGGTGCGACCTCGCCGGCCGTGGGCCCCGCGGAGCCGTCCTCGCGCTCGTCGCGGATGGACCAGCCATGGGGCGGGGTGGTACGGGCCGCGTGATCGAGGCAGAGGTCGTAGCAGGCAGGATCGGCGTCGGGCATGAGTGGCTCGACCCAGGCCTCGCGGGTGTCGTATCGGAAGCTCAGCGTCGCCCCCGCGGGCGCCGGACAGCCCGGCCGGGAACAGGGCCGGGCCATCGCGCTCGAGATCGGTCGGACGACGGCACGACGAGCTCGCTCGGCCATGTTCAGCACCTCACCCTGTGTTCACCGCACATCGACGGTAGATGACACGGGTGTAGTTCGGCAAGTGTTCTCCACAGGGACGCCACGGGTTGGGTAACGCATCCGCACCTAACCCGACTGTTGTGATTCCCGAGGTCTCGGTCGCACGGCACGCCAGACGAGGGGGACGAGGAGGCGATCCCACGGGGCCGAGCCGCGGCGACGAACCTGTCCGGGGCCCTGTCCCCGGCCCGTCCACGAACCGGGACGAAGAGCGCCGGAACGAAGAGCGTCGCCCCGAGTGACCTTGCTCTCGCTAGGCCTCTCGGGGCGACAAGGACCAACGTACCCCCGGGGCTCGGGTGTGGTCAAGCGCCAGCGGGACATACGCTGACGCGATGCAGCCCAACCGCCACGCCCGTCGCCGTCGGTCCCCGTTCGACCCCCACCGGCGACCGATCGACGGCTTCCGCGCCCTCCGGCCTGGGGAGTTCGACCGGATGGTCGACCAGGCGATCGCCACACTCCCGAAGGAGCTGCTGCAGCGGGTCGACAACCTCCAGGTCGTCGTCGAGGACGTGCCTCCGCCGGACGTCATGGGCACGGGCGAGGACGAGGTGCTGCTCGGCCTGTACCAGGGGGTGCCCCTCACGGAGCGCGACAACTGGGGGGCACCGCTGCCCGACGTCATCACGATCTACCGCCGCCCGATCGAGATGCGAGCACGGTCGCGGGCCGACCTGGCCGAGCTCGTCCGCGAGGTCGTGCTGCACGAGATCGCGCACCACTTCGGGATCGACGACGACCGCCTCGACGAGCTCGGTTGGTGAGCCGGGCTACGGAGCGTCCGGATCGGGCGTCGCCGGATCGATGACCGGCGGCTCCTCCGGGCCGGGGTCGGGGTCCTCCTCCCCCGTCCCCTCGGGGTCGGCCGGGTCCGGCAGGGTCTCGAGCTGCGTCGTGGGACCCAGGAGCGTCCCGAAGCGATTCACGAGTTCGGGCACGTGGATGACGGGCGGGACCTCGGCACGCGTGTCCCAGCGCGACGTGGGGAACCCGAGGCTGGCGACGAGCTCGAGGTTCCCGGTCTCCGCGCGCGACCGCCAACTTGCGATGACCGTCCCCTCCGAGGACCGCAGGATCAGCCCGAGTGCAGGCACGTCCGGGACGTCCTCCTCGGCCAGCCTGAGCTCGAGCGCGGCACCGGGGGTCAGCCGCATGGTGCGCGGCGCCGACGGCGGCAGGCCGGGCGTGACGAGCTCCAGCGAGACCGACGCGGGCTCGGCCGACGGGTTGAGCACGTTGACGGTGTAGCTGCGGCCCGTGGTCGGGCCCGACGCGAACAGCCACGTGCCGTGGGCCCGGCTCGTGGCCAGCTGGACGACGAGGCCCGTGCGGTCCTCGTCCTCGTCGGACACCTGTGTCGCGACGGACACGGCCACGGGGACGCCGTTGTCCGATTGCACGGTCAGGCCCGCGCTCGCACCGGTTGCCAGTCCGCGGAGGTCGATCCGCCTCACCTCGCCCGGACCGACGTCGATCTCCTCGACGCCCGCGGGGACCGTGCCACCGCTGCCGTCGTGGATCGTGACCGTCAGCGCCGCCGAGCGATCCGTCGGGTTGCTCACCCAGGCCCAGGAGGTCACGTCCTCGCCGCTGCCGAACCACGGCACGGACCACACCTCGGCCAGTCGGGGTGTCGCTGGCACGATCGTCACGCCCTCGATCCCGCCGATGGCCGCGTCGACCGTGAGGTAGGCCTCGGCGACGACGCGTCCGGCCCGAGCCTCGATGACCGCGCCCAGGTCGGACCGTTGCGGGGCGTGGTCGTTGACGGACACGTGGACGACCTCGCGGGCCGGGACGACCACGTTCTGTGTGAGGGTCGGCTCGAGGAACCCGCCGGGCGTGGTGAAGCGGATCGAGAGTGCGGCATCGATGTCGAAGGGGTTCGCCAGGACGATCGTGGCCTGGGCGCCACCAGCCGTGACCAGGCCCGGCACGTGCCACTCGCTCGCCGGGGCGACCGGGCAGTGCGACTCGACCCGGCCAGC
Organism: Nitriliruptorales bacterium; assembly: GCA_041591915.1. Lineage (GTDB taxonomy): Bacteria > Actinomycetota > Nitriliruptoria > Nitriliruptorales > Nitriliruptoraceae > JBFHRB01. Next base: position 18,731 of record JBFHRB010000020.1, read on the forward strand.
GGGCAGGCCGGGCGTGTTGACCTCCCACGAGCGGAACAGCCCGACCGGGGCCTCGAACCAGCGCATCGACAGGCCGAATCCGTCCGAGGACCCGTCGATCTCGTTGGCGACCAGGCCGCCGGCCGTGAGGGTCCGCTCCTCACCGATGACGACCGGCACCTCGTCGTCGCTCGTGAGGACGTCGACCCGTGCCGTGCCACTGACGGGCGCCCCCGGGTCCGCCAGGAGCACGGCGGTCACGTCCCCTGCCGTCCCGCCGGCCAGTGCCGCGCAGTAGGCGGAGCCGCCCCGCTCGCCCTGGGGGATCGCGGGGTCGGGGGCCTCGAGCTGCGGCGCGGCGATGACGAGGTCCGCGCCCATCAGCAGGGCGATCGCCGCGAAGACGACGCCGAGCACGACGACCGGGTTGCGGTTCATCGACGCACCTCCTGCCCGGGAAGCGCGAATCGTGGGGGCCGGAGCATCAGCGAGAGGACGACCAGGGCGATCAGGGCCTGGAGGCTGACGAGGACCAGGCGGACCGTGCCGCGCGAGTACTCGATGAGGACCGCACCCTCGGTCGCGACCGGGAACCGCGCGACACCCGCTTCGGAGAACCCGGGGACCTCACGCCCGTCCACCTCCGCCCGCCAGCCGGAGGCTGCCGGCTCGGCGAGCATGAGCACGCCCTCCCCCTCGCTGTGCCCTTCGTAGCGGCTGGGGTCCTGCCGCTCGAGGGGCTCCAGCACGGCCGCCGGGGGCACCTCTCCCCGCTGCTGGGCATAGGAGGCATCGGGCAGGCTCAGCCATGCCGCCCGTGGCAACCAGCCCTGGACCTCGTACAGCAGGCCGGCGGCCACCGGCTGTGGCTCGAGGTGGACCTGGGAGGCGAGCGCGCGCTCGAGGGCCGCGGTGCGACCACCCTCCGGGACGACCACGTACCGGACGTTGGCGAGGCCGAACTGCGCGGCGGCCCCGACGTCCGTCCCGGCGAGCACGTCGGCGACATGGGCACCGAGGAGGTCGAGCAGGGTCGCCGACCGCGGTACCCCGTGCTCGAGCATGCTGACGCCGTCGGGCCCGGTGACGTCCCAGCGGACCGACGTCGCGTCACCGGCGAGCACCAGGACCCGGAACTCACCGACGGAGCCGCGCTCCGCGGCGAGGAAGGCCGGCAGCGCGGGCTCGTCGATGACGAAGGCGTCCCAGGGTCCGCGCAGCAGGAACAGGATGTTGGTGGCGACGCCGATCGTGACGACGACGGCCGTCAGCAGCGCCGCCAGTTGCCGCCAGCCGAAGGCGTGCCGACCCAGCTGTTCCTCCGCGCCGTCGAGCCCCACGGCGAGCAGGCCACTCAGGGCGGCGGCGGCGACCAGGAGGAGGTCGCCCGGCCACGTCCACGGCGCGGCTGCGCGGCCCGTCAGCCAGGCGACCGTGATGGTGACGAGCGCCACACCCCACAGCATCGGGACGGCCACGGGGCGCTTCGCGAGGCCGAGCGCCACCCCGAGCACACCGGCGGCCATCAGCGCGACGCCAGCCGCGATCCCCGGCCACGCGGGCGCGTCCGGTGACAGCAACAGCCAGCGCCAGGCCGCCGCGACGACGGGCTCGCTCGGTTCGAACCCGCCCAGGATCGGCGTCGCGCCACCCACCAGCGTGAACGACCACGGGAACAGGAGGAGCACGACGGAGATGGCGATCACCCCCAGGCGCGCGGACGCCATCCGTCGATCGTCGAGCGTGCCCGGCGCGACCGCCGAGCCGATGAGGCCGAGCACGAGGAGCAGGCCCAACAGGACGGCGAACGGCGGGGAGAACGCGATCGCCGCCGAGCCGACGAGTGCGGCAGCCGCCGTGCCACGCCACGCCACCGTCGCCGGAACGCCGTGCCGCACGACCACGCCGAGCGTGATCACGAGCGCGGGGAGCGCGACGACGATCCCGAGGCTGCTGATGCGGCCCGTGGCCAGCGCCGCGAGCGCCGGCGGGCTGAGCACGTACACGGTCGCGCCGGCCAGTCGCGGGGCGCGTCGCGGCGTCACGACGCGCAGTGCGACGACCGCGAGGAGCCACGCGAGCGGGAGTGGGGCCAGAAGGAGGACGCGCTGGGCGAGCCAGCGGCTCCCGAAGGAGAGGAAGGACACGAACCCGAGCAGCGCCTGGGCGGGTGATGGGGGCATCGGCGTGCCACCACCTCCGGCATCGTTCCAGGGCCGCAGGTAGGCGCGGAAGAAGTCGAACGCGCTGGCCGGGAAGGGGGCGAGC